>CAZZNG010000145.1:3939-13179 GCA_964655505.1 uncultured Litorilinea sp. | reverse complement strand
GCCTACGCCTAGTGATGGGAAACGTGCTCAAGCACGTTACCTCTGGTGAACAGGCTTTGAGCCTGTTTCCCACCACTAGCCTGGGGATTCGATCCCCAGGCGACCGGCGATTACCCCGCATACCTTCCCGGAAGCTCCGCCTTCTGGATCGATTTTGCCAGCGATGCTGATGACCCTGTGAATTTCTACAAAATCAACCTTCCGAGCGTCCCGGAAGATCTATTCTCTCCCCTCTCGCCTGCCCCCCAAGCGCGTATGCTATACTGCACGGGAACCGTTGAGCGCGCCGGGTGCGCTCGCATGAACAGAGAACAAACAGCAAATACATAGACAGAACTGAGAAAGGGCGAGTCATGACGCAGGATCTAGAGCGCAACGCCGCGGGGATGCCGGTGCGCGAATTGGGTAAGACCGGGCTGAAGGTCTCCATCATCGGCTTTGGCGGCGGCCATTTTGTCAAGCCCGATATCGACGAGCAGCTATCCATCCGCCTGGTGCAAGAGGCCATCGACGCGGGCGTGACCTTCATGGACAACGCCTGGGAATACAACGACCATGAATCCGAGCGCATCATGGGGCTGGCGCTGAAGGGCCGCCGCGACCAGGTGACGCTGATGACCAAGGTCTGTGCGCGCGACCGGGCGACCGCGGAGCAGCAGTTGCATGAGAGTCTGCGCCGCTTGCAGACCGACGTGATCGACCTGTGGCAGTTCCACGAAGTCAACTATGACAGCGACCCGGACTGGATCTTCCGCGCCGAGGGGGCCATCGAGGCGGCTGTGGCCGCGCAGCAGGCAGGCAAGGTGCGCTTCATCGGCTTTACAGGCCACAAAAGCCCGCACATCTTCCAGAAGATGCTCGACCAGGATTTCCCGTGGGATGCCTGCCAACTGCCCATCAATGTGCTGGATGCCCACTATCGCAGCTTTCAAAACGAGACGCTGCCGGAGTTGAACCGCCGCGGCATCGGTGTGATCGGGATGAAGAGCCTGGGCGGGCGCGGGCAGTTGGTCACTGAATTGGGGTTGAGCGCGGAGCAGTGCCGCCGCTATGCCCTCTCCCTGCCCATCAGCACGCTGGTGTGCGGGATTCAGTCCATGCGCGATCTGGAGCAGGATGTGGCGATTGGCCGCGACTTTACGCCCATGTCCGAGGCGGAGCAGCAGGCGCTGGCAGACAGCGTGGTGGAGGAAGCGGCGGATGGCCGCCATGAGTGGTTCAAGAGCACCCAGTTCTTTGATTCCAAGTATCACCGCGACCAGCACGGGTTCCCGACTTTTTCGTGAGTGGGTTGGGACGTGGCCTACCTTCCGGGACGCTAGCGGCGTCCCGGAAGGTTAGCCTTCTCGTTTACACGGGCATGGCGCGCCCGGTCTTTTGTCTGCCGTAGTCGGCCCATTCTTTGTTGGGCGCGCCCATGAGCTTGACGCCCAGCACGTCGATCAGGTAGTCGACGCGCTGTTCCATGCTCATGTCCGGGTCGTTCCAACTGGAGTAGAAGGCGATGCCGTGGCGATCCAGCGCGGTCTGGATGGTGGTGCGCGCCTCGTTCATCACGTCGGGATAGGGCGGGTCGTGCGCGTCCGGCTCGCCAAAGGACATGCCCATGTCGCCCGGCCCCCATTCGGCAAAGCCGATGCCGGGAACCGCGGCGATGTCATCCACATTGACGAGGCAGTGGCGATCCTCGATCTTCAACCCCAACAGCAGTTCCCCTTGGGGGTTGAGCGGCCACGGGTCGGCAACCTTGGCATATTCCGCACTTGACAAGCCCCAGATATCGCAGGCCGGTCGCTGGCCGCCTGCGCCGCGCAGCCCTTCGCCGATGATCTCGCGGCCAAGCGATTGGAAGGGGTAGCGCGTGATCTGCACAAAGGCCTTGACCGATTCCGCGCTGCGCGTGTGGGTGTGCAGGATGCCGTGTACGCCCGCGGTCAGCACATGGCGCGCCTGCCAAGCGTTGTAGCGCACCTCTTCGGGCGTGATGGCGTTGGCGGGCAGGGTGCAGACGACGGTGGGGGTGAGATGGCCGCTGGGTGTTGGCCCGCCGTCTTTCAGCCCGCGCATGTAGCGGGTCAGCCCAACCGTGTCAAAGGGGTGGTGCTCGAAGTCGATGAGCAGCATATCGGCCCAAGTCTGCGCGTCCTGCAAGCCTGCTTCGTAGCTGAGTTCGGTCGGGTGGGTTGCATAGCAGGGTTGGCCCTGTTCGAGCAGGTCAATGCACTTGTTGATTCTTGCCACTTGGCATTCCTTTCCAGTGACAGTGGGAGATTGGGTTGGTGATCCGGCTTGCGCCGCCGGGTTCATGCTGGTTGAGAATCATCGATCCTTGGCTGGCTCTTAAGCGGGTGTGTTCATGCGCTCCTGCCGGTAGCGCTCCTCGATCTCCATGCGCCGCGGGTGGACAGGGACGGTGGTGGCGCGTGCCTGCTGGGTCTGGTTGTCCAGCCAGTGGGCCAGCAGCAGCCCGCGCATTTCGTTCTCCGCCGCGGCATAGGCCGCGTCGCCGGCGCGGTTGTGGATCTCCTGCGGGTCGGCTTGCAGGTCGTACAGTTCGGCCTCGCCGCCCGCGTACCAACCGTATTTGTAGCGATCCGTCTGCACCATGGCGCGGCCCGTGATCTCGCAGAAGGCCGCGTCGCGCAGGGTGACGCTGGGGTCGGCCAAGACCGGGCGCAGGTCGCCCCCCTGGAGCATGGGCGGCGCGTCCAGGCCGAAATGGGTGAAGAAGAGGGGGATGAGGTCCAGGGTGCTGACCAAGGTGGACGCGCGCGCGCCTGCTTGGACGCCGGGGCCGCGCAGGATCAGCGGCACATGGACCATGCTGTCGTAGAAAAAGCCCTTATAGGCCAGGCCATGATCGCCCAGCGCGTCGCCGTGGTCGCTGGTGAAGATGATGAGCGTATCATCCAGGATCTGCGCCTCTTCCAGCGCGGCGAGGATCTTGCCAATGCCCTCGTCGATCAGCGAGATGTTGGCGTAGTAGTGGGCGCGCCAGCGGCGGTATTGCTCCGGCGTGGCCTGGCCCGGATCGATCTGGAACATGGCATTGTTCAGGGTATCGCGGCCGCGGCGGCGTTGGGGCGAAGGTTTGTTCGCCAGTTCCTCCGGCCCGCCGATGGGTTCGGGGATGGGCGCGTCGTAGTACATCTCGGCCATCTCTGCCGGTGGGTCATAGGGGTCGTGGGGGCCGGGGAAGCTCACCCAGGCGGCGAAGGGCTTGGACGCGTTGGCCTTGATCCAGGCTGCGGCTTGGTTGGCGACAAAGGCGTCGATGTGCCAATCCTTGGGCCAGGGTTTGACCGGCGCGCCCACCGATTCAAAGTAACCGGGGTCGGTGGTGGGGTGGGGACGCTCGACGCCCTGGGTACGCAGGAATTTGACGTGGTCGTCGGGCAGGTAGATGTGGCGTTTGTCTTCGGCAATAACGCGCTCGTCAAAACCCCAGCGGCTGTCCCAGGGGTGAAAGTGCATTTTGCCGATGCCCGCGGTGCGGATGCCCGCGTCAGAGAGCAGTTGGGGCCAAGTCGGTGTGCCGGGCTGCAGCCAAGTGCCGTTGGTGAGCACGCCAGTGACAGAAGGGTATTGGCCGGTCATGATGGCCGCGCGGCAGGGCACGCAGACCGCGCCGGGCACAATGCAGCGCTCGAAGACCGTCCCCTCGCTTGCCAGCCGATCCAGGTTGGGCGTCTGCATGAAATCCAGCCCGTAACAGGGCAGCGAATCCCAACGCTGCTGGTCGGTGGTGATGAAGAGTAGATTAGGCGACATCACGCTTCCTCTTTGTCTGTTTAAGTTTGTCTGTTTAAGGGCTTCGTTGTTGATTGTCTGGTTGATTGTCTGGTTGATTGTTTAATGGCGATTGCATAAGCGGCTTTTGCTTACATCTTGAGCGCGCCTTCGGTGAGGCCGCGCACAAACCATTTTTGCATGAGGATGTAGAGCACCACGACGGGCAGCATGGTCACCACATTGGCCGCGCCGAGCACGCCATCGGGCGCGATGGTGGTGGTTGCGCCGCTGGTGGCGCTGCTGGATTCGGTGGTGATGAAGCTGCGCACAATGGCGACGCCGACCGCTGCGGTGAACTGCAGGGGGTCGTCGAGGATGGTGAGGGTCAACAGGTAGTCGCCCCAGACCTCCACAAACTTGAGGATGCAGATGACGATGACGCCGGAGGCGCTGAGCGGCAGGGCCAGGCGCAAAAAGACCTGCCAGGTGGATGCGCCGTCGATGTAGGCCGATTCTTCCAGTTCACGCGGGATGGAGAGGAAGGTCTGGCGCATGATAAAGATCGAGATGGGCAGCGCGGCGGCAAAGAGCAGGATCAAGCCCGGAATGGTGCGCATACGCAGGAAACTGAGCAGCTCGTACTGGGCCATGAGCGCGCCGGATCGAGGGAGGAACATGGAGATCACGATGGCGTAGAAGAGCAGGTCACGCCCGCGGAAGTCGATGCGCGCAAAGCCGTAACCGGCCATGGTGGCGAGAAAGGCGTTGAGAAAGACAGCGCTGCCGGTGACGATAAAGCTGTTGAGCAGTTGGCGCGGGAACTGGGGCAGTTTGGTAAAGAGCCATCGGTAGTTCCACAGGGTCGGGTCTTGGGGGATGAGCAGGTGGGGGTGGGTGTACTGCTCTTCATACCCCTTGAGCGACGAGCCAATCGACCAGGCCAGGGGAAAGAGAACGATAAACATCAGCGCAAAGGCGAGCAGATTGACAAGGATCGACCCGACGTGCCAGCGGCGTTTGTGCGCGCCTGGCTGGGCTGTGGAACGGGGCAGGGACGTTGTAGTCATGCGGTTTCTCCTGTGCAGCCAGGCTAGGAACGTTCGGTGCGCATGAAGCGGAAGACCAGGCCGGAGGCAACGATATGGATCAGCCCCAGCACCAGGGTCATGGAGGCTGCGTAGCCCATGCGCATGTCGCTGTAGCGGGTGGTGAAGGCGTGGTAATAGGCATAGAGGCCGGTGGTCAGGGTCTCTTCCGCGGGGCCGCCGCCGGTCAGGAGCATGACCTGTTCGGTGGCGCTGACGATGCCCGCGCTGAGGACAAAGACCAGGGTAAAGACAGGGCGCAGGCCGGGCAGGGTGACATAGCGGAAGCGCGACCAGGCGTTGGCCCCGTCAATCGACGCGGCTTCGTAGAGTTCACGCGGGATGCCGTAGATGCCGATGAGGAAGAGCAGTGCGTTGAAGCCGAACTGCATCCAGACCCAGGCGACAACGGTCGAAGGCAGCGCCCAACCAAAGCCAAGCCAGGCCGGGGAGGTGTCGAAGATGGGCACGATGCGCGTGACAAAGTAGGAGAGGAAGCCCACGCCCGGCTGGTAGAGCATGCTCCAGACGAGCATGGCGACGCTGACGGGCAGAATCACGGGCAGATAGACAATGACGCGCGTCGCGGTTTCGAGGACGCGGTTGCGGATGCTGGCGATGAGCACGGCGCAGGCCAGCCCCAGCACGATATTAGCGGGGAACGCGCCCAGGGTAAACAAGAGCGCAACCCGGAAGCTGTGCCAGAAGGTCGGGTCGCCGACCATTTCGATCCAGTTGTCCAGCCCGTTGAAGGAGTTCAAGGGGTTGCGCGTGGCAGGCTTGAGAAAGCGGTAATCCTGAAAGGCCATCAGAATGCCGCGCAGGACCGGATAGACGGAAAAGACGAGATAGAGCAGGACAGCCGGGCCGACAAAGAGATAGCCGGTCAGCGCGCTGCGGGTGAGCCGGTCGGTGCGCCCGGCGGTCGCGCCGCGGCCAACGGACTTCAGCGGTGTAGAAGGCGGACGCAATGTGTCAGCCATGATCTTTTCTCCCGAAGAATCTATCAAACAGCGTGGGGGTGGAGCCAGCAGGCGCTCGCCCACACCCCACGCAGGTAGGTTCCCTACCACTCGACATCCATCTGCGCGACTTTGTCGCGCACCTCTTGCATCATCTGCTGGCAGGCCTCTGTCACGCTGATGCGCTGGGCGTGGGCCATTTCGCAGTATTTGGCCGCGGTGGTGTGCTCGATCTCATAGTAGGGGTTGCGCGGGATCAGTTTGGCATTCTGAATCTGGGGCAGGAAATCCTTGGCCCATTCGCGCTCCGGGTTGCCTTCGACCAGGCTGTCCCAGTGGCTTTGGAAGACCGGGAACCAGTTGTATTGGAGGGACAGTTCGGCGTTTTCCTCGTTCTGCGGGCCGAACATCCAAAGGTAGAAGTCCACGACCTCCTGCGGGTGAGGGGCCTGGTTGAGGACATAGCCGGTGGTGACATACCACTGGTTGCCGCCGGTCCCGCCCTCTTCGACGAGGACAGGCATGGCATGGGGGATCTTTTCGACGCCAAAGACGCGTTGGGCAGACCCCACCTGGCCCACTTGCCCCTGCCAGATGGCGCTGCGCCCGCCGGGGAAGATGTCGCCGACCTCGTTGGGCTGGCCCCAGGCAGGAACCGGCGCGACCTCTGTCCACGACCAGTTGGACTGGATCTCCAGCGCCCGTTCCATCTCTTCGCTGTCGAAGCGGATCAGCCCTTCTTCCTCGTAGTAAAGCTCTGACGCGATGGACTGGAAGATCGCGCCCAAGCCCTGGTGATAGACATTCCAGGTGGAGATGCCCCACACATTGTTGGCTTTGTGGGTTTCGCGCGCGGTTTCCGCCCAATCTTGGATCTGCGCCCAGCTGCGTTCGGCCATGAATTCTTCACGCGTGGCGGGCAGCCCGGCCTGCTCCATGAGTTCGGCGTTGATGCCCTGGCAGCAGGTATCGATTGCCAGCGGCACGCCCACCACTTGATCGCGCACCGAGCAGTCGAATTTGACCAGGTCGGGCGCGATGGTGGCAGACCAGTACTGGTCCAGATCGATCTGGCTGGAGGTCGCCATAAAATCGTCAATGGGCATGATCAGCCCCTGCGAAAGCCAGATGACGGAGAAGCGGAAGGGGTGATGCGACACCATGGCATCCCAGGTGGGTCTGCCCTCTGCAATCTGGCTGAGGGCTTTGGTTTCCCAGCCTTCGGGAATGGCAGTGACGTTGACCGTGTAGCCGTCGGCCACCTCTTCGCTGTAGATCTTGGCGCGCTCGGTCACTTTCCAGGCTGAATCGACCCAGCCTTGCACGATGACTTCAACCTGGGACGAGGCAGCCGCGGGGCTGCTGCCGGTGTCGCCGCCTGCGGACGGGGCAGAGGCGCCGCACGCGGCCAGCGCGCTGGTTGTGGCGGATAACGCGGCGAGCTTTAGAAAGCTGCGGCGAGACAAAGCATCCATAGTGGCTCCTTTGATCATAGGGATGGGAATAGTAGGGTGTGATAGTGGGTAAGCGTTGGGATGGGTAATGCAAAACAGCAGGAGTTACGCTGCGAGTGTGCAGGCTCACAGGGATAGGCGCATCGGTAAGTCCTCAGCAGGTATGCGCGTTGTGGGAGATAGCTTCGTGGGAGATAACAGCAGCACTTTCTAGCCGATCATAGGCCGGTCAAACAACACGGTCACAAACGGTCACAAGTCGAGCGCACGCGGTGGATGGATCTGTGGAGCAGGCACACGCTGCCGCGGGGGATGCGAACGCAAAAAAGTGTCTACGAAAAGCGGCAATGGATAGGGAGCAATGGGCCGATGGGCGGCCCACGTCCATTGTACTTATGAATGGACGCGCGGTCAACCGCGCTTCGGGTCGGGTGTGTCCCAGGGGTTTACCTTCCGGAACGCTCGGAGCGTCCCGAAAGGTGAGGCGTCAGGAAGTTGGTCTGCCTGCTATCTAGGATACTGGTTTCGCCGTGCAAACAGTGATAAGCTCGTATCAACCCGCCGACTGATGGATAGATGTGCGCGTACTGGATGAAGTGTCTTGGCTGCTTTCACCCGATTGCGGGGAAGGAGAGAAGTATGAGTACATTGGTCGATAGGTTGGCCGATCCTGCTCGGCGGCGCATGATGCAGTGGCGGCGCGTGATGCGGTGGCTGCCGCTGGCGTGCGGCGCGGTGTTGGGCGGGTTGATGGGCGTGAACGGGGCCTTTGCCCAGGGCGTTGCGCCGGATGCAGCAGACGCTGTGGCAATTATGATTGACATACCGGCTCAGGCGACGATTGGCGGCGAGACGGTTCCCTTCTCGCTGTCGGTGCAGAACACGCACCCGCGACAGGTGGTCACCTTTACCGCGCTGATCGTGATGGAAAGCGGCTTGGTCGGCCCGGAAAGCTGGTCGGCCCAGGTGACGCCCGTGGCGGATGGGGAGCAGGGGCGCATCTTCCGCTGGACAACTTCGGTCGATCCGCGGCGCACCGTCAGGCTCAACGCGACCTCGCGCACAGGCAACACGCCTGGCGTGCAGCCTGCATTGAGCGTGCGCCTGACCTCGGATGAAGATCAGTTGAATTCGACGCGGGAGATCGAACTGGTGCGGTCGCAGGCGCGAGCGGGGGGCAACATGACGCTGACCGATCTCACCGGCGACCCGTGCGACCTTGAGGACGATTGTCTGCTGCTGCTCAATGTCACGTCGCCCAACCTGCAATCGTTTTCAGGCGGGCCGTTTAGCGTGACGGGGTGTGAATTCCTGGGGCTGGACGAAGAATTCTCCGGCACGGGGGGCCGCATCGAACAGGACTTGTTCTGGTTTGTCACGCGCACAGAGGGCGAGTATGGCCGCGGCTGCACCATTGCCACGCCGATTGTCATGGGCAACCGCACCTTCACGGTCACCTATACCGAAGAGCGGTTTACCTATCTGCCGCTGATCGAGGCAGACGAGATCGTGGTCCGGTAGCGGGTCATCCCCCCACGTAGGGATTCACCTTCCCGGAAGCTGCGAGCTTCATGCCCATCTTGCGAGCAGATGGGCGTAGTTTCCGGGAAGATCCGCCTTCTGGATCGAGCTTGCCAACGATGCTGATTCCCCCATCAATTTCCTAACCTTCATGCAGCGTCCCGGAAGATCACCCGGTGGTTTTCACGCAAGCTGCATGGTGGGGGAGAGGTCGGCCAGGAGCGCGGCGGCCAAGTCGTCGAGTTTGACCGGCTTGCTGATATAGCCGTTCATGCCTGCGGCCAGGCATGCAGCGCGATCCTCTGGCCTGGCATTGGCAGTCATGGCAATGATGCGCGGCTGTTGCGCGGGATGCCAGGCGCGGCGAATGTGGCGCGCGGCCTCCAGCCCATCCATCTCCGGCATTTGGATGTCCATCAAGATCAGGTCATAGGGCTGGCGGCGCAGCGCTTCCAGCACCTCCAGCCCGTTGGCGGCGATGTCCGC
>CAZZNG010000145.1:1616-3839 GCA_964655505.1 uncultured Litorilinea sp. | reverse complement strand
ATGCACGGTGCAAAGGGGTGAGCGGCTTGTGTGCAGCTGTCTGCTGCTTGCCCAAGACGCGGCAAAGGGCTTGGCAAAGCTGCGCGGGCTTGCTTGGCTTGATCAAGATGGCGGCAAAGCTGTCATGAGCTTGCTTGATGCCGCGGCTGTTGACGCCAATCGAGGTCAACATGAGCAAGGGCAGATCCTGCCACGGCGGCAGTTGGCGGATGGCGTTTGCCAGTTGCACGCCGTCCATCTCCGGCATTGCCATGTCCAAGATGGTCGCGTCCAGACGCGCGGTTTGCTGTAAGATGGCGAGCGCTTCACTCCCTGAAGCAGCCGCCAGCACAGACACGCCCCAACTCTCCAGTTGGCGGGTCAAGATCAGGCGGTTGGCCGCATGGTCATCCACAACCAGGATCGACTTGCCCCGCAGCGCCTCGACGCCTTCATACGTGGGCAAGCGGAACTCGTCTGTCAGCCCATCCACTGTGACGGTAAAGTGGAAGGTGGACCCTTTGCCCGGCACGCCCTCGCTTTCGACCCACATGCGCCCGCCCATTAGCTCGCACAGGCGACGGCTGATGACCAACCCCAACCCTGTGCCGCCGAACTTGCGCGTGGTCGAGCTGTCGATCTGGCTGAACGACTGGAAGAGCCGGTGCAGTTTGTCGGGCGGGATGCCGATGCCGGTGTCGCTGACGGAAAAGTGCAGGGTGTGGCGCGCGGGTTGGCCCGCGATCTGATCGGCGCTCTGACCTGTGATTTGATCTGCGATTTGATCTGTGGCGTCCGCGGCGGCGCGGTCCTGTTGGGCGGCGCGCAGGGTGACCACGACCTCGCCTTGCTCGGTAAACTTAATGGCGTTGGAAAGCAGATTGACGAGGATCTGGCGCAGGCGTGTCACATCGCCCACGACCGCGGGGGGCGTATCCGGCTCGATGCGGCAGACCAATTCCAACTGCTTTTGCGCGGCCTTGACAGCCACCAGGTCAAGCGCCTCGTCGATGCACTGTCTTAGCTCAAAGGGATGGTGTTCCAGGTCGAGCTTGCGCGCCTCGATTTTGGAGAAATCCAGAATATCGTTGATGACGGTGAGCAGCGCGTCGCCGCTCATGCGGATGGTTTCGACAAAGCTCTCCTGCTCTTCCGACAGGGGCGTTTCCACCAAGAGGCTGGTCATGCCGATCACGGCGTTGAGCGGCGTGCGAATCTCGTGGCTCATCTTGGCGAGGAATTCGGATTTCGCCTGGGCTGCATCTTCGGCGGCTTCTTTGGCGCGCTGCAGTTCCGCTTCAACGTGCTTGCGCGCCGTCATATCGCGCGCGATGCCGGTCAGGCCGACCAGTTGCCCGGCATCATCGTACGCGGGCACATTGCGCATCTCTGTCCAGATAATTGCGCCGTCCTTGCGCACCAGGCGAAACTCATGGGTTCCCATCCAGTTCTCTGACGACTGCGCCAGGGCTGTATAGCGCGGCAGGTCTTCCGGGTGGATTAGCTTGAAGTTTAATTCCGGGTCCGCGTAGAAATCTTCAGGCGTATAGCCGCTGATGCGCGTCACAGACGGGCTGATGTAGACGTAGTGCGGCTTGGGCTTGAAGGCAAAGCGGTAGACCACATCATCCGCCTTTTCAGCCAGGAGCCGGAAATGCTCTTTGCTTTGGCGCAGGGCGACCTGTGCCTGTTCGCGTTGGATGGCCGCGCCGATGGTGCTGGCCGCGGTTTGCAGCGCGTCCAGTTTGGGCGCGCTCCACTGGCGGGCCTGCTGCAGATCGGCCAGGACCATCGCGCCCCAACAGCGCTGGTCGACGAGGATGGGCCGGACCACCAGAGACTTGACGCCTTGCGCGGCCAACGCCTGCTGGAGCGCGGGCGGCAGGCGGGTCACTGGCCCGGCAAAGCCGGCCCCTCGCACCAGCGCATGAAGCTCGTCCGATGCGGTCTGGTCAAGTTGGATGAGGGTATCCTGCGCGCCTGGCGCGCTCTCTGCATCTGTCCAAACCCAGCGGTGCTGGATACTGGCTGCGCCGGCCTCGTTGTGCGTCAGTTGGCAAAGCATCACGCGGTGGACGCGCGTGACTTGGCCCACCTTTTGCAACGCTTGGAGCATGGCATCCTGACCGAAGCTGCCGTGCAGCGCTTGTTCGGCGATCATGCGCACCGCTTCTAAGATGGCGTCATGGTGTTCCAGCGCCTCGCGCATGGCCTTTTGGCCGGTGATGTCCTCGAACATGGCGA
>CAZZNG010000145.1:0-1516 GCA_964655505.1 uncultured Litorilinea sp. | reverse complement strand
TGCCGTCTTTGCGCAGATAGCGCCGCTCCACGGTGTAGCCGGTGCGCGCACCCGTGATCACGATTTCAGGAAAGTCTTGGGAGCCATTCAGATCGTCGGGATGGGTGATCTGGGTAAGCGAGCGCTTGCCCAATTCTGCGGCGCTGTAGCCAAGCATCTCCTGCAATTTACGGTTGCTGTGCAGGATGTGCTGATCCCGATCCAACAGGGCAATGCCCAGGGGCGCGCCGTCCAGAATGGCGCGCAGCCGGCTCTCCTGCTCTTGGAGGGTCGTCTGGGCGCGGATGTATTCGGTGACGTCATGGGAGTGGACGAGGATGCCCCCTGATCCGTTCTGGACGCCGTTGTGGGCAAGATAACGGCCCGTGCTTTCCAGCACGCGCACCCCGCCCTCTTTGTGATGGACGCGGTATTGGACGGTCGCAGGCTCATGGGTGCGCAGGATTCGCTCGAAGACATCCAGCACATGCGGCAGGTCTTCAGAGACAATAAAGTCCCATGCGACACGACCAACGCTCTCATGCGGCTCGTAGCCGAGGACGCGCAGGAACGCAGGGCTGACGTATGTGATGTTGCCTGTCGGGTCCATGAGGATCAACATTTCCGCCGCGTGATCGACGAAGGTACGCAACTGCTGATTTTCGGCGGCGGCGCGTGCGTGGGCCTGCTCGCTTAACTTGAGCGCGCAATGGAGGGCCAAACTCGACAGGAAGGAGGCTTCGGGCCGGTTCAATCCATCGAGCAGGGTGGACTCGGCCACAAGCAGGGCCTGCACGGCTGTGCCCACCGGCACGGGCGCAATCACCATGCTGCGGCTGGTGGGCAGGAGCGGGCGCAGGGGAGATGGCTCACCGGCGCGCCAAATGATGGGCATGGCGCAAGCGCCTAGACAGGCCGCGACGGTGGGCGCGTAGTGGCTGGGCAGTGCGCTGGGCATGGGCACGGTGGCCGCGGCGATGCGCGGCGCTGACTCGTCACAGAGCAGCAGCGCGGCAAAGGTGGCCCCTGTATGGGCTGCAATCTGTTCGACCAGCCAGGGCCAGGCTTCGGACGCGTCCATTGCTTGGAGGGTACGCCCCACGGTGTGAAGCGCGGCCTGCGGGTCTGCTGCCGTGGGCGGGATGCTGGGGTTAAGCGGTGGCAGACCATTGTTCATCACAGCAGTTTGTTGGCTCAAGACCATTCACCCCTAGAGGTCTGTGCGCCTGTAGCCCACTGGCGGCCAGGCACTGTTGAAACGCATACCTGTTTATTTTAGTGGTCTAAGTATGGGCGAACAAGTTGCTGGATGCGTGGGACATAAAGTGGATTCAACCGAGACAAACGACGGAGTTTGAAGCGGCAAGGGGACGATTCGGGGGTGGGCGCAACCTTCCGGGACGCTCGGAGCGTCCCGGAAGATCACCTGGTGCGTTTGCGGCGCAGCGGCGCAGGCTCAAGCCTGCACCTAGTGGTGGGAAACGTGCTCAAGCACGTTTTCTCTGGTGAACAGGCCTTTAGCCTGTTTCCCACCACT
>CAZZNG010000144.1:9581-13425 GCA_964655505.1 uncultured Litorilinea sp. | reverse complement strand
GATGAACATCAGGCTCTTCTACCCGAATCTGCTTCCCAATCCCCCAACGTTTGAGCAACGCAATCAGGGGCCGTCCCCAAATGACCGCTAAAAAGAAGCTAACGGTCCCCAATGTCAACCCATATGCCATGAATCTGTTCGCTATGTCCTGCCGGCGTGAAAAAGAATGATTGTCCCGACCGGTCATCCGGGCCAACGGCCCGACCAAGATCTGCTCCCATCAAAGAGCCGCTCAAGAGCCGCTAAGGTCTGCTGGGATATGGTGGCTGACCGGCTGCGTCCACACACTTGCTTGATGACCTGGCTTATGAATATCGGTTATGGATCGCGTACGGCATCATCCTGACTAATGGCCGGCACGATACGCTCCATGCCGAGGGCACGACTGCCCTTGACCAGTACGATATCATGGCCGCGAATCTGCTCCCTGAGCAGCGCGATTGCCTCCTCAGCCGTCGCCGTCGAATAGAGTTGTTCCGGCGCTAGGCCTGCCTCGCTTGCCTCTTGGCCGATGGCCCGGCCCAGTTCGCCCACGGTGATCAACAGTTCGACCACGTCGGCGGCGCGCCGCCCCACGATCTTATGCCCTTCCCTCGTATATTGGCCGAGTTCGCGCATATCGCCTAAAACTGCGATGCGTCGCCCCCCCTTTTCCGGCTCGATGTCGTTGAGCAGGTTCAGCGCCGCGACCATGCTCGCCGGGCTGGCGTTGTAGGTGTCGTCGATGATCGTCGCGCCGTTGATGCCGGGGGCGACGATGAGCCGGATCTGGCCGGGAATGCTCTGCATCCCCGCGACGATCTCCTCCCAACTCAACCCTTCGACCAGGCCAAGCGCCGCGGCCCGCAAAGCTGTATGCACGCTATGCCGCCCCAGCAGCGGCGCACGCACATGCAGCGAATCAACCTTGCCGTCGCGGCGGCGATGGTGAAAGCGAAAGCGGATGCCCTCCATGCCCGCGCTTTCGATCTCGTCGGCCCACAGGTCGGCTTCCGGCGTCAGCCCGTAGCGAAAGATGCGCGCCTGGGTCAGTTCGGCCATGGCTTGCACATATTCGTCATCCCAATTGAGGATGGCGACGCCGCCATCGCTGGCCGCGGGCAACGCCTGCACCAATTCAGACTTGGCTTGGGCAATATTCTCGATGCTGCCCAGGCGGCTCAGATGCACCGGGCCGACGTTGGTGATGATGCCGATGCGGGGCCGGGCCAATTCGCACAGACGGGCGATCTCGCCCAGGCCGTACATGCCCATCTCCAGCACCGCGCGTTCGTGTTCCAAGCCGAGTTCGAGCAGCGAAAGCGGCAACCCCTGCTCACTGTTCAAGTTGCCCCGGCTGTGCAGCGTGTTATAGCGCTGGCGCATGACGGCATAGGCGACTTCCTTGGTGCTGGTCTTGCCCACGCTGCCGGTAATGCTGATCACGCTCAAGTCCGGGCGGCTGCGCTGTATGCGCTGAAAGCCGCCAACGCGCTGCAACGCCTCCACACTGTCGTCCACCACATAGGCGAATTGACGCCCGGCCAAGCCATTGGTGGGCAGGCCGCCCAAGTCCGTTGCCAAATCGCCGCTGCGTTGGCTGCGGCAGTCTACAATCACCGCATCGGTCCCGCGCAGCAGATCCACCGCGCGCAGTTCACAGATGATCGCCTGCGCCCCCCGCTGCAAGGCATCGCCCACATAGCGATGACCGTCGGTGTTCTGCCCGACCAGCGCCACAAAGAGATCACCTACGGCCATATCCCGGCTATCGGTTCCCGCCCGTGCGATCGGCGTAGGCGGAAGGGCCAAAGGCGGTAGATCGCCTGTGAGCGCCTGCCAAAGCGTATGCTGCGTAATCTGGGTTGGTATCAACGGCGGCACGTTACTCTCCCGCCGGGAACCCGGATGCAAGGCGCTGATCGTCGGGCAGCACGGTCAGATAGTTGAGCAGCCGCTCCGACATGCGGCTAAAGACCGGCGCGGCGGTCTGGCTCGCCCAGGAGTTGATGCTCGGATCGGGCCGATCCATCTTGACCAACAACACAAAGGCCGGGTCGTCTGCCGGGGCAAAGCCGACGAAGCTGGCGATGGTATCTTCTTTTTCATAGCCGCCAAGCGTCGGGATCTGCGCGGTACCGCTTTTGCCCGCAACGCGGTAATTTTCAACCGCGGCCCTAGTGTTGCCCGTATCCACCACCTCAACCATCATATCGGCCATCTGCGCCGCGGTTTCAGGCTGCAAGACCTGGCGCACGATGACCGGTTGGGTAAACTGCACCGCCGAGTTGCCAATGCGCGACTCCACCACATAGGGGCGCATCAACTTTCCGCCATTGGCAATGACAGCCGTGGCATTGAGCATCTGCAGGGGCGTAACCGCCAGACCTTGCCCAAAGCTGTTGGTCCCCAAGTCGGCCATGCTCCAATTCGCGTTGGCCGGCGTCTTGATCAAGCCGTTGATCTCGCCCGACAAGTCGACGCCGGTGGCTTCGCCAAAGCCAAAGAGCCGGAGATAGCGGTAGAACTCCTCCGGCCCCATCTCTTGGGCGATCTGCGCGGTCACGACGTTGAGCGACCGCGCCAAAGCCTCGGTCACAGGCACCGGACCGTGGCCCATGCGGTTGCTATTGAAGATCACCCGCCCCCCCACGGCAATGCTGCCGCTGTCGGTAAAGATTGTGGTCGGCGTGATCTCTCCAGCATCCAGCGCGGCAGCCACCGTGACGATCTTAAAGATGGAACCCGGTTCATACTGGGCGCTGATCACCGGGTTGGGGAAAAGCTCAAAGGCTGTCTCCTCATAACTATTGGGATCATAGTCGGGCAGGCTGACCATGCCCAAAATCGCGCCGGTGTGGGGGTTCATGGCGATTGCGCTGCCGCCTTTGGCCTGATATTCCTCCAGACCTTTTTGCAACTCTTCACGCAGGATCCACTGAATGGTGGTGTCGATGGTCAGCACCAAGTCCTTGCCCACAGGCGAGGGCACAAAGCGCAAAACATCGGGCGACAAGCTGTCGATGGCCGCGACGTTCTTGGTCAATAGGCCCGTGCCGTCTTGCAACAGAAAGTCGTTGTAATACTCCTCTATGCCGGTCACGCCGCCATGATAGGGACGAACAAAGCCCAGCAAATGCGAAGTCAATTGCATTTGGGGGTAATAGCGCCGGGTCATTGACACCGCTTGCACGTGTTGCAGCGGAAAGATGAGCCGCTCTTCCGCCAACTGCCTTTGATAGTCCAGCACCAAACGCGCTTTGTCGAGGGTGATGGCGTCGGCCAGGACCGCAAACTGAGCGTCTGCATTGTCCGTCAGCGTCGAAAAGGTCTGGTCATAGGGCAGTCCGATCAGATCCATTAGCTGTTGGGCAATTTCATGGCGCTCTTCGGGCGTCTTGATATTGGCCGGGGTGATGGTCAATTGAAAGAAATGGCGGTTGACGACCAGGGGCGTGCCGTTGCGGTCTACCACAGTCCCGCGGGCATCGCTGATCACGGCTTTGGCTGCGGCCACTTCCGGAACCTGCGGCGGGAAAAACTGGTAGCGCAGCAGTTGTGCGATCAAGACCACGGCAACAATGCCGAAAACGCCCACGATGGTCCAAATGCGCCAAAGCGGACGTTGTTCGGGGGGGGTCGGTTGTTCGTCATCATGCCCGGGACGAGTCGTCGTCAGGCGAGAAGTTGATTGCATCTCATGCTCCAGACCGATGCTGGATTTAAAACCGGCTTTGCAGCAACCGGCGACAAGCTTGGTGGGCGTGCGCCAATGTCATCCGCGCAATGTCATCCGCGGCCCATGTCCACAGCGAACATCAATCAGTGAATGTCCATCTTAGTAAAGAGCTGGCGGCCCTGTTCC
>CAZZNG010000144.1:6380-9481 GCA_964655505.1 uncultured Litorilinea sp. | reverse complement strand
AGCGAACATCAATCAGTGAATGTCCATCTTAGTAAAGAGCTGGCGGCCCTGTTCCACGAGCTGCTGCCAACGCACCTGCCAGCCCACGCCGCTTGCAGCAGGCTGCTCTGTAGACGCTGCCCAGTCACGCGCAGGCTGCGTCGCGGCTGGTCGCTCCCACGTCACCTCCCCGCGCAGCAGTCGCTCCCACTGGTGCAGCGGCAAGGTTTCCCCGTTTGTCTGCGCCTGCATGGGCGCGTGCGCCGCCTCCGGCTGCGCGGCTGTTTGGGCGATCGGCAGCGATTCGGGCTGGATCACTACATACTCGCGCGCATCGATGGGCACGTAGCCCATGGCGACGGCGCGCTCGCGCATTCGATTGAGATTGGTGTCGCGCGCAATCATAAAGAGCAGTTCGCTGTTCTGCTGTTCGATGGCGATATATTCGCGCTCCAACGAGGCCAGCTTATACTCGGCCTGCATGATGCGCGCCGCGACCCACACTTGCAGCATAGCGCCGGCGAAAACCAAGAGCAGACCAAGCAGAAAAACGGAAAATGCCTGGAAGGAGTTGGGCAGACGCAAGTAGCGATCCAGCGCGCCGACCCACTCATGCAAACGCGACAAGGATTCGGCAGCAGGATCGATCCGCTGGTCGTCATAGGGCGCAAAGGGAGGAACGCCCGGCATCACCACCGATGAGGCAGCCGACGAAGCACCGCCTCGGCCCGAAGCAATATGCAAGGGTGCAGAAGAGGAGAACGACGTGCTTGGCTGGTGCATACTCCATCCTTAACCTTGTGTAAACCTGCAATCATCTCTCAAACTGCACGACAGGCTCCGAACCAATCAGCAAAAGAGGCTGCAACAAGGGCAGTGATAAATGCAGTCGTGATAAGCGCAGTCGGATATGAAGAGGCCGTGTGCAGTTCGCTATAAGAGCCGGGCAAACGCGTGCAGGTGACCAGCGCTGCCGGCCCGGAATTTCCAAAATGCTTAGGGCAGCCGTTCAGCAATGCGGAGTTTGGCCGAGCGGCTACGTGGGTTGCGCTCGATCTCCTCTGGCGACGGTGTAATCGGCTTGGTTGTGATCAGCCGCACGGTCGGTGTTCGGGCAGTCCCGCCGAGCGGATGGTAGGGATCGTGGATAAAATCGCGTGCTTCGGCCTGCATCCAGTGTTTGACGATCCGGTCTTCCAAACTGTGAAAACTGATGACCGCCAATCGACCTCCTGGCCGCAGAAGGTCTAGGGCTTGGGGCAATACTTCGCCCAGTTGGTCGAGTTCACGATTGACGGCAATGCGCAGCGCCTGGAATGTGCGCGTTGCCGGGTGGATGCGTTCGCCGCGACGCCCGCCCACAGCCCGTTCCACTGCTGCTGCCAGTGCTTGGGTTGTGGTGATGGGCCGGTTTTGCACGATGAAACGTGCAATGCGGCGGCTGCGTCGTTCCTCGCCATACTCAAAAATCAAATCGGCCAGCGCTTGTTCGGGCCACTGATTGACAATGGTGGCGGCGTCGAGCCGCTGGCCTGGGTCAAAGCGCATGTCGAGCGGGCCTTCCTGCATGAGCGAGAAGCCGCGCTCCGGCGTCTCCAGCTGAAAGCTGCTCACCCCCAGATCCAGCACAACCCCCTGCACAGCAGTGAAGCCGTGGGCCTCGGCCACCTCCTGCATGGCGGCGTAAGCAGTTTGGACGAGGGTCAGCCTGCCTTGGGCAACAGCCTCGGCCAGCCGCTCGCTCACTCGGTCGATGGCAGCAGGGTCAGCGTCCAGCCCTAGCACCCGCCCATCCGGAGCTGTCCGGTCGAGGATGGCTGCCGTGTGGCCGCCGCCGCCTAGCGTGCCGTCGATGGCCCAATCGCCCGGCCGCAACTGGAGGCCGCCGACCGTCTCATCCAGCAGAACCGGGATATGTTCCACCGTCTTACACATTGAGCGTTGCGAAAAGTTCGCCGTCGATTGCCCCTGTGGAAAGTTGGGCCAAGACCCGCTCCTCCCACAGATTGGGGTTCCACAATTCGATAAAGGTGTTGACCCCGGCGATGACAATGTCGTTGTCGATCTGGGCGTGGTCGCGCAGGCGCTGACTGATCAAAATGCGCCCTTGTCGATCCGGCTTCAGATCCTCGGCTGCGCTGAAAATGAGGCGGCGCAGCAGCCCGGAGCGTGCATCGGCGATCGGCAGTTGGTTGATCTTTTCGGCGACCTCGTCCCACTTGGCCTGTGGCATCACCATCAAGCAAGGGTCCAAGGGACTGCGCGTTACAATAAGCCCCGGCGCCAGTTGGTCCCGAAACTTAGCCGGGATGGTAAGCCGGCCCTTGCTATCTAAACTGTGGCTGAACTCGCCGAGAAACACGCTGTCTGTTTGCCCTTTGCAACGTTAGCGCTGTGACGTTGCGCAATGTGTGGTGAGCGGCGGCTGCGATGTTTTCCCAAATTTCCCAAGAACGTGAATTTGTCCCACATATTGTGGCCCATCCTGCCATTCCTAGGCAAATCGCCCCACTTCACCCCATTGCGCCCCACATTATAGAGGATTTACTTTTTTGTGTCCACCCCCAACATTGCTCGATTTGGGTTATCGATTGGGATTTTGCGATCTGGCTTACAGCGGAGCTACACGAGTATGGGTTAAAATAAACGGGTACAGTATCCGGTTCGCATTTAGCCCACGGAGCAAAGGCCGCCATAGAAAATGACAATTCTGCTCCTCGTCAGTCCGGCGGCACGGCAAATCCAGTTGAAGAAAATGGTGCGTATCGAAATGGTTTGCCAGGCGTCATGGCTTGCAGAAACCCCGTTTTGTGCGATTAACGTCTTTGGTATCCGTTCACGTCACCCGCGTCCAACTGTATCTGCGTGTAATAATCTGCGTGTAATGGTTCCTGCGTGTAGATGATGACGTTCGCCATGCACATGGCGGTGCGTGGCACAAAGGTTGTCGGGTTTTTCCTCTCTTGAAGCATTATCAGCATTATCTAAGTCAGCTAGCTTAGTCAGCCATTGTCTGCGTTATTCTTGTTCTGAGTCATGCTCGTTTGATTCACAACCAAATTGCAGCAATCCGCAGATGTAATGTTGTGCGGATGCAACCTTGTAATGACGAGCTAATGACG
>CAZZNG010000144.1:0-6280 GCA_964655505.1 uncultured Litorilinea sp. | reverse complement strand
TAATGACGAGCTAATGACGGGCTGTAGTGGCGATCGGTGTTGATGGCGACGCAGGCTAGATGCGTAGGAAACGCATTTTGTTTGCTTGTCTGTTGTATTTGACAAACCACAACAGACGTGATAGTCTTATAAGTCGCGTCTAGAAGCCCTTGATCGGCGTGACATAATTAGCGATGTGTGGTACACTCTCGTTGAGTTTGGCAGCCGAACAGATCAAGGGATTGGCTGTGCCGCGCAGCCGCCATTTGTATTGATGCATTTATATTTTTATGGCTTGATGGCTGTGGGCTTGGTTGCGACACAGCGCAAGACGAGCGGCATGGCGATACACGGGGCGGGCAACCCCGTGTTCTGTGACGGAAGACGCAGGATTTGGGCCAAGTCCAAATCAGTTGAGGATGGGGTGAGAGCGTCGGCGTGAGGCAAGGAGAGACAACATGGCGTGTCAACCCGCAGATCGTCGATCCTCATTCAATTGCATTTCAACGGGTGGATGCCGGGCAGCCGCCCACGCCACAACGATGGCAGCCAAACTTAGGGGCGTCGCGTTGTAGCATACAGACGTGAACAGATCAAAGACACCTGATATAGGTAGTGAGCAGTTGGCGGCGTCGCCAATCGCGAGCTATCTATCTTGGTGTCTTATTGCTTTTTGACGGTCAGGCGGTTGCCGGTCGGTCTTTTTTTCCGGGTTCCTCCGGACCTTTGCCCATTGTGGTTGTAAGGAGCTAAAAGATACATGAGCCAAAGCTGGAATGGTATCAATTCGTCGACGTCGGGGACGCGGACAGTGCGGAAGTCCTATGCAAGGACGCCAACCATTTTGGAGTTGCCTCGGCTGACCGAGGTCCAGTTGCGCAGTTTTGAATGGTTTAAGGACGAAGGGCTGCGTGAACTTTTCGCCGAGATCTCGCCGATTGTCAGTTTCAACAAGAACTTGGAACTGCACTTTGGCGATTTCTATTTCGGCGAACCGAAGTATCCGGAAGACGAATGCCGTGAGCGTGACATTACCTTTGCCGCCCCGCTTTGGGTAAAGGTGAAGTTGGTCAACCGGGATACGGGCGAGATCAGCGAGCAGGAAGTCTTTATGGGCGACTTCCCGCTGATGACTGATTCCGCCACCTTTATTATTAATGGCAGTGAGCGCGTGGTCGTCAGCCAGTTGATCCGCTCACCCGGCGTCTATTTCACGGTCGAAGAAGACCGCACAACCGGGCGCGAACTGGCCGGGGCCAAGCTCATCCCCAGCCGCGGTGCATGGCTGGAGTTTGAAACAAGCAAGCGCGACATCATCAGCGTAAAGGTCGACCGCAAGCGCAAGCTGCCGGTCACCATCCTGCTGCGCGCGGTCGGCTATGGCACAGACGAAGAGATCCGCGAACTCTTTGCCGACACGGATACGGATCTGGATCATCCGTTTATTGAATCGACGTTGGAGCGCGATCCGACGAGCAATCCGACGACCAACAGCGAAAAGGGCGTGGAAGACGCGCTCTTGGAGTTCTATAAGAAGCTGCGCCCCGGCGACCCGCCGACGCTCGACAACGCGACCAGCTTCTTGCAGAATCTCTTCTTTGCGCCCCGGCGCTATGACTTGGGCAAGGTGGGCCGCTACAAGCTCAACCGCCGTCTGGGGCTGAATACACCGCTGGAGACACGCATCCTCACCAACGAGGATTTGGTTGCGGTCATCAAGCGGCTGATCAATATCAACAACGGCCCGGCCCGGCCCGATGACATCGATCATCTGGGCAACCGCCGCGTCAAGACCGTGGGCGAACTGATCCAGAACCAGTTGCGCATCGGCCTGCTGCGTATGGAGCGCGTGGTGCGCGAGCGCATGTCGATTCGCGACCCGGAACAAGTGACCCCCTTGAGCCTGATCAACATCCGGCCTGTGGTGGCGGCGACGCGCGAGTTCTTCGGCGGCAGCCAACTGAGCCAGTTCATGGACCAGACGAACCCGCTGGCCGAACTGACCCACAAGCGCCGCTTGAGCGCATTGGGTCCCGGTGGTCTGCGCCGTGAGCGTGCAGGCTTTGATGTGCGCGACGTGCACTTCAGCCACTATGGCCGCATCTGTCCTATCGAGACGCCCGAAGGCCCCAACATCGGCCTCATCGGCTCGATGGCAACCTATGCTCGGGTCAATGATTTCGGCTTCATCGAAACGCCCTACCGGCATGTCTATAACGAGGTAGAACCGACGGTGGAAGCGCTGACCGGCCGTACCTTGGATGAGGAGATCAGCGACGGCGACAAGGTGATTGCCGAGCGCGGGTCGGTCATTGACAAGGATACCGCCGCGCAGATCGCCACCCTCTTTACCAATGGCGACAGACGCCCGATCAAGGTGCGCCCGTATGCTGGCCGCGAGGTGGTCTATCTGACCGCGGACGAGGACGAAGAAGCCTCCATCGCGCAGGCATCGTCCCAATTGAACGCGGTGGGCGAGTTCCAAACGACACGACCTTCGGCGCGGCGCGCGGATACGTTCCTGTTCGAACAGCCGAGCCGCATCAAGTTCATGGACGTTTCGCCCAAGCAGATTGTCAGTGTTTCGGCTGCGTTGATTCCTTTCTTGGAGCATGACGACGCCAACCGCGCGCTCATGGGTTCCAACATGCAGCGCCAGGCAGTGCCGCTGGTGCGGCCCGATGCGCCGATTGTCGGCACGGGCATGGAATTCCAGGCCGCCATTGACTCCGGCCAGGTCATCGTCGCCCGCAATCCGGGCGAGGTGGTCAGCGTGACGGGCAATGAGATCGTCGTGCAAGAGGAAGACGGCACACGCCGGGTCTACAACCTGCGCAAGTACAACCGCTCGAACCAGAGCACTTGTATCGATCAGCGCCCGTCCGTCTATAAGGGCGATATCGTGAAGGCCGGGGATGTGCTGGCCGACAGTTCGAGCACCGAGAACGGCGAATTGGCCCTGGGCCAGAATGTGATCGTCGCCTACTTGAGTTGGGAAGGCGGCAACTTCGAGGATGCCATCCTGGTCAGCGATCGCTTGGTACAGGAAGACAAGTACACCTCGATCCATATTGAGAAGCATGAGATCGAAGCGCGCGAAACCAAGTTGGGGCCGGAAGAGATCACCCGCGACATCCCCAACGTCGGTGAAGATGCGCTGAAGGATCTGGACGAAGACGGCATCATCCGCATCGGCGCGGAAGTAACGCCGGGCGATATTCTGGTCGGCAAGATCACGCCCAAGGGCGAGACTGAACTGACCCCCGAAGAGAAGCTCTTGCGGGCTATCTTCGGCGAGAAGGCGCGCGAGGTGAAGGATAGCTCGCTGCGTCTGCCCCACGGTGAGCGCGGCAAGGTGGTGGATGTCAAGGTCTTTGACCGCGACGAGCACCGCGACCTGGCTGCGGGCGTCGAGAAGATCGTACGCGTGAGCGTGGCCCAGCGCCGCCGCTTGACCGAGGGTGACAAGATGGCCGGTCGCCACGGCAACAAGGGTGTCATCTCCAAGGTGGTCCCGGTCGAGGATATGCCGTTCCTCGAGGACGGTACACCGGTGGACATCATCCTCAACCCGTTGGGTGTGCCGGGCCGCATGAACATCGGCCAGATCCTAGAGGCCCACTTGGGTTGGGCGGCGATGCGCCTCGGCTTCATGGCCGAAACGCCGGTCTTTGATGGGGCGCAGGAAGACGAGATCGGGGCTGAGTTGGTGCGTGCGTGGTTGATCGACCGCGCCTGGCAAGATGCCACCGAGCGGGCATGGGAACTTGTCCGCCAGGAGAACATCGGCGAAGAAGAACTGCTCGACGACGCCGACGCACGGGGCATCTACCTGATCAACTGGCTTGAGCCGCTGGGCTATGACGGCGAACGCATCTATCGTGACGAGAAGTACGCTCGCCACGCCTGCTTGCGCGAATGGCTGCGCGAGCGGGGCTACGAGCCGGAGACGATCTTGCCCGATGCCTATGGCACGCGGCGCACAAGCAAGGAATCCAACGAGGCCGCGCGCGAGGTAGCCCTGCGCGAGTGGATGATCTACCACGGCGCTGACCCCGGCGACCTGACAGGCGCTGCGTTGGAAGAAGCCGCCACTGAATACAGCATGAATATCGGTTGGCCGCTGCCCACCACGGGCAAGCAGCGTCTGTATGACGGCAAGACAGGCGAAGCGTACGACTCACCGGTGACGGTGGGTGTCGTGCAAATGTTGAAGTTGCACCACTTGGTGGAAGATAAGGTCCATGCCCGGAGCACCGGCCCCTACAGCTTGGTCACCCAGCAGCCGTTGGGTGGTAAGGCGCAGTTCGGCGGCCAGCGTTTCGGCGAGATGGAGGTGTGGGCGCTCGAAGCCTACGGCGCGGCTTATACGCTGCAGGAAATGCTCACCGTCAAGTCGGACGATGTGAGCGGTCGCGTCAAGACCTACGAAGCGATTGTCAAGGGCGAGGAGATCCAAAGCCCAGGCGTGCCGGAGAGCTTCCGCGTGCTGGTCAAGGAACTCCAGAGCCTGGCACTCAACATCGAGGTGATCAACGAGAAGAACGAGGTCATTCAGTTTGGGAAGGAAGACAGCGACGAGCATCTGCCGAAGCTGGGCTTCAGCCTGAATGTACCCGGCCCGATGAGCCGCAGCAGCGAGTAAGTTTATGCGGACGCAGGGCAGGCCCAGCAGTGCCGGGCCTGCCCGCCCTCCGTTGCCGATTACCCTCCGTTGTCGAATGGAGAAAAGGGACTTATGGAAGTAAAGAATTTTGACGCGATCCGCATTTCGCTTGCTTCGCCGGAGCAGATCCGAGAGTGGAGCTATGGCGAAGTAACAAAACCGGAAACCATTAACTATCGCACCTTGCGCCCCGAACGCGATGGTCTTTTCTGTGAGCGCATCTTTGGCCCCACCAAGGACTGGGAATGTGCTTGCGGCAAATACAAGCGGGTGCGCTATAAGGGCATTGTTTGTGATAAATGTGGCGTAGAAGTTGCGCCGAGCCGCGTGCGCCGCGAGCGCATGGGGCACATTGAGCTGGCCTCGCCCGTCAGCCACATCTGGTATGTCAAGGGCGTGCCCAGCCGCTTGGGTCTGTTGCTCAACATCAGCCCGCGCCATCTGGAGCGCGTGCTCTACTTCGCGCAGTACATCATTACCAACGTCAACGAAGATGCGCGCAGCCGCGCCATTCTGCGCCACGAGCGCGAATTGCAGATGCGCCTGGCCCGCATCGAAAGCGAAGCATCGGGCAGCGTGGACGGCCAGGAAAGCGAACTCGACCTGGCGCTGGCTAAGTTGGACGAGGAAGAAGAAGAGCAGGTTCGCGCGCTGGACGAGCGGATCAGCGAAGAGTCTTCCGCGGTGATCAACGAGGCCCAGACGCTGCAAACATGGGTGGCGACCAACGTCGGCAAGAAGGCCGACGAGGACAAGACGCTCTCCTGGTCGACTGAAGCTGTCATCCAGCAGGGCGAGACAGTTTCCAAGGATCACGAGATCCTGATCAACGAGTTGGTGCAGCAAAAGCTCAACGAGTTGCAGCACGAGTCGGATGAGGAAAAGAAAGACATCCGCCTGATGATCAGCGCCAAGCGCGAGCATGTGCGCGAGGAGCTGGGCGCGCAGGTCAGCGAGATGCGCCAGGACATTGAGGAGCGCAAGGAGCGCATCCGCCAGGCCATGGAGCGCGACCTGGAAGACCTCAAGCTGCTGGAAGAGAAGATGCTGCTCACCGAGAACCGCTACCGCGAGTTGGCGGAGCGCTGGGGCAATGTCTTTACCGCGGGCATGGGCGCTGAAGCCGTGCGCGACATCGTTGCCAAGATCGACCTGGAGAAGCTGGCGAAGGAACTGCGCCGCGAGATCCGCACAACACGCAGCAAGCAGCGGCGCAAGAAGGCAGCCAAGCGGCTGCGCGTGGTCGAAAACTTCCGCAAGAGCGGCAACCGCCCAGAGTGGATGATCATGACCGCGCTGCCGGTGATCCCGCCCGATCTGCGCCCGATGGTGCAGTTGGACGGTGGACGCTTTGCCACGTCGGACTTGAACGACCTGTACCGCCGCGTGATCAACCGCAACAACCGCCTGCGCCGCCTGATGGAACTGGGCGCGCCGGATGTGATTGTGCGCAACGAGAAGCGCATGTTGCAAGAGGCAGTCGATAGCCTGGTGGACAATGGCCGCCGGGGTCGCGCCGTCAGCCGCAGCGGCAAGCGCAAGCTCAAGAGCTTGAGCGATCTGCTGAAGGGCAAGCAGGGCCGCTTCCGCCGCAACCTGTTGGGGAAGCGCGTCGACTATTCGGGCCGCTCGGTC
>CAZZNG010000143.1:0-13455 GCA_964655505.1 uncultured Litorilinea sp. | reverse complement strand
CAGGTGGGGCGCCCCACCTGCGCGTTCATGTTGGCCCCGTCCATGTAGACCTGGCCCCCATGTTCATGCACAATGCGGCACAGTTCGCGGATGCCCTCTTCAAAGACGCCGTGGGTCGATGGATAGGTGACCATCACCGCGGCCAGCACATCCCGGTGCTGCTCGGCCTTGGCGCGCAGATCGTCCAGGTCCACGTTACCCCGCTCGTCGCACGCCACCACCACCACATCCATGCCCGCCATCACCGCGCTGGCCGGATTCGTGCCGTGAGCCGACGACGGGATCAAACAGACGCGGCGCTGGGCCTCGCCCCGGCTGCGATGATAGGCGCGGATCGCCAGCAGGCCCGCATACTCCCCCTGTGACCCTGCGTTGGGCTGGAGCGACACCGCGGCAAAGCCGGTGATCTCGGCCAACGCCTGCTCCAAGCGCGTGAACAACTCCGTGTATCCCTGCGCCTGCTCGCGCGGCACAAAGGGATGCAGCCCGTTAAATTCAGGCCACGTAATCGGCATCATCTCGGTCGTCGCGTTGAGCTTCATGGTGCACGAGCCGAGCGGGATCATCGCCTGGGCCAGCGACAAGTCGCGGCTCTGCAGGCGATAGATGTAGCGCAGCATCTCCGTCTCGGTGTGATAACGATTAAAGACCGGATGGGTCAGATACTCGCTTGTGCGGCCAAAGGGCGCGGCATAGTCAAGCGCCACCTGCTGCGCCAACTGCTCAATGTCCGCCCCGTCCCCTGCGCCAAAGATCGCCAGCAGATCGCGCAGATCGTCGACCGTCGTCGTCTCATCCAGCGCCACGCCCACCGCGCCGTCATCATAGGCGCGCAAATTGATCCGCTTCGCCCGCGCCGCGTCCATTAGCTCGGCCTGGGTACGCGGCCCGCTGCTGTTCTGCCCAGGGTGGATCTTCAACGTATCAAAGATCGGCGTCTCATTGAGCGTATAGCCAGCCTTGCGCAGCGCCGCGGCCAGCACCTCCGTCAGCAGATGCACCCGCGCGGCAATGCGCCGCAAACCATGCGGCCCGTGATAGACCGCATACATCGACGCCACCACAGCCAACAGCACCTGCGCCGTACAGATATTGCTCGTCGCCTTCTCGCGGCGAATGTGCTGCTCGCGCGTCTGCAGCGCAAGCCGCAGCGCCGGGTTGCCCGCGCTGTCCACCGACACGCCGACCAAACGCCCCGGCAAATTGCGCTTATACGCGTCACGCGTCGCCATGAAGCCGGCGTGTGGGCCGCCATAGCCAAGCGGCACGCCAAAGCGCTGGCTGTTGCCCACGGCAATATCCACGCCAAACTCACCGGGCGGCGTCAGCAGCGTCAGCGCCAGCAGATCGGTCGCGGCCACCACCAGCGCGCCCGCGGCATGGGCACGCTCCACAAAGTCGCGATAGTCGACGATGTTGCCTTCCGTATCGGGATATTGGATCAGCGCGCCAAAAGTTGCGTCATCAAATTCATAGGTGGCCGGGTCGCCCACCACCACCTCAAATCCTAGCGGCTCCGCGCGCGTCTGCACCACCGCGATCGTCTGCGGGTGGCACGTCTCCGCCACAAAAAACACATGGGCATCAGCCCGCCGCTGCGCCCGGTGGCACATGGTCATGGCCTCTGCCGCGGCGGTCGCCTCGTCGAGCATGGACGCATTGGCTATCTCCAGCCCGGTCAAGTCGCTCACCACCGTTTGGAAATTGAGCAGCGCCTCCAACCGGCCTTGCGCGATCTCCGGCTGATAAGGCGTATAGGCTGTGTACCAGGCCGGACTCTCGACAATATTGCGCAAGATCACCCCTGGCGTCAGCGTACCCGCATAGCCCATGCCAATGTACGAACGGAACAACTCGTTCTTGTTTGCCATAGCGCGTAGCTCGGCCAACACATTCGATTCGTTGCGCGGCGCGGGCAGATTGAGCGGCCCCGGCAGACGAATCCCCGCGGGCACCGTCACATCCACCAGCGCGTCCAGCGAATCGACCCCCACCGTCGCCAACATCTCGGCCACCTCAGCCGGATTCGGCCCCAAATGCCGGTGGGCGAATGAATCTTGGGCGTACAGCAGATCCACGGCTGTGTCCACCCCCGCGGCGTGCCGTCCGTTGTGACTTGTCTCGCCCGCCGCGCCCCCTGTTGTATACGGTACTGCTTGCATTGCGTTCCCTTTCTTGATTGCCCAGCGTGCCCGCCCATCGCCCCAATGAGCATCGCCCCCAATGAGATCGAACACGCGACGCCGGCTGCGCCAACCAAAAACGAGCACCCGAAACGGATGCCCGTTCTCCCTGTCGGAAACCTGAGAGATTGCCCCCGGCTCGCTCATGCAGGCCCAGAGGTTGCCCCGTCGGTGGTTGCGGCGGCAGCAAGCGCTTGACAGGCTCGCCGCTGCAACACTTTCCAGAGATGCCCCGACGCGACGATCCCTTTGCCTGAGAGTGTCACTTGGGTCCGGCGGCATGAACCCAAGCTTGCACCTTCGGCGGCCCAGCCTGCGGCACGCTACCCGCGGGGCGCTCTCTCGCCGCATCGATTCGGCACTATATGCTTACCCTGATCATACCATGCCCGCCGCTCGCCGGAAAGTCAAAGCCCTCCCAATTGGCTCGCCCGATGCGCAGCAATCCTGCATGGCTGCAACAACATATGTGAAATATTTCGCAGCTACCCAATGCGGTTGCACCCCCTGCCAATGTAATGTACACTAGCCCTAGCTCACAGATGAGGACGCTGTAACGATGGTCATATAATGATGGTCATATGCAGTGTGATGATTAGGTAGGCTCGTTTAGTGCAGAGATTATGACGACGAACGTACACTCCACTACCTGGGTCGCCGACAGCCCCCCGCGGCTGCGTCTGTGGATTCTGCTGTTGGCGCTGCCGGTGATAGCAGTGATCGCCTTTGCCGTTTTCCAGCCGATTCAAGTCCTCCCGCGCATCGCGCCCGCGCCGGGCTTTGCCTTTGTCGATCAAGACGGCAACCGCCTTACCAGCGATGATCTGCGCGGCAGCCTCGTTCTCTACAACTTCACCTACACCCGCTGCGCCGCGCCCTGCCCGCAAACCAGCGCGTACCTCAAACAGATCGAAGCGGACCTGCGCGGCCTGGACCTAGGCGATGTGCCGCTGCATTTCGTCACAATCTCCTTTGACCCTGCCCACGACACGCCCGATGTGCTGCGCGCCTACGCGGCCTCGCTCGACGCCGATACGGACACCTGGCACTTTGTCACCGGCGACGAGCAGCAGCTTAAGCAAGTGATCGGCGGCGGCTTCAGCACCTACTTCGGCCCCGACGACCAAGGCGGTTTCGAGTTTACGCCCGCCTTTGCCCTAGTGGATGGGCTGGGCATCCTGCGCGCCACCTATCGCAGCGCCACGCCCAACCTGGCGACACTCCAGCGCGACATCAACCTGATCCTTACCGAAGCGCGCAACAGCAGCGGCGTCAACCGCTATGCCTACGAAGCCGCCCACCTCTTTCTCTGCTACCCGCGCTAACAAGAGGCGCGGCGGCCATTTGCCAACCGTGCGGCGGCCCTTTGGCCGCGGCCTATTGCGTCTATCACGTTTTCGTTCACGCTTTGTTCGCTCAGATTCGGCTCACACAGATCGATTCATCGCTGCGGCTTTTAGGCCGTTTCGATGTTTAACTGCTTAGAAGGTATCCATGTATCACGCAGAAATTCGTCCTGACACACCCGCCAATACACCTGCTGTATCGCCCACTGCATCAACTCCCGTTAGCCGCCAGCCCGCTCGTCAAATCAAGTCTGGCCCGAATCGTCGCCTCTTGCCCTGGTTGGGCGTCGCCGCGCTCGCCTTACTGCTGCTGATTGGGCTGGGCTGGTGGTTCGCGCCGCGCGAACTTCACGGCGTGCTCATCCAATCGCCCAATCAGGCCGATGATTTCACGCTCATGAGTTCCACCGGCGAGCCAATGCAGTTGAGCGACTTTCGCGGCCAGTATGTTGCGCTCTTCTTTGGCTATACCTACTGCCCCGATGTCTGCCCAACCACGCTCAACGACCTACAGGTCATGGTCGATGCGCTTGGCCCGCGCCGCGCAGAGAACGTGCAGGTGCTCATGATTTCCGTCGATCCGGAACGCGACACCGTCGAGCAGTTACAAACCTATCTGCGCCACTTCGACCCGTCCTTCATCGGTATGACCGGCACAGTCGAAGAGATCCAGCCCATTGCCAGCAGCTTCGGCATCTACTTTGAAAAGCACGAAGACACCGGCCTGGTCGATCATACCGGCGCAGTCACCATCATCGACCCTGAAGGCTACGTGCGCCTGATCATCCCCAAGGGGCTGGACGGCCCCACCGGTGAAGAAATGGCCCAAGACCTGACCTACCTCATGCGGCGCGGCTAACGCCCGCCCATTCACACCGTTGCGCCCATGCCGCGGAGAAGGGCAATCTACCCCTTCTCCCAGCGGCTTTTACCTTTAATACAGATTCCCACCCATTCAATCCACATGTTCCATCCTTAAGTCAAGGAGACAACAGGCTATGAAAGGCCCCAAAACGCCGCAAGGGACCATCGCCGTCTTGCTTGTCTATGCCGTCATCATTATCGCCCTCTGGGGGACCGTCTACACGACGATGCTATCGCAGGGGGTGACCCAATGAGCGAACACGAGCAAGGCACATCACCGCAAGAGACACCAGAGCAAGAGACGCCAGAGCAAGAGACACCAGAGCATGAGACATCGACGCCCGAACTGGCCGATGCCGTCATCGAGGATTCAGTGCACCTCAGCGCCGAGCCTATCGAAGAATTCCATGTGGACCGCTACGAAAGTGCCTGGATGCGCCTATCCGCCGTCATCCTCGCCATCTTCTTCGTCACGGTGCTGATCTCTGGCTTCTCTGCCGGGTTCCAAGTGCCCGGCGTCTACGAGCGCGTCGATCCCACCACCCTCTACGACGAGGGCAGCCCCTGGGCACAGCCGGAACTGCGCGAGCTTGCCCCCGGCAAGTATGAGGTCCATATACGCGCCCAGGTCTGGCAATTCACGCCCAATGAAATCCATGTACCCGCCGGTTCAACCGTCACCTTCTATGTGACCAGCCAAGACGTACAGCACGGTATCAAACTCACCAAAACCAACATCAATATGATGGTGCTGCCCGGCCAAGTGGGCAAACTCACGGCTAAGTTCGACAATCCAGGTGAATACCACTTCATCTGTCACGAATACTGCGGCCAATTACACCATACCATGTATGGCCGTCTGATTGTGGAAGCGCCCACCGACGAAACCGAACAGACACAAACCGCAGCAGCCTTAACCGTGCAATAACGATCAAGGAGAAAATGACACCTATGTCCGTCCAAACCATGCCCGCTGCCGATTTTGTAGCGGAATCCGTCCCGGTCCCGCTGACCGAGGCAGACCACAAGGTCGTTAACCGGCTCACCGGCTGGAACGTTGGCATCGGTATTCTTGCCTTGACCATCGGTCTCTGGATGGGCGTTCTCCAGGGCTTAGAGCATATCGGTATTAACCTCTACCCCTACGCTGCCCCTGGCGTCCAAACCTACTACCAAGGTCTCACCATTCACGGCGTACTCAACGCCCTGGTCTGGACGACCTTCTTCATCGTCGGCTTCTTCACCTTCACCCTCTGCAACAGCCTGGGCCGCCCCCTGCGCTACCCGTGGATCAACCACCTGGCGCTCATCATGATGACAGGTGGCCTGCTCTTGGCCGCCTATCCGCTCTTTCGCAATCTCGCCTCTGTGCTCTACACCTTCTATCCGCCCATGCTCGCCGACTGGACCTTCTACGTCGGCCTCACGCTGATTGTTGTCGGCTCTTGGGTCGCGGGTTACGGCTACTACTTCACCTATGGCGCGTGGCGCAAAGAGCATCCCGGCGAACGCACACCCTTCCTCGCCCTCGCCGTCTTGATCACCATGGTCATGTGGCAGCTTGCCACGCTGGGCGTGGCCGCGGAGATCCTCTTCCTGCTGCTGCCCGGCGCGCTCGGCTTGGCGGACGGCACAGACCCGCTGCTCTCGCGCAGCCTGTTCTGGTTCTTCGGCCACCCGCTGGTCTACTTCTGGCTGCTGCCCGCCTACGTCTCTTGGTATGGCATGTTGCCCGCCCAGACCGGCGGCAAGATGTTCAGCGAACCGCTGGCCCGCTTTGTCTTTTGGCTCTTCCTTGTGCTCTCGATTCCGGTCGGCTTCCACCATCAATATACCGACCCCGGCATTCCGGCCATCTGGAAGTTCATCCATACGACCCTAACCTTTAGCCTGACATTTCCCAGCCTAATCACTGCCTTCACCGTCATCGCTTCGCTGGAGATCGGCGCTCGCGCCCGCGGCGGCACAGGATACTTCGGCTGGATTCGCAAACTCAACTGGGGGAATCCCTCCTTTGCCGCGCAAACCCTGGCGGGCATCCTCTTTGCTTTTGGCGGCATTAGCGGCATCACCAATGCCTCCTACAACATGAACATGGTCGTCCACAACACCACTTGGGTTCCCGGCCACTTCCATTTAACCGTCGGCTCGGCCACCACGCTCACCTTCTTTGGCATCTGTTACTGGCTCGTTCCCAAGCTGACCGGCAACAGACTCTTTACGCGCGGCCTGGCCTTGGTCCAAGCGTGGACCTGGTTCTTCGGCATGATCCTCTTCACCAACTCCTACCACCTGCTCGGCCTGCGCTACAGCGCGCCGCGGCGCAGCGCCTTGGGCGACGTGCCCTATGCCCTGCCCGAATGGCGGCCCCTGCTCTTAGAATCAGGCTTGGGCGTCACCCTGCTCTTCATCAGCGCCACCTGCTTCTTCGCCGTCATCGCCGGTACGGTCTTCCTGCCGGGGCGCAAGCTGCGCGAGGAGATCGAAATGCCCCTTGCCCGCCCCATCGACGAGAAGCCCTCTCCCCTGTGGCTCGACCGCTGGTGGCCCTGGCTCAACGGCGCGATCGCCCTGATCATCATCGCCTACGCGCCCATGATCTACCAGTTGATCCGCGATATGCAGATCGTCCCGTGGGCGCCGAGAGTCTGGTAACACAGTCCCGCGCTCGCCGCTCCGATTCACCTGGTCAATTGACCAGGTGAACCACCCATCTGCCGACTAGCCGCAAAGCTCTCCAGGTGCATGGCACATCTGGAGGGCTTTTTCTTTACACTGTAAACAGCATCCTTTGGCGGCAAAGGCCGATCCCTATATATATAAGGAGTAAGAGCAGATGGCGATAATCACTGCAAAGCGGCCTGAAGAGCCAGGCCCCAGCACAGAAACCGGTAAAAGATGGGTCTACCTCTTTAACGAACTGGATGCCGTCGAAGCCTACGTCCAGCCCAAAGCGTGGGATGACGTCAAAGCATTGCTCGGCGGCAAAGGCGCCAACCTCTTTGAAATGACCCGGCTTGGTGTGCCCGTCCCCCCAGGCTTCACCGTGACCACCGAAGCCTGCAATGCCTACCTGGCGTATGACCGCAAGTTTCCGCCCGGCCTGTGGGAGCAAGAAGTAGACGCCATGCACCGGCTCGAAGAAGCAACGGGCAAGACCTTTGGCGACCCCGACAACCCGCTCTTCGTGTCGTGCCGCTCCGGCGCAAAGTTCTCCATGCCCGGCATGATGGACACGGTACTCAACATCGGCCTCAACGATGAAACCGCCAAAGGCATGGTCAAACTCACCGGCGACCCGCGCTTTGTCTATGACTCCTATCGACGCCTCGTCCAGATGTTTGGCGCGGTCGTGCTTGGCGTGCCCGATGAACCCTTCGAAGAGATCATCGCAGAGGTGAAGCGCGAACGTGGCGTCAAACACGACGTCGAACTGACCGCAGAAGAGTGGCAGCGCATCACCGAGCGCTTCAAAGGGCTGATTATGGCGTTCGCCGGTCGTGAATTCCCCCAAGACCCCTACGAACAGCTAGAGCTTGCCACCCGCGCCGTCTTTAACAGTTGGTTTGGCAAGCGCGCCGTGGATTACCGCAACGCCACCGGCATCCGCCACGACCTCGGCACAGCCGTCAACATCCAAATGGTCGTCTTTGGCAACATGGGCGACAACAGCGGAACCGGCGTTGCCTTCACCCGCAACCCCGTCACCGGCGAGCGCAAGCTCTACGGCGACTATCTGATCAACGCCCAAGGCGAAGATGTGGTCGCGGGCATCCGCAACACCCTGCCCATTGCCCAGCTCCAGCAGGACATGCCCCAAATCTACCAAGAATTCGAGGACATCTGCGACAAGCTGGAAAAGCACTTCAAGGAAATGCAGGATGTCGAGTTCACCATCGAGCAAGGGCGCTTGTGGATGCTCCAGACGCGCGACGGCAAACGCACCGCGCGCGCCCAGATTCGCATCGCCGTCGAGATGGTTCACGAAGGCTTGATCGACAAAAAGATAGCCATCCTGCGCGTCAAGCCCGAACAGGTGGACATGCTGCTCCACCCGCAGTTCACTGACGCCACCAAGAAAGCCGCCCGTGCCGAAGGTCGCCTCTTGGTCGAAAAGGCCGTCAACGCCAGCCCCGGCGCCGCGGTCGGCATCGCCGCTTTCGACGCCGACACCGCGGAAAAGTGGGGCAAAGAGGGCAAACCGGTCATCATGGTGCGCCCCGAAACCAAGCCGGACGATGTCCACGGCATGATCGCAGCCAAAGGCATCCTCACCAGCCGCGGCGGCGCAACCAGCCATGCCGCGGTCGTCGCCCGCCAATTTGGCACCCCCGCGGTCTGTGGCGCAGAAGCACTCCAGATCAACACCGAACAGCGGCTCTTCATCGTCCAAAGCGAAGAGAGCAGCGTCGAAGTCCATGAAGGCGACTGGTTGAGCATCGACGGCGGCACAGGCGAGGTCTATCTGGGCCAACTGGAAACCCAAGACCCCGACTTCGAGGGCGAAGTCGAGTTGAAGACGCTGCTCACCTGGGCCGACGAAGTTCGCCGGCTTGGCATCTGGGCCAACGCCGACTACCCCCAAGACGCCCAGCGCGCCCGCCGCTACGGCGCAGAAGGCATCGGCCTCTGCCGCACAGAGCACATGTTCTTCGAAGAAGAACGCCTGCCCCTTGTGCAAGCCATGATCACCGCGGTCAGCAAGGCGCGGCGCATCGCGGCCCTCGAAAAGCTGCTGCCCTTGCAGCGCAGCGACTTCGAAGGAATCTTCAAGGCAATGGACGGCCAACCCGTCATCATTCGCCTGCTCGACCCGCCGCTGCACGAGTTCCTGCCTTCGTATGAGGACCTGCTCGCCGACCTGGCCGATCTCAAGGTGCGCCTGCAGCACTTCCACACCCTGAGCGAGATTGACGCCGCCTTGGCCGAAGTCCGCCAGAAAGAGGACATGCTCAAGCGCGTCGAGTCGCTGCGGGAAAACAACCCCATGTTGGGGCTGCGCGGCGACCGTCTCGGCATCGTCATGCCCGAGATCAGCCAAATGCAGGTGCGGGCCATCCTCGAAGCCGCAGTGCGTGTCAAGCGCATGGGCATCGACGTCAAGCCGGAGATCATGATCCCGCTGGCGGGCCATGTCAATGAGCTTAAGTACATGAAGAACCTGGTCGAAGAGGTCGCCGAAGAAGTCTTCAAAGAAGCAGGCATGACTGTCGACTACAAGTTCGGCACGATGATCGAGGTGCCGCGCGCCGCGCTCACCGCGGACGAGTTGGCAACCGAAGCCGAATTCTTCAGCTTTGGCACCAACGACCTCACCCAGACCACCTTTGGCATCAGCCGTGACGACGCCGAAGCCAAGTTCCTGATTCAGTTCGTGGAAGCGGGCATCTTGCCCAGCAACCCCTTCCAAACGCTCGACCCTGACGGCGTCGGCAAGCTGATCGACGTGGCCGTCAAGGGAGGCCGCTCGACACGTCCAGACCTACACGTAGGCATCTGTGGTGAACATGGCGGCGACCCCAAGAGCATCGCCCTGTGCCATGCCTTAGGGTTGGACTACGTGAGTTGCAGCCCCTACCGGGTTCCGATTGCCCGGCTGGCCGCAGCCCAAGCAGCCCTCAACGGTAACTAAGCGTCGCCGATAGGGCGTTCGCGCCCTATTGCCTCTGCTCCAATTCAATGCTCCAGTTCAATGCCAGGCGGCCCGGATAGGAACCATCCGGGCCGCCGCATCTAGCACGCCATCCCTTGCCACACCATCACCGCGCATCGCCTGCTGTCACTTGGGCGCAAAACCGGCAGCATCGTATAATACGAACATCATGTTTTCTGACCAAGCCGCTCTCTTCTACCGCTTCGGGGTTGCGCTCTTCATCGGCATCCTGATTGGACTGGAACGCGAACACGCCGTCGAAGATCGCGACCGGCAGCTTTTTGCCGGTGTCCGCACCTTTGCCCTGATCGCGCTAGTCGGCTGCACCAGCGCGCTCCTAAGTGACATCATCATGTCACCCTGGCCCCTGGTGGCGGCCACCGCTGGCATCGGCGGGTTGACCATCACAGCCTACTTCGTCTTGAGCCGTCGCGGTGACATTGGCGGCACAACCGAAGTCGCAGCCATATTGACCTTCTTGTGCGGCGCGCTCGCCTACTGGCAATACACATCGCTGGCAACAGCCATCGGCGTCACCGCGGCCGTGCTGCTCTCGCTCAAGTGGCCCATGCACAATTTCGCCCAGCAGCTTGGCCGGGAAGATGTGTACGCCACCCTCAAATTCGCCACCATCGCCGCCATCATCTTGCCCATCCTGCCCAATCAATCCTTTGGGCCGCCGCCCTTCGACGCCCTCAACCCCTATCGAATCTGGCTCATGGTGGTCTTCATCTCGGGCATCAGCTTCGCCGGTTATGTGCTCATGAAAGTGGTCAACCCAAGCCACGGCATCGGCCTCACCGGCTTGCTCGGCGGTTTCGTCTCCAGCACAGCGGTGACCCTCAGCTTCACCCACCGCAGCCGTGAAAACGACAACCTCGCTGGCCCGTTGGCGCTTGCCATCACCATTGCCTGGGGCATCATGTTCGTGCGCGTCATGGGCCAGCTAGCCGTACTCAACCTTGCGCTCCTGCGCGCCGCGTGGCTCCCTCTGACGGTAGCCGCCATTGCGCTGGTTGCCTACTGCGCGTATCTCTATTGGCGGCGCACCGGCGAGGACGGCGAAGAAGTCGACCTCGCCAACCCCTTCAGCCTTCGTCCCGCGCTGACCTTCGGCGCGCTCTACGCGCTGGTGCTGTTGATCTCCCGCGCCGGGGAAATCTACTTTGGCGAATCGGGGCTGTATGTATCGAGCATCTTGGCAGGGCTGGTGGATGTCAATGCCATCACCATCTCAATGGCCGAATTGAGCGGCAGGTCCGGCGACATCGAAGTGCCAACAGCAGCCAACGCCGTGATTCTCGCGGTGATCTCCAACACGGTCGCCAAAACCGTTTTCGTCATGATCAGTGGATCAAACCGGCTGCGCGCCCTGATCGTGCCCAGCGCCATCTTGGGTATCGTCGCAACCGCCGTGGCCGCCTACTTTTTCTAATGCGCCCTGTTGCCTCGCCCGCTGCGTCAGCCACCCACTGCACGCCTAGGAGCGCAGCCTAGCCATCATGTCTGCCGTTATCACCACGCGCGAACTGACCCGCCGCTTTGGTAGCCATACCGCCGTAGACCGGCTAACGCTCGACGTGCAGCCCGGCGAAATCTTCGGCTTTCTCGGCCACAACGGCGCGGGCAAAACCACCACCGTCCGCGTGCTCAACGGCCTGCTTGAACCCCACGGCGGCGAAATCACCGTTCTGGGCTTCGATCCGGCTGTCGATGGCCCCACCCTGCGCCGCCATACAGGGGTCGTGACCGAGACGCCCTCCGCCGATGACCGGCTCAACGCCTACGAGAACCTCTCCATCTACGCTGCCATCTACGGCATCCCGGCCGCGGCCATCCGCCCGCGCGTCGACGAACTGCTCACCTTCTTCGACCTGGCCGAACGCGCCCGCGACCGCGTCGGCTCCTATAGCAGGGGAATGAAGCAGCGTCTAGCCTTGGCGCGTGCGCTGCTGCACCGGCCCGCGCTCCTCTTTCTCGACGAACCGACCTCCGGCCTGGACCCGGTCGCCGTACGCCAATTCCACGAACTGATCACACACCTAAGCCGCAGCGAGGGCACAACCATCTTCCTCTGCACCCACAACCTGGCCGAGGCGCAAAAGCTCTGCCACCGGGTCGCCGTGCTCCAACAGGGTGCGCTGGCCGCATTGGGCACGCCGAGCCAGCTTGCGCAGCAAGTCGCGCCCGAAATCCACCTTGCGGTCACCGTCGCAGGAGATCAAATCGCCGACGCGCAGCAAACGCTTGCTGCCCACCGCATCCCCACGACGGCTGCCGGTGACACCCTGCGCATCGCCGAGCTAACCCGCGAGCAGATTCCCGATACCATTGCGCTCCTGGTCCAAGCCGGGATTCGCATCTATCGGGTCGATTACGAAGAACCTTCGCTCGAAGAGATCTACATTGCGCTGCATACAGCGCAGGAGGAGACGCCGTGAATTGGCGCGCCATCATCGCCATCGTGCGCAAAGATATCTTGGTCATCCGCCACACCAAGGGCGTCTTGATCCCGATGATCGTCGTCCCGCTCATCATCACCATCCTGCTTCCTGCGCTCTTTGCCATCCTCCCCCAGCTCGCCGAGGGGGCAGGCGTGCTCGACAGCATGACCGACATCAACAGCCTGCTGGAACGTTTTCCCGCCGAATTCCGCGCGGCCCTGGCCCCCTACGATCCGGTCGAACAGGCAGTCGTCATGCTCGCCGTCTACTACTTCGCGCCTATGTACCTCATCCTGCCAATCATGGTTTCCAGCGTGGTAGCCGCCGACAGCTTGGCCGGTGAAAAAGAGCGCAAAACCCTCGAAGCGCTGCTTTACACCCCCACCAGCGACAGGGATTTATTCGTTGCCAAACTGCTCTCTGCGTGGCTTCCAGCGGTTGCGGTGGCATGGGCAGGCTTCCTGGCCTATGCGGTCATCTTGAACACCGTGGCTTGGCCCGTCTTTGAACGCATCTTCTTTCCCAACCTGATGTGGTGGATCCTCGCCTTGTGGGTTGCGCCCGCCATCGCGGGCATAGGCTTGGGCTTCACCGTCCTGATCTCGGCGCGCGTCAGCACCTTTCAAGAAGCGTACCAACTGGGCGGCATCGTCGTTATCCCCATCGTCGCCCTCATGATCAGCCAAAGCTCGGGCGCGCTCTACCTGGGTAACAGGTTTGTCTTTCTGTTGGGGTGCGGTGCATGGCTCATTGACTTCGCCCTGCTCTGGTTTGGTGCGCGCACCCTGCGCCGCAACGAGTTGATGCTGCAACTATAGAAACCCAAACAAAAATAGACCGCGCGCGATTTGACTCGGCTTGCAAGACGTGATATAGTAACAAATACATTCGACGCGGGGTGGAGCAGAGGTAGCTCGTCGGGCTCATAACCCGAAGGTCGTAGGTTCGAATCCTACCCCCGCTAC
>CAZZNG010000142.1:9011-13473 GCA_964655505.1 uncultured Litorilinea sp. | reverse complement strand
GTCCGTGCGCGAACACGAGCGAATCGCCGTCCACGGCGACCATCCGCTCGATGATATCGATCAAGTCTTCCTTGCTGCGGTTGGCTAGCGCATCTTGAAGAGTGGGGCGTTCTTCAAACTGCTGTGGTTTGTGCAGATAGGTGAGCAGGAGCGCGATGATATGCTTGCAGTCGCCTCCCCAGGTATCCCCGTACTCACAGGTGCAGCCAGCCTCTACAATTCCAAAGTCGTCGAACTGCACCCAAACTCGGTACGGCTCCGGGTAGGAGCCTTGGCAGCGCGCCTCGATCCGCGCCCCGCGGCGGATACACTGGCCGATGGCTCCATCGTCATAATAGTGTTTTCCCCGCGTAAAGACCCCGTTGTCGACGCGCACCTTGATCTGCTGTAAGGTGATGGTGATTTGGTGGGGCATGGCTGTCCCTCATGGATGAACGGGTAGCACGACCTGGCGCTGAATTTCTTTATAGTGGATCATGCATTGCGATGCAAGCCATGTGCGGCCATCTAGTGGGACGGATAGGCTCAGTCACGTTGGATGCCTCTCGCGTGCTTTGTCAATCGACCGTTAATGCTTAACAATGAATGGGCGCGCAGCGGAGCCGCGTGGTTAAGCAGCCACACAAGTGAGACATCGTGTAAGATGTCGAGTGAGATGTAAGGAGATCTATGCAATCAGCCTTCATGCGTTTCGTGCTTCTGACAGGCGCTCTTTTGCTGTTGGCAGCCTGCGCCCGTGCGCTGCCGGAGACGCCCGTTGCACAGGCGACCCAACCGGCAGTCACGACAGCAGACACAGCAGCAAATACAGCAGCGGCGACCGCGCCTGCTGCGTCGGCTGAACCCCCGACGCCTGCGCCCACGGCAACCGCCGCGCAGACGCCTCCGGACACGCCTACACCCGCTTTGGATGCGGCCACGCAAGCCGAAGTTGAGCAGTACCTAGCCACTGTCTTTGCGGGACAGCCGTTCAGCGGCGCGGTGCTGGTCGCCAAAGGCGGCACGGTGCTCTTGAACCAGGGATATGGCATGGCCGACCGTGCCCAGGAGATCCCCAATACACCGCAGACCCGCTTCCGGCTCGGCTCGGTGACCAAGCCGTTTACGGCCATTGCCATCTTGATGCTGCACGATGAGGGCAAACTGGACATCACCGCGCCCGTTTGTCAATATCTGGCATCCTGTCCACCTGCTTGGCGCGAGATCACGCTGGCGCAGATCCTCTCCCATACCGCAGGCATTCCGGACTTGACGCGCTTCCCAGATTTTGAAGCAACCAAAGGCGAGCCGTCCACACCAGAGCAACTGCTGGCGCGCTTTATGGACAAGCCGCTGGACTTCCCGCCGGGGTCACGCTGGCAGTACAGCAATTCGGGCTATTTGGTGTTGGGCGTTGTCGTCGAGCGCGTCGCGGGGCAGCCCTATGAAAGCTTCTTGCAGGAACGGATTTTCACGCCCTTGGCGATGCAATCAAGCGGCTATGACCACAACTTAGACAGCCTGGCGGTTGGCTATACCCCCACGGGCGAACAGGCCGATTTTATCGACATGTCGATCCCCTTTGCCGCGGGCGCGCTCTATTCCACGGTGGAAGATCTCTATCGCTGGCATCGGGCGCTGGATGCGGATCAACTCCTGCCGCAGCCGCTGCGCGATGCCATGTTCACGATTCAAGCGCCGCTAGAACCTGGTGAGCCGAACGCCGGTTATGGCTACGGTTGGATCGTGCGCGATCTGCCCAACGGCAAGATCGTCGGGCATAACGGCGTGATCGAAGGGTTCAGCGCGGGCATTCGGCGCTATCTGGGCGAGGACGCGGTGATCATTGTTCTGAGCAATGAGCAGGCCCGCCATATCGACGCGCTGATCGATGGGCTGGAAGCCATCATCTTGCGCGGCACGGGCGCGCCTTAACGCGCGGTGATGCGCGCACGCTCGGCTTCCACTGCATCGAACCAAGTATCCAGTTCGTTCACCATGCGCCGCACTCGTTCAGGTTCGGCCGCAGCCAGGTTATGTGTCTCGCGCGGGTCTTGGCGGATGTTGTAAAGCTCCGGCGGCGGCAGATCGGGCACGACGCGCCGCGGGATCATATCCGTAAAGATCGAGGAGATGCGCGCCGGTTCGTATTTGTAGGCGATGTCCAGCTCGACATAACGCTCGGCCAGTTGACGGTCGTGCGCGGTGGCATAGGCGATGTCTACCATCGGGCGCACCAGCTTCCATTCGCCCGCGCGCATGGCCGCATTGACCCCGCGGATGGGGTAATAGCCGTTGAACTGCCAGAAACGCCGCGGCTCCTCCTGCAGCGGTTCGCCTGGCAGCAGCGGCAGGATGTTGTGCCCGTCCAACGCGCGGCCTGCCGGGGGATGGATGTCTGCCGCAGCCAACAGGGTTGGATACCAATCGGTGAAGTGGGCCAACGCGTCCACGCTTGTCCCGCCGCGCAACGCAGCAGGCCAGCGCACCAGCATGGGCACGCGGATGCCTCCTTCATAGACCGATCCCTTGGCCCCAGCAAAGCCACAGTTAAAGCGGGTTGTGTCCCGGTCGATCCCCGGCGGCACTTGATCCGGGCGCAGCATGAAGGCCGGGCCATTGTCGCTGGAAAAGAGCACAATGGTATTCTCCGCCAGCCCTTGCGCGGCCACTTCCTCTAAAATGCGCCCGATGCCCCGGTCCATGATCTCGATCATAGCGTAGGTGATGGCAACCCCAGGCGATAGGCCCATCTCCAAATAAGGCTGCACCACTTCCTGCGGCGCTTGCAGCGGCGAGTGGGGCGCGTTGTACATCATGCAGAGCAGGAACGGCTCTTGGGCGTGGCGGCGAATGAAGGCGACGCCTTCGTCGCTGAGGACATCGGTGAGATAGCGCCCGTCGCTGGCACGCACGCTGCCGTTGGCATCCAGCCGCCACTGGTAATAGTCGGCCCAGCCGCCGCGAAAGCCAACGAATTCGTCAAAGCCGCGTGCATTGGGGTGATAACGTGGGTCGAGCGCGCCGTTGTGCCACTTGCCGATCAGCCCGGTCGCATACCCGGCCTGCTTGAAGGCGTCGCCCAGGGTCACTTCGTCCAGCGCCAAACGGTCCAGCCCCAGCACCTCTTGGGGGGTGAGCGCGCCGGTGCGGTGGGGATAGCGTCCGGTGAGCAGCCCGGCGCGTGCAGGCGAACAGACTGGCGAGGCCGAGTAATGTTGGGTCAGACAGACGCTTTCGCCCACCAGTTGATCCAGGTTGGGCGTTCGCACAAAGCCGTTGTTAAAGAGGCCAAAGTCGCCATAACCCATGTCGTCGGCAAGGAACAGCAGGATATTGGGAGGGGTCGGCATGATAAGCCTTTCCAGGTGGCGGGCCGGGTAGAAGACCGGTGGGATGATGCGCCCATTATCGCGCGGGGGAGCCGCCCGGACAAAGGCAAGTGACAAGATCAAGCGGGACAGCGAGCCAGCTTGGGAAAAGCGTGACCAGAGGCCATTGCACAGGGGAGGGGACCGGCCTTCCCTGTGCAGCCTCCTCTGTGCAGCCTCCTCTGTACAATGGTGGAAGCGGATTAGCCCTTGATCCCGGTGGTGACGATCCCCTGGACGAAGTAGCGTTGGCCCAGGAAGAAGAGGATCAGGCAGGGCAGCGCCACCATCAACGCCGCGCCCATCATCAGATGATCCTGCGGGCGGGCAACAGCGGAACCTTGAGCCACCGCGCTTTGGAAGTAGCGCAGCCCCACGGCCACGGTGTACTTGGATTCAGTGTTGAGGAAGATGAGCGGCCCCAAAAAGGCGTTCCAGTGGGCAATGAAGCCCAGCGTGGCAAGCGTCGCCAAAGCGGGCTTGCAGAGCGGCACAAGGATCTGCCAGAGGATGCGCCAACTGTTCGCGCCGTCAAGTTTGGCCGCTTCATCCAGATCGAGCGGGATGCCCAGGAGGAATTGGCGCATCAGAAAGATATTGAACGCACCGCCGCCCAACCACGATGGGATGATCAGCGGGTGGTAGGTGTCGATCCAGCCGAGTTTGTTGAAGAGTAGATAGGTGGGGATCAGCGTGACCTCCACGGGCAGCATCATGGTTGCCAGCGTGACGAAAAAGAAGAGGTCGCGGCCCGGATAGCGGAAGCGGGCAAAGCTGTACGCCACCAGCGTGGCCGAGATGATCGTGCCCAACAGCGCCATGAAGGTCACGTAGAAGGTGTTGATGAACCAGCGCAGCATGGGCACGGTGTTGAAAATTTCGGCGTAGTTGGCGATGAACTGGGGCGATTCGGGCCAGAAGGTAGGCGGGTAGCGGTAGAGTTCGTTGACTGCTTTGCCCGAACTGACGACCGTCCAGAAAAAGGGAACCATGGAGACGACTGCTCCAACCACCACAACCGCATAGAGCAGCGTGCGCGCGACGGCGCGCGTACCCCGCAATGAGCCGGTTCGGGTTAGCGGAACGGGTTGGACTGCTTGTTCGACTTTACC
>CAZZNG010000142.1:0-9001 GCA_964655505.1 uncultured Litorilinea sp. | reverse complement strand
TGCCATTAGCCACGCTCCCCTGCATAAAAGACCCAGCGTCCCGACAGGCGGAACTGAAAGTAGGTGAGGCTAAATATGATCAAGAAGAACAGCCAAGAGAGGGCCGAGGCATAGCCCATATCAAAGCTGACGAAGGCATTTTGATAGATGTGCAAGGAGATAAACCAGGTCGCGCGCGCCGGGCCGCCGTTGGTGGCAATGAAGGCGATTTCAAAGGTGCGCAGGGAAAAGATGATCCCCAAGACCAGGTTGAAGAAGATGGTCGGTGAGATCATCGGCAGCGTCACGTTGCGGAATTTGGCCCAGCGTCCTGCTCCGTCGATTTCGGCTGATTCAAGCAACTCTTTGGGCACATCTTGCAGCCCGGCGAGGAAGATAATCATGCGCGAGCCGCCGACGCTCGCCCAAAGCCCCACAAGCACCAGGGCTGGAATGGCCCACACCGTGCTGCTTAACCAGCCGGGACCGGGGATTCCGACCTGACCGAGGGCATAGTTGACCAGACCCACATCGGGGTTGAGCATCCAGCGCCACAGCATGGCAGCCGCCACCAATGGCGTGAGCGTGGGCAGGAAGTACATGGTGCGCCAAATCGATGTCCCGGCTAGCTTCTGGTTGAGCAAGATAGCCACAAAGAGCGACCCGATCATGGCAATCGGCACCAAGAGCAGCGTGTAGTAGAAGGTGCGCCAGATGGAGGGCAAGAACAAATCATCTCTTGTAAAGGCGTAGACGTAGTTCTGCAAACCGATGAACTCCGGCGGGCGCAGGACGTTGTATTTGGTGAAGCTGAGATAGATCGAAGCGACCAATGGCCCCGCCACAAAGAGAACGAAGCCAAGTAGCCAGGGCGAGAGGTAAAGAATCCCCTCAATCGCCTCGCGCCGCCGCATGCGAGAGCCGCGTGCGCGCTTGGGCGGCGCGGCAGCCGGTTCTTGTGAAGCAGATGCAATTGCCATAGCTCTATCCTGTGGAGAATAACAGGCCGCCGGAAGATGGTTTCGATCTCCCGGCGACCCCATGCGTGGCTACGCAGGTTCCTTGTCCAGAACAGCCTGGCACAGCTCTTGAATTTGGGCGGCAGCTGGACCGGCTTGCACTTCCCCTAACTCGAGCGCGTCGAGGACTTGCTGGAAGGCTGCGTCGAACTCTTCGCCGCGGAAGTTTCCGACCAGGAAGTCCGGCTCGATGTTTTCCATGATAGGCTGGAGCTTGCGGTAGGCGGGGGCTGCTTCGTAAATGCGGTCGTCGGCCCACACATCGGCGCGCGCAATGGGGCCTTTTTGTCCTTGTACAAGCCCCTGTACATTCATTTCTTTGCCCGTGATCCAGGCCAGCGCGGCGAAGGCAGCGTCAGGCGCTTGCGAAGCAGTCGTCAGGCCGAAAACATGCTCGTTGAGCATACTGCGCCGTGCATCGCCGGGGTTGACAACAGGCGTCAGGGCAAAACCCACTTCAAAGTCGGTAAAGGTAGCCGGGTAGATCTGGATGCGGAAGGGCCAGATGTCCACCGCCAGCACCTTCTGGCTGCCGAAGACCTCGGGCGCGTTGATTGCACCCGCCGCAGGCGTGGGTGAGACTTGCCAGGTGTTGATGAGGTCATAGTCGTACTGGAGCGCCGCCTCAAATGCTTCGGGCGTATCCATGAAGGTGGCTTGGGTTCCATCTTCGTTGGTCGGCTCAACGCCCCATTGGCGGTAGTAGGGACCACCGGCAAAGATACCGCCGCGGTCGGCGCGATAGTAGCCAAAGGTATCCTCGGTCGTGGCTTCAATCGCCCAATCAGCCAACTCCTGGAAGGTCATCTCATCCGTCAGTTCCGGCAGGCCCATCTCTTCGATCTTGGTCTTGTTGTAGGCAATGACCGGCACAATTGGCTCAGAGATGAAGGACATCCAGTAAGTCGCGCCGCCAAAGCTGTTGACTTCGACAGCGCCGGGGAAGAAGTTTTCGTTGAAGTCATAGTTGGCCGCTTCAGCCAAGGGGCTAAGATCAGTCACAATGTCGTAGTTGGTCCCCCAAGCGATGTGCGAGCGGTGGCGCGGCGGATACCAGACCAAGTCACCCAGCGTATTGGCCGCGGCAAAGGAGAGAATCTTGGGAATGTATTCGGGTGTCCAGCCAGGGATGGTTTCTAGCACTAGCTCGATATTGGGGTTCTTTTCCTTGAAGCCGTCGATGTCGGTATCCAGCCCGATCTGGATCCAATCCGAGACATCTTGCTTCTGCACCATGTGGGCGCGCACGGTCACCATTTCCGCGTCGGCGGCCGCGCCATCACTGCTGCCCCCGGTATTCGTCGCCGCAGGCGCAGGAGAGCAGGCTGCCAACAACGCCATGCCAATGCTGCCGGCTCCGGCCGCGACCAAGAAGTTGCGACGGCTCATCCGCCGCTCGTTCACAGGGTGCTGCATGAGGTTTTTCCTCCTTCGATGAGTGTTTAACAAAGTGATAAAACTGTTGATTTCTGCAGGCGCGCAAAGACCAACAGCCGAGCATTGCTGCTTGATCCAAGGGGATGAGGTTTCAGTACGCAGCGGCACGGCACACAACAGCCGTTGAACTCAACGCCAGTATGCGAGCGTGCGACTGCTTTCCGGTTGGACCGACAGCGAAAACAAACGATACAACACATGTAGGTATCGACAGATCTCGCTCAAGACGCGGCAGTTAGGGAGGGTCTTGAGCGAGTATCGGGCCAAAGGTAGGAATGGAGCAGGCCCTCTGTCTTAACATGTCGATTGTAGCAAAGGCCACTCGACCGTGCAACTGCATGTTTCCCGAAGCATGTTCGAATAGGTTCAAGGTCATCTTAGACTGGCTCCAGCTTGCTTCATGAGGCGAGATCGGGTATACTGAACCAGTTGAGGTTGCTGCCCGGTTCCACCAGCTTTGCGGATGGCCGGGCGGTTTTTGTCTGGAGGGTAAATGGTACAGCTTTCGGCGGAACGGACAACAGACGGAACCGAGCGCACCGGGCACACCACGCGTTCGGATATTCGCAATATCGCCATTATTGCGCATGTCGACCACGGCAAGACGACCCTGGTCGACGGCATGCTGCGTCAGACCAATGTGTTTCGCAGCAATCAACAGGTGGCGGATCGCATCCTCGACTCCAACGACTTGGAGCGCGAGCGCGGCATCACTATCTTGGCGAAGAACACAGGCATCGTCTATGACGGTGTGACCATTAACTTGGTGGATACACCCGGCCATGCTGACTTTGGCGGCGAGGTCGAGCGGGTGATGAACATGGTGGATGGGGTGCTGCTGCTGGTCGACGCGGTCGAAGGGCCAATGCCCCAGACGCGCTTTGTGCTGCGCAAGGCGCTCGATAAAGGGCTGAAGGCGATTGTCGTCGTCAACAAGGTGGACCGTCCCGCGGCGCGGCCCGATTACGCGGTCAACGCCACTTTTGACCTCTTTATCGATCTGGGCGCGAGCGAGGAACAGGCCGACTTTCCGGTGATCTATGCCGTGGCGCTGGATGGTCGCGCCGGTTTTGCGCCCGATGACCTGTCTGGCGATCTGCGCCCGCTCTTTGATACGATTTTGGCGCATCTGCCCGGCCCGACTGTGCAGGTGGATGGGCCGCCGCAGCTATTGGTCACCACACTGGAACACAGCGCCTACGTGGGCAAGATCGGCGTGGGGCGCTTGAGCAGCGGCGTGCTGCGCAGCGGGCAGAGCATTTTGCAGGTCACAGCCGAAGGAGAGCAGATCCCCGCCAAGATCAGCCAGGTCTATCTCTTCCGCGATCTCAAGCGTATGGAGGTCGATCAGGTGGAGGCAGGCAACATTGTAGCGGTCGCCGGTATCCCCGGCGTGGGCATTGGCGACACGCTGACTGATCCCAACGACCCGCGACCGCTGCCGCCGATCTTGGTCGAAGAGCCGACAGTGCGCATGACCTTTAGCGTCAACGACAGCCCCTTTGCCGGGCGCGAAGGGCAGTATTTGACCAGCCGCCATCTGCGCGCCCGCCTCCTTGACGAGTTGGAGCGCAACGTCGCCATGCGCGTCGAGGAGACGGACACCGCCAACAGCTTCATCGTCTCCGGTCGCGGCGAGCTACATCTGGCAATCTTGATCGAGACCATGCGCCGCGAAGGCTATGAGTTCTCCGTGAGCCGCCCGGAAGTGATCTTCCGCGAGACGGATGAAGGGCTGGCGGAGCCGATGGAGCAGATCTATCTCGAGGTGCTCAACGACTACATGGGCACAGTGACGGAGATGTTGGGCACGCGCCGCGGGGTCATGCAAGATATTCGCTATGGCGACGACGGCACGGTCTACTGCGAGTTTTTGGTGCCGACGCGCGGGATGCTGGGCTTCCGCCAGCCCTTTTTGACCGCAACGCGCGGCACGGGCATCTATCACACGCTCTTCCACGGCTACGTGCCCTATACCGGTGAGATTGTGACGCAGAGTCACGGCGCGCTGGTGGCTTTGGAGTCGGGCACGGTGACCAGTTACGCGCTCAAGGATCTGGTGCAGCGCGGCTCCTTCTTTGTCGAGCCGGGCGACGAGGTCTATGCCGGTCAAGTGGTGGGCGAACACATTCGAGACGAGGATCTGGTGGTCAACGTCTGCAAAACCAAGCAGTTGACCAACTTCCGCGAGAAGCCCAAGCAGGACAACGAAGGGCTGAACGCCACGCGGCGGCTGTCGCTGGATGACGCCATCGAATATCTGGCGAGCGACGATCTCCTGGAGGTGACGCCGGTGGCGCTGCGCATCCGCAAGAAGGAACTGCGCCACGAGATTCGTATGCGCGAACTCAAGCGCGCCAAGGCCGGTAAGTAGCGGTTTATCTTGGATCCGCGCCTGCTCCGTGCGGTCGCCACACAAGTGATCAGAGACAGGGGCGGCTATCCAGGATGAATCATCCGGGTAGCCGCTTTTTTGTGCGATGTGTTTTTGTACAATGTATCTACGCGGTGGGCAGCGCCTTGAGGTCACATTGCCCGCGCCATGGACGACCGCGGCGCCGCCTAATGGCTCCGGGCATTCAATTTGCGTTAGAGGCGAGGCTCGAATCTCGCGGGTGGAAGAGGCCTTTGGTATAAAAGAAGCCGCGTTCAGGGTCGACAATGTGATCGACGATGGTGTAGCTGCCGGGCGTCTGCAACTCGCCGCTGCATAGGGTGCAGTTGGCGTAGCGGTCCGTTTCCAACAAGTCGGCGGTATCCAGTAGCACAACCCAGGCGTCAACCATCGCGCTGTGTTCAATACTCAACACATCACAGAGGATAATATCATTTTCATAATGCACCAAAAGGGTGCAGCGTGGCGCTTCATTCATCCTGTCCTGCCTGTGGAACCGAAACAAAAGGCAGTGGATGATGGGCCACTGCCTTCCAGGGGACTCCGAGTCGTTCGACCAGTTCCGGCTCGATCAGACGTTACCAGCCTTGGCGAGAGAAGTAGTCATCTACTTCGCGCTCGGCTCGTTCTCGCTCCCAGCCGTAACGTTCTTGGAGAATGCCGAGGAACTTATTGTAACTTCCCTCGGCCTGGGCAATATCGTTATCGGTTATGTCGCCCCAAACATTCTTGATGTTGCCCTTCAACTGATTCCATTTACCCTTGAAGATATCCTCATTCATGGTGACTACCTTTCTCATCTAACAAAGATCGGCTCTAACAACGATCAGTTCTAACAACGAACGGCGATAGGAGAGCCATGCAGTGATTCAACCTGTTCACAAGATATCAACTGCACGCCTGCGCGTCCATCTGCCTAGATAGAGCCGTGCTGTACAGCGCGGGGTACATGTGCTAAACAAGGTATTGCGTCGAGGGAAATGTCAGGCGGATGCGCGTGCTGATGAGCGTAAGGAGGATCGATGTTGCTCGACCAACGGGCGATCCAACAGCTGCGCCAACTGGAGGAATCGTTCTGGATCGCGGAGACGCGCTTTGATCTGAATTACATGGAGCGCATCTTGTCGCCGGACTTTTTCGAGTTCGGCTGTTCCGGGCGCATCTATCGCCGCGCTGATACGCTGGCGATCCCAGCCGGGGCAATCCAGATTACGCTGCCGCTAAAGGATTTCACAGCGCGGCCCCTTGCCCCTGACGTGGTACAGGTGACATACGTGAGCGAGGTTGTCTATAACCAAACTGCCCAAGAGCGGGTGCAGCGCTGCAACCGCAGTTCGATCTGGGTTCAGACAGACGCGGGGTGGCAGCTTCGCTTTCACCAGGGCACGCCTGTGCAGCGTGGCTAGCACTTATCTCTTATCTGTCATCATCAAACAAAGGGGCACTTTACCTTTACTGTAACTTGTATCTAGAGAGATTCCTCGCGCGACGGAAACACACGCTATACTAATGAGCTAAGATTGGCATCAGAAGCGCCCGCGGCTGGTGCAGCGTGTCCATGCGCACAGCAGGACTGGCTTGATGAAGATGCGCGTGCGCGGCAGCAGGGCGCAGATCAATAAAGTAGGAGCGTATTGCATGAAGATCGTGGTCTTGGTGAAGCAGACGCCAGACACGGCTGAACTGCCATCGGTCAGCGCCGAAGATGTGGCCGCGGGCGACATCCAGGCCGAGATGGTGCTCAACCCGTGGGACGAATACGCGGTGGAAGAAGCCGTGCAGCTTGGTGACCGCTATGATGTGGATAGCGTGGCGCTTTCTGTGGGCGACCCGCAGGATACCGGCGCGCTCAAACATGCGCTGGCAGTCGGCATCGACGCGGCGACGCTGGTGGATGCCGGGCCATTGGCCGGGGGCGACGCATGGACGATCGCGGCCGCGCTGTGTGCAGCCATCCTGGCCGAAGGGGAGGTCGATCTGGTGCTGACCGGACGGCAGAGCGTGGACGGCAATTCGGGTGCGGTGCAGGTGGGCGTGGCGCGCAAGTTGGGCTGGCCCCTGCTCACCAATGTGACAAAGATCGTTGCCGTCGAGGATGGACGCATCACCGTCGAACGGCTGGGGGATGGCGTGCAGCAGACCGTCTCCGTGCCCCTGCCCGCGGTGGTGAGCGTGAGCAAGGAGATTAACGAGCCGAGCTACCCCAGCTTCATGGGCATCCGCAAGGCCAACAAGGCAGACATCCCTGTGCTCGATCCGGTCGAACTGGGCGTGAGCGTGCAGCCGCGCACCACATGGGAGAACATCCGCAAGCCCGAAACGCGCGCACCCGAAGTCCAGATCATCGAAGGCGACACCCCGTCAGAAAAAGCGGCCAAGCTGCTCGACGCGCTCTTGGCTGAGAAAGTGTTGTAGGAGGCAGCATGAGCGTCTTAGTCTGGATTGAGCTAGCAGGCGGCCAGCCGGTCGGCAGTTCTTGGGAGGTATTGGGCAAGGGCCGCGAACTGGCCGATGCGTTGGGCGTGCCATTGGCCGCGGCAGTTTTGGCCGCGGCGGACGCGGGAACCACAGAGAGCACCACAGAACGCACTGCAGAGGCTGCCGCAGCCTATGGCGCGGATCGGATCTATCTGGTCACCGACACGGCGTTGGCCGATTACCGGCTGAGCGCCTATGCGCACGCGCTGCGCCAGGTGGTCGAAGCAGCCGAAGCAACCGTTGTATTGACCAGCGCCACCAGCAACGGCCGCGACTTGGCCGCGGCGCTGGCGTGCGATCTGGATGCAGGATTGGCCCCGGACGCGGTGGATCTGCGCATCGAAGACGGGCGCTTGGTGGCTGTGCGCCCGCTCTACTCCAACAATATTTTGGCCGATGTGCATTTCAGCTCGCCGGTCCAGGTGGCCAGCGTGCGCCCGCGCTCGTTCCCCATGCCCGAACGAAGCGAGCGGCAAGCGACAACCGAGGCGCTTGATTTTACGCTGGCTGCTGATCGCATTCCCGAACAGGTGGAGTCTTCGACCGCTGCCGCGGGCGACCAAGTGAGCCTGAGCGATGCGCGCATCGTGGTGTCGGGCGGTCGCGGTGTGGCCGATGACCCGGAGAAGGGCTTTGCACTGGTGGCGGAACTGGCCGAGGCATTGGGCGGCGCGGTGGGCGCCAGCCGCGCCGCGGTCGCTGCGGGGTTCATTCCCTACGAGCACCAGGTGGGGCAGACAGGCAAGACCGTCAGGCCCGATCTGTACATCGCCGCGGGCATCAGCGGCGCGATTCAGCACTTGGCGGGCATGGGCGGCAGCAAGATCATCGTCGCCATCAACAAGGATCGCAACGCGCCCATCTTCCAGCGCGCCCACTATGGTCTGGTGGGCGACCTGTACGAACTGCTGCCCGCGCTGGCCGCGGAAGCGAGGGCGCGGCTGGGCTGAGCGATCGAACTCGCCCGAAGCTCGCGGCTTCCGCACAGATCGCCTTCGTGCGAGCAGGTGGGCATTGCTCCAGTGGCGCAAGATCCGGTGCTTTGGCGGCGATTTGGCGATGTGTCCCGCCTACCGTAAGATGATATTCGGCTTGCTTTAACCTTTGGCAAGTGTCAAACTTGCCAAAGGTGATGCTGCCTTACGCGGCGGCATCGCTAAACTCAATATACTAGACTCAATGTACTAGACTCAATGTAATTGTATCCGTCATCTGTTCACTCGTTCGATAGGGTTCCTTGATGCTTGTCGAGTCCACGTCTGCCAACCAATCATCTGCCCGCCAGCCATCCGGGGGGCAGGATGCCGCGGCGCTGCCGCTGCGCGCCTATTTTCGCTGCTTCCGCGGCTGTCCCGGCCAATATTCCATCTATGATGTGATCTACACCTGTCCGACTTGTGGCGGGCTGCTGGAAGTGCATCATGAGTTGGAGCCGCTGCGCCAGTTCAGCGCGGAGCAGTGGCGCAACCTGATCGACAGCCGCGTAGGCACGACGCACTGGCCCTATGGCAGCGGCGTCTGGGGCATGCGTGAGTGGGTCGCGCCGGACTTGCGCGACGAAAATGTCGTCAGCATGTACGAGGGCAACAGCAATCTCTACTGGGCCGAACGGCTCGGCAAGCAGCTTGGCCTGCCCGATCTGTGGGTGAAGCTGTGCGGCAACAGCCACACAGGCAGCTTCAAAGATCTCGGC
>CAZZNG010000141.1:0-13544 GCA_964655505.1 uncultured Litorilinea sp. | reverse complement strand
GTTGGATGATCTCCATGCGGTCTTGCAGCGGGCCGGGAATGGTGTCCAACACATTGGCAGTGGTGATGAACATCACCTGGCTCAAGTCAAAGGGCACGTCGAGGTAGTGGTCGCGAAACTCGCGGTTCTGTTCGGGGTCCAACACCTCCAGCAGCGCGCTGCTTGGGTCGCCGCGGAAATCGCGTCCGAGCTTGTCCACTTCGTCGAGCATAAAGACCGGGTTCTTGCTCTCGACACGGCGCAGGCTCTGGATAATGCGGCCCGGCATGGAACCGATGTAGGTGCGGCGGAAGCCGCGAATCTCGGCCTCGTCACGGATGCCGCCCAACGCCAAACGCACGAATTTGCGGTTGAGCGCGCGGGCGATGCTGATGCCCAAGCTCGTCTTGCCCACGCCCGGCGGGCCGACGAAACAGAGCACAACGCCTTCGCGCTCGCGGCGCACCTGATCGCGCAGGTCTTCTTCCTCTTCGTCGCGCTTGCGCTCGGCGCGCAGCTTGCGCACGGCGAGGAATTCCAAAATGCGTTCCTTGATCTCGGTCAGGCCATAGTGATCTTCGTCTAGCACTTGGCGTGCATGGACGATGTCCAGGTTGTCTTCGGTTGCGGTCTGCCAGGGCAAACTGACCATCAGATCGAGGTAGGTCTTGATGACGCTGTATTCCGCGGCCTGGATGGGCATCCGGCGCATCCGGTCAAGCTCGCGCCGTGCCTCCTTCTCGGCTTCCTCGGGCATGCCCGCGGCCGCGATGCGCTCTTCCAACTCGCGGATGTCGCTGGCCTGCTCGTCCTCTTCGCCCAACTCCTTTTGGATCGCCTTCATCTGCTCGCGCAGGAAGAAATCGCGCTGCATGCGCTCCATTTCGCCCTGGGCTTCGCTTTGAATTTTGCGCCCAAGCTCCAGGACTTCTACTTCTTTGTGCAGGAGTTGGGTCAGCCGCAGCAGCTTGTCATACACGCTGTCAAGCTCCAGCAACCGCTGCGCCTCGTCCACATCCAGCCGCATACTGCCCGCCACCAGATAGGCCAACTGCCGCGCGTTCTCCACGTTCATCGCCATAACCGCCAACTCGTCGGGCATCTGCGGCTCAAGGTCGATTAACTGGCGGAACAGCTCTTGGACCGCGCGCATGATCGCCTCAAGTTCGAGGTTCTCCTCCATCTCTTCGGGGATCACTTCGACGCGCGCGCGCAGATAGGGCGATTCCTGCACATATTCGACCACGCGAATCCGCTCCATGCCCTGGACAAGCAGCCGCATGGTCCCATCTGGCGTGCGCAGCACGCGGTGAACCTGGGCCGCAGTCCCGATGCGATGGATCTGGTCCGGCGACGGTTTCTCTAGCTCTTGATCCTTGCTGGTGATCAAGGCAATGATGCGGTTTTCGGGCAAATTATCTTCGACGAGTTTAATGCTGCGCCGCTGACCCACAGGCAGCGGCAGCCACATCATTGGATAGACCACCACCCCGCGCAAAGGCAGCACCGGCAAATCATCGCTAGGGATGGGGGTGCTTTCCTCTGGCTCAAAGTTGTAACGTTCGCTATATTCTTCGGATTCGTAGAGGACTTGATCTTCGTCGTCCTCGTCCCAGTCGTCGAATCCGATTTCAAAGAATCCCTGATCCATATTCACTCAATGCACCCTTGGGCGCGAAATGATAAATTTCGTGAAAAAATATACATCCTTCAATTTTAACACAGAATAAGCTCCTCCACTGTTTGACTTATGTAAGAACTGCGCCGAACCCTGTCTAAATTGAAACCTATGACCCCCAAAAACCCGTTAAGCAGCCAGTATGCGCCCTGTACCATGTGTCTTGTAACGTGTGCCCTATGCAATGTGCCTATGCAAAGTATCGGGCGCGCATGGTCTTGAGGAAGTCGATGGAGGCTTTCATTTCGTCCATGCCGTTCATGCCATCCTCGATACTGACCCAACCGTCGTACCCTGCCGCGGCGAGGATTGAAAAGATGCGGTCATAGTCGTTCAACCCGCGGCCTGTTACCCCGTGGCGCAGGTTGGGCGAATAGCCCAGCGTGCCGTCGCTCTGGCGCAGCTCACCCAGCGTGGTTCCCTCGGCCAGATAGCGGTCGCTGGCGTGCATACTGACAACGCGGTCGGCTACTTTCTCCAACAGCGCAATGGGATCATCCCCCGCGACGATGGCGTTGGAAGGGTCATACTGCACGCCAAAGTAGCGGCGTTCGGGAATGGCGTTGAGCAGACGCAGAAAGACATCCATCTTCTGTGCAAATTCTGGATACTGCCAGTAGCCGTCCTTGTAGTGATTTTCCAAGCCCAGCACAATCTCATACTCACGCGCCACAGGCAGCACGGCTTCGATGGCTTCGACCACCCACGCCAACCCTTCTTCAAGCCCCACATCCGGATAGCGTTGGCCGCTGAGTACGCGGCAGACCGCGCCGGGGCCGCCAAGCCGCCGCGTGATGCGGATCATCTCGGCCTGTTTCTCGATCTCGCGCTTGCGATCGTCGGCATCGGGCGCGGTGAAGTCGGGCGAGCAGCACATCATGGGCATGGCGAACCCCGCGGCGCTGATGGCCTCGCCCACGCGGTCGACAAAGTCGTTGTCCAGCGTAGGAAAGAAGCCCACATACATTTCCAAGCCTTCCGCGCCCAACTCCTTTGCCATCTCGATCCACTCGAACACGGTCATGGTATGGTCTACCGAAATCGCATCCAGATAGCATTTGGGAAAGGCGGCGATCTTCATGCGCTTGCTTTCTAGTGAACAGTTGGTTTCCGGTGCGGTTTTGAAGCAGAGCGTGACGAGCAGTGCGGTGAGGCTCGCAAATTCTTCCGCATCGGTTCCAACCATCGTGTTGCCTTACAGACTGTTCCAATCGTTCATGAACCAGGTAACCCTGGTTCAATCGATTATGACGCCCATACACAACGGTTGATACGCTGCAATCAATTACGCTGCGATCAACCTCTTGGGTCGAGGTCGTGTATGAATTGCTGGCGCTGGGATGGGGCACAGGGCCAGCCATCGTTGGACGCATTGTGGCAAAGCCGGCGAGGGAAAGGAACCTTGGCTGCCAACGATTCAGGCCGGCGCTGAATAATCGGTGTTGGGTAAGCGGTGCTGGACAGTCAGAGCATGCCATAAATGCGTGCAAGTCCCAACAATAAATTGACTGCTACGAACAATTTAAAAGCGCGAGCAATAACAGCCTAAACGGTCTAAAACAGTCGATTTGAACGGGCGTTCCGGCTAATTGAGACGGATTCGCTGGAGGAAAGAACTGACCCTTTGACATGCCTTCTATTCGATGATACGACTTTGGACAGGAATATGTTTCGCCGAATTTTATTTTGGATGGCGGATGAAGCTTGTTGCTGAACCAAGGAGGTGATCCGTTGGCAAGCACAGAGGTCGCTACACCCCTGCTGACCCGGATCGAACTGCCTGTGCAGGGCATGGACTGCGCCGAATGTACCCAAAGCGTGCGGGCCGCGCTGGCCGCGCTGCCTGGCGTGCGTACGGTCGATGTTTTTCTTACAACGGAAAAAGCGGTGGTCAGCTATGATCCGGCGCAAGTCGATCAAGCCGCCATGCGCCGCGCGGTGCACAGCGCAGGCTATGACGTGCCTGCTGCTGCTTTGGAGGACGCAGAGGCGATAGGCGCGGCGTCGGCAGCCGTGCCCGGCGGCGATCTGGCAAAGACGGCGCTGCGTACACTCGGCTTGGTGGTGGGCGCGGTGCTGGTAGTCGTGGTCGCGGGGGAGTGGCTGGGCCTCTTTGAGCGCATCACAGCGTTGATCCCCTGGTATGTGGGTTGGCTCCTGGTCTTGCTCGGTTGGTATCCCGTTCTGGTCAATGTGATCCGGGCCGCGCTGCGCGGCCAGGTCTTGGCCCATACGCTGATGAGCTTGGGCGTGGTGGCGGCGCTGGCTGTGGGCGAATGGACCACCGCGGCGGTTGTGGTCTTTTTTATGCGTATCGGCGACGGCGTCGAACGCATGACCACCGAGCGGGCGCGGCGGGCAGTCAAAGACCTGAGCGCTTTGGCCCCAACCACCGCGCGCCTGGTGCGTGATGGCGCGGAAGTCACCGTGCCGCTGGCCGAGGTGGCCGCGGGCGATGTAGCCGTGGTGCGACCGGGCGAGCAGATTCCGGTGGATGGCGTGGTGGTAGACGGGGCCGCGACGGTGAACCAAGCGACCATCACCGGTGAATCCATGCCCGTGGAGGTAGGGCCGGGCAGCCAAGTATTCGCCGCGACGATTATCCAGTTGGGCAGCGTGCGCGTGCAGGCGGAGGCTGTTGGCGATGCATCGACCTTCGGCCAGGTCATTCGCATGGTGGAGGATGCCGAGCGCCACCGTGCCGATGCACAACGGCTGGCCGACCGCTTCTCGGCCTATTTCCTGCCGGTGGTGGCGACGTTGGCGCTGCTTGTGCTGCTGATCCGCCGCGACCCGCTGGCGACAGCCGCGGTGCTGGTGGTAGCTTGTTCGTGCGCGATTGCGCTGGCAACGCCTATCGCCATGCTCGCGTCGATTGGCGCGGGCGCGCGGCGAGGCTTACTGATCAAGGGCGGCAAGTACTTGGAGACGCTGGCGAAAGCCGACGTGCTGCTGATCGACAAGACAGGCACGGTGACGCTGGGCCGTCCCCAGATTACGGACGTGGTCGCGCTTGACGGGCTGGATCGTGCCCAGGTGCTGCGGCTGGCAGCAGGGGCCGAACGCTACTCCGAGCATCCACTGGCCGAAGCGGTGCGCCAGGCTGCCCAGCAGCATGACGAGCCGACAACGGACGCTGACCCGATCCCCGATGTCGCAGAGTTTACCGCGCTGCCGGGGCAGGGGGTGGCGGCGCTGGTCGACGGGCAGCGCGTCGTTGTGGGCAGCGCACGCTTGTTGGCAAAGGATGACCCGGCCTTTGCTCCGGCGGCTGCGCTGGAGGCCGCGGGCAAGACGCTGCTCTATGTCACGGTGGATGATCGCCCGGCAGGCATCTTGGCCGCAACCGACACGCTGCGCGCCGAGATGCCCCAGGCGATAGACCAACTACGGCGCTTGGGGATTGCGGAGATCGAACTTTTGACGGGCGATAACGAGCGTACAGCCGCGGCCTTGGCCGATCAACTGCGCATCGGCTACCGCGCCGAACTGCTGCCCGACCAGAAACTCGCCATCGTGAAAGCTTATCAAGCCCAAGGCAAGACGGTGATCATGGTGGGCGACGGCGTCAACGATGCCCCGGCCTTGGCCCAGGCCGACGTGGGCATTGCCATGGGGGCAGACGGCGCGGCGATTGCCGCCGAGGCCGCGCATGTGGTGCTGCTGCGCAACGATTGGCTGCTTGTGCCCCAGGCGTTGACAATCGCGCGGCGCACCATGGGCATTGTGCGCGGCAATCTGGCTTGGACGCTGGCCTATAACGGCGTTGGGCTGACGCTGGCGGCGCTTGGCATCCTGCCGCCCATGTTGGCCGCGGTGGCCCAATCGATCCCCGATCTGTTCATCCTCGGCAACTCCTCGCGTCTGCTGCGTCAACGGTAGAGCGCAACCCGCCGCGCCTTGCCGCGCACAGATGGCAGGCAAGGGCGCATGTCGCAAAGGCCCGAACGGGGGTACGCTCGGGCCATTTGACATTTTACGCGAGCCGTGGAAAACTAGCATTGCCTACCAGACACAATCCACGACACGCGGATCGTTGCTGCGTGCCAAGCCCGCAAAGTGCGGGCGAGCCGCTCTGTCGTATTAAAACCTTTTGATTGTCTGTTCGCTCCCCATCTCCGCTAACAGCGTTCGTTCGGCTGTTGTCACTTGGATTGTGGCTTGGTGGCTGTGTGCCGGGCGCGCCCTCTGCCCCGGCCCCATCGTCAAAACTGCACTCGTATCGCTAATACTCATATCGCAAGTTAACGTAACAGCCGTTAACGCAGAGGAATGATTGCATGAGTGATTCGCCCCAAGCGCAGGTTTTGCCTTCGCCGGTGGAGGCCATCGCGCCCCTTGTCGAAGACCCGATCTTGGAGATCCGTGATCTACATACCTACTTTTTCCTGGAACGGGGCGTGGTCAAAGCGGTCAACGGCGTCAACCTCAGTTTGGGCCGCCAGTCCACGTTGGGCATCGTCGGCGAGAGCGGCTGTGGCAAGAGCGTCATGTCCATGTCGGTCATGCGCTTGATCAAGGAGCCGCCGGGCCGCATTGTCCAGGGTGAAATCCTCCTGCGGTTGGAGGAAAAGGGCCAGGTGGTCGATCTCGCCAAACTCAACCCCCAGGGGCGCACCATGCGCGAGATTCGCGGCGGCGAGATTGCCATGATCTTTCAAGAGCCGATGACCTCGCTCAACCCGCTCTATACAGTGGGCCGACAGATTGCAGAGAGCGTCAAATTGCATCAGAACGTGGGCGACCGCGAGGCAACCGAGCGGGCGCTCACCATGTTGGAGCGGGTACAGATCAGCGAACCGAAGCGGCGGCTCAAAGCCTATCCCCACCAGTTGAGCGGCGGTATGCGCCAGCGCGTGATGATCGCCATGGCGTTGTCGTGCAACCCGGCCATCCTCATTGCCGACGAACCGACCACCGCGCTGGATGTGACTGTGCAGGCGCAAATCCTCGACCTCATGCGCGAGCTTCAGGCAGATTTCAAGTCCTCGATCATGCTCATCACCCACAACCTCGGCGTTGTGTCGCAGATGGCCGACCATGTGGCGGTGATGTACTTGGGCAAGGTGGTGGAGTATGCGCCCACGCGCAGGATTTTTCACAACCCGCTCCACCCCTATACCCAGGGGCTGCTGAGTTCGGTTCCCGTATTGGGCAAAAAGAAAGAGTTGCTTGTGCCCATCAAGGGCATGGTTCCGCCCGCGACAGCCGAGATCAAGGGCTGTCCGTTTGCCCCGCGCTGCCCGCGCGTCATGCGTATCTGCCGCGAGGAGGAGCCGGTTCTGCGGGAGATCGAGCCAGGCCAGCAGACTGCCTGTTGGTTGTACTAGGCGCACAGGTCGCAGGCCCAATGGGGCTGCAGTCACGTTGATTAGGGTTCAACCGGTCGCGCTTTGCTGGTCAAAGCTGCTTTGAGGGTAAAGGAGGTGTTTCGCTTTTACGCTTGTATTTTGCCAAGCCAGTTCTACGAGCGAATTTGAGGCTGCAGCACTCGCCCGACAAGACTCGCTCGGCGGTACTTCAACGTTCTTCATACAATGCAGAATCACACAATGCGGAAAAGGGGACCTATATGATACGAATTAGGACATGGCTGCACCTGGTGCTCCTCGTCGCCATGGTGATCTTGGCCGCGTGTAGCGGTGCAGCCCCCGCACCTGGGGAACAACCGGCCGCGCCCGCTGAAGCGGGTGATGCGGCCGCCGCGCCGGAAACCGGGGCGCAAGAGACGGCGGACGGGGTGGCGCTGCAAGGCCCAATTCCCTATCCGGAAGGACAAGTCTTGGAAGGCAGCCGCGAGCCGGTCACCTTTGCCGTCGACGAGATGATCGACCATCGCTCGTTCGACCAGTATTGTGAACCGGAGTGGGTCACCGCGCTGGTCGAAGCAGGCGAACTGCCGCCTGTGGAAGAGCGCTTGCCCGCTGAGCCTTTTGTCTGGCAGACCGGCTTCATGTCGGACGGCATCGGCGAGTATGGCGGCATCTGGCGCGATGTGTGGGCTGTGCCGCTGGAAGGCTGGAACTACAACGCGGGCGCTATCCAGGGCTGGTTCGGCATCGAGGCGATTGTGCAGGAAGAGCCGATCGCGACCGGCGCGATGTTCTTGACCGAAAACGTGACCCCGCTGCCGCAACTCGCCAAGAGTTGGGAATGGTCGGAAGATGGTACGCAACTGACCATGCACCTGATCGAGGGGATCAAGTGGTCGGATGGCGTTGAATTCACCACCGAGGACATGATGTTCTTGTGGGAAGACAACATCCACGACCCGAATGTCTCGACCTGGACCTCGGCTGACTTCTGGGCCATCGATGGCGAGCCGATCACGCTGGAAGCCATCGACGACTACACGCTGTTGTGGACTTTCCCTGTGCCGCGGCCCGAAAAGTTCCTCTACAACATGACGAACCTCTGGCTGTCGCCTGGCCCGGCCCATATTCTGAAGCCTCTCCACCCCAAATATGGCGGCTCCGACTATCAGAGCTACAAGGATGCGCTGCCGCCAAACTCGCTGCCGGTTGTGACCATGGGGCCATGGGTTCCCGTCGAATACCAGACGGACGAGTTCTTGGTCATGCGCCGCAACCCCTACTACTGGAAGGTTGACGAGAACGGCTGCCAACTGCCCTATCTGGACGAAGTGCAGTTCACCTATTCGCGCAGCGGCGCAACGCGCACGCTGAACACCATTGCAGGGACGGCTGACCACGCCAACGTCGAGAACATCGAGACCATGGACGAGGCTGTGCGCCAATCGCAAGAGGAAGATGCGCCGTTCCGCGTCGAGTGGGGGCCGGAAACGTTGGGCTTCAACGTGGAAGTGAACCAGGCTTCCCATCTGGGTGTAGAGAGCGACCGCGACCAGGCTGTGCGCGATCTGCTGCGTGATACGCGCTTCCGCCGCGCGCTCACCCAAGCCATTGACCGCGACGGGCTGGCCCGCTCGTTGACCAATGGCCCGTTCTTCCGCGCGTGGCCGGGCGGCATCTTCCCCGGTTCGCAGTTGTTTGATCAAGAGTCGGTCGTCTACTACCCCTATTCGCCCGAAACGTCGCGCGCGCTGCTTGCCGAAATCGGCCTGGAAGATACCGATGGCGACGGCATCGTGAACTGGACCGAGGGGCCGACCGCGGGTCAGAATGTCGAGCTTTCGCTCGACGTGGGCGAGGACAACACTGCCGGTCCGTCGTTGGGGCCTGCGCTGGTGCTCTTCTTCCAGGAGATCGGCATCAAGGTCAACTTCCGCACGATGGCCGGTACAGCCATGACGGAAAATGAACGCGCCGGTACGTGGGAACTGCGCATTGGTCGCCCCGGCCAGCAGTGGGCCGCGCCCAATGTGCGCTGTAACTTCATTGCGCCCACTAGCTCCACCTCGCTGGCTTGGCACCGCGCGGGCGATGAGCCGGAGGAGTATCAGGACTTCGAGCTAGAGCTGATTGACATCACCAATCAGTTCTGCTTGGAGAATGACCCCGATGCCATGCGCCAGCTTATGTCTGACTACAACCGTGTCCATACCGAGAATGTCTACTCCATCGGTCTGGTGGTGGGGCGCTATGGCTTGATGCTCAACAAGTACTTCAAGAACGTGCCCATCGGCACGCCCGCCTTCCTCTACCAGTGGGATGCCAACAACTATCTGCCGGAGCAGATTTGGCTGGCGGAAGAAGACCGCTGGGCCAACGGCCAGTCGGAAATCTACCCCAATAGTGTCCCCTACTACGAGGGCTGTGAATACCAGTCTGGCGGCGGTGTCTGTGTTGTGAGTGCCGAGTAAGGCTAGACGATTGTTGTGTGGGGCGGGCCAACACTCGCCCCACACAATGAAACACGCCCGCCGCTTCTTGTCGGAGAGACCATGATCGGTTTTATCCTACGTCGCGTGCTTGCGACTATCCCGCTGTTGATCGGCATCAGCATGGTGTCGTTCCTCATCATTCAACTTCCCCCCGGTGACTTTGCCACAGCCTATCAGAATCAGTTGATCAGCCAGGGCGGCATGTCGGCGGAAGAGGCCGAACGAGCCGCGGACCAGTACCGCCGGCTGTACGGCCTGGACAAGCCAGTCTGGGAGCAGTACTTGGTCTGGATGAAAGGCATTGTCACCGAAGGGCGCTTTGGCTATTCCTTTGCCTATAAAAAGGACGTGGGCCAGTTGATCCAGGAGCGGCTGCCGCGCACGCTCTACTTGGCCCTGTCCGCTCACCTGATCTCCACCCTCCTTGGCATTGGTATTGGCATCTATTCAGCCACCCACCAATACAAGATCGGCGATAACTTGGCGACCATCTTTGCCTTTACCGCGACCGCGGTCCCCAGGTTCTTTATCGCGCTGGTGGTTGTCTATCTATTGGTTATCGAATTCAATAGCCCCTATGTGAATCGCTTTACATCGCCCCAGTATGCTTTCGCGCCCATGTCTTGGGCCAAGGCGTGGGACGTGCTGAAATATACCTGGCCGGTGATTGCCATTGCAGGCTTTGGCGGCATTGCGCGCAATATGCGCGTCATGCGCGGCAACCTGCTCGACGGGCTGAACGCGCAGTATGTGACGACCGCGCGCTCCAAGGGCCTGACCGAACGCTCGGTGATCTACAAACATGCCGTGCCCAACGCGCTGCACCCGATCATCATGTACCAGGGCACTGTGTTGCCCTACATGATCCAGGGTGAACTGGAGGCGGCGATTGTCTTGAATATGCCGTCCCTTGCGCCCATGTTCTATGGCGCGCTGCTGGTGCAAGATATTTACGTGTCGGGCGGCTTTCTCTTCATCTATGCCGTGCTGCTGGTCGTGGGCAACTTGATCGCCGACATTTTGTTGGCCTTGGTCGATCCGCGCATTCGCCTGGGGTAATCTTGCCGTGAACTTGGCCTTCGAGTTGGGCCGTTCAGCTTGACTGTTAAGCTTGGCTGTAAGGAGTAAGACACAAGTATGGCCGGACGTGTTGAACCTTTGGGTGGCGCCACCCAGCAAGAGCAGACCGACAATCTGCTGGCGCGCATCGCTTTGCGCGGGGCAAGCCACGAAACCTATGCCGCGCTGGTGTGGCGGCGCTTTCGCAAAAGCAAGATCGCGATTGTCGGCGGGTTGATTGTGATCGGCCTTTTTGTCATGGCGATCTTTTCCGACTTCTTCGCACCCTACAACCCCGTCACCCTCAACATGCAGGACAGCTATATGCCGCCGACGCGCATCCGCTTCATCGACGCGGACGGCAAGGTGCACCTGCGCCCGTTTGTCTACGGCCAAAGACAGGTGCTCAACGCCAACATGACCACCTCTTGGGAAGTGGACACGGAGAATCCGCTCTATGTGCGCTTCTTTGTGCGTAGCTGGCCTTACAAACTCTTTGGCCTCTTCGAAACCGACCTGCACCTCTACGGGCTGGACGCGGGGGAGGACACCCAGACCAAGATCTTCTTGCTCGGCACCGACCGCTTTGGGCGGGATATCTTTGGGCGGGCCTGCCGCGCTGGGCGTATCTCGCTCACCATGTCGCTGTTTGGCACGATTATCAGCGTGGTCGTCGGCTCGATTGTGGGCGTCGTTTCGGGCTTCTATGGCGGCGCGGTCGATAACTGGATCCAGCGCTTTGTGGAATTTGTGCAGTCCTTCCCACAGCTTCCGCTGTGGATGTCGCTGGCCGCGATCATCCCGCGTACGTGGGACCAGTTCGCGATCTTTGTGCTCATGTCCGCCATCTTTGCGCTGTTGAGTTGGACGCTGCTGGCGCGCGAGGTGCGCGGCAAGGTGCTGTCGCTGCGCGAGACGGACTTTGTGCTGGCCGCGCGCGAGATGGGCGCGTCGGATTCGCGCATTATCTTCGTCCACCTGCTGCCCAACAGCTTGAGCCATATCATCGTCGTGCTCACGCTGACCATCCCCACCATCATCTTGGCCGAGAGCTTTTTGAGCTTCTTGGGCATCGGCATCCAAGAGCCGTTGGTGAGTTGGGGCACGATGATGCGCGACGCGCAGACGCTGCAAACGTTGGGCTTTAACCAGTGGATTGCGGCCCCAGTGTTCTTCATCATTCTGGCTGTGTTGGGCTTTAACTTTTTGGGCGACGGTCTGCGCGATGCAGCCGACCCCTATTCGGTTCTTTAGCGCCCGTCTGCCGATTCCGGTGCATTGACCGGCTCGGTCGATGGGAAACTCTTGCTGAATAAGTCATAAAGGCAACGTATGGTCGATTTTGCATGGTCGGTGGACGATCCGTCCGCCAAACAACGACGCAATATTCTGGAAGTGAAAGGGTTGAAACAGTGGTTCCCCATCAAAGGGGGCTTCTTCCAACGCACAGTTGGGCATATCAAGGCCGTTGACGGCGTGAACCTTTTCCTGCGCGAGCGCGAGGTGTTGGGGCTGGTGGGGGAAAGCGGCTGCGGCAAAACAACAACCGGGCGCACGATTTTGCGCCTCTATGAGCCGACCGCGGGGGAGATCTGGTATACGCGCGAAGACGGAACCAGGGTGAATATCGCGGACTTGACCAACAGCGAGATGAAGCCGCTGCGCCGCGAGATGCGCATGATCTTCCAAGACCCCTATAGCTCGCTCAATCCGCGCTTCACCGTGCGCGATATCATCGCCGAGCCGTTGATCATCCACCGCGAGGCGCGCGGCAACGAATTGGATGACCGCGTGGCAAGCCTGATGGAGTCGGTGGGGCTGAACCCCGCGTACATGAGCCGCTATCCGCATGAATTTTCCGGCGGCCAGCGCCAGCGTATTGGCCTGGCGCGCACTCTCTGTCTCAACCCGCGCTTGATCGTGGCCGACGAGCCAGTTTCCGCGCTGGATGTGTCGATTCAAGCCCAAGTGCTGAACCTGTTGGCCGAACTGCGCGAGCAGATGGGGCTGACGATCATCTTCATCGCGCATGATCTCTCTGTGGTGGAGCATATCAGCGACCGCATCGCCGTGATGTATGTGGGCAAGCTGGTGGAGGTGGCCGCGTCGGAAGAACTGCTGCGCCATCCCAAGCACCCCTACACCGAGGCGTTGGTATCCGCGGTCCCTCCAGCAGACCCAGACACCAAGCCCAACCGCATTATCTTGGAAGGAGACGTGCCCAGCCCAGCCAACCCACCGTCGGGCTGTGTCTTTCACCCGCGCTGTCGCTACGCCGAAGCAATCTGCTCGCGCGAGGAGCCGCAGCTTGAGGAAGTGGCCCCGGACCACTTCGCAAGCTGCCACTTTGCCAAGGAACTGAACTTGGCTGGCATCGGGGAGGCATCGTGACCGTCAAGCCAGTATCCGACGCCGCATCGACGCCAGAACTGCCTGCCGTCCAACCAAGCCCGATCGTTTCCTTCCTGATCTATTTTGTGCCTGTGCTGGGTTGGCTGGTGGGGCTGTTCTTCCTGCGCCGCAACATCGTTGCGTTCTACCACGCCTGCCAAGCCCTGGCGCTGACGTTGGGTGCGCTCTTGATCCCGCTATTGTGGGCCGTAGCCGGATGGGGGATCGCCTGGATTCCCTTGGTCGGCCCGGTCACAGCCATCGCCGCTTTTGCGCTGGTGATCGCGGGCGCGGTGGCGGTTATCGTGGCCTGGATCATGGGGTTGGTCAACGCGCTGCGCGGCAAGACTGTGCCTGTCCCCATCTTTGGCGGTTGGGGCGAGCGCATCTTCCTGCGCCTGGTGCGCCCGCCCGCGGGGGTGGCCGTTGTGGTCAAGGCAGAGGAAGAGGTAGATGCCGACTTGGATGTCGAACTGTAGACCCAACAAGGCCAAAAATAGGCACTTTGTGTCCCATTCCGGCTGTGCTAAGATGAAATCACTCGCTAATCCAGCACAGATACCAAAGCGCACAATCCAATAGTCTAGCTACATATCACTTTGAGCATTAACAAGGAAAGAAGGTTGGCGCAGA
>CAZZNG010000140.1:0-13656 GCA_964655505.1 uncultured Litorilinea sp. | reverse complement strand
TTGCCACATCCCCGCGCTGGAAGGCCAAGAACGCGTTAAAGACCGGCGCTTCCGGCTGATCCGGCGTCATATACTCTTGCGTGGTCCATCCGCTGCCGCCGGTCATGTTGACCGTTACCACCGCGGCCGCCAAAAGCAGAACAACAATGCCGATGACAACCCACGTAAAACGATCAAATTTCATTGGAGAGTTCTCCCTCTCGCGTTGGCTTGTTGAATCACACAGACCCGGCCTCGTTACAAGTCTGTCAAGGTACAAGGCGGTCAAGGTCGTTAAGGTCGTCAAGTAGACGACCAGCCACAGCCAAATGTTCCCACGCTGATATTCGTTCTGCGGACACTCGTTCTGCAGACGCTCGTTTAAGGAGCGGGCACGTATTCCAACAGGTCAAACGTAGCCCCGTTAAACCCGTCTACGTATCTGAGCAGCGGATGGGGCGCATCCACGCCGATCCAGGCTTCTGTCTTGACCTCCTTGCCCTCGACTACCACATGAAAGGCATCGAATTGGCCCGCGGGAACCGTCACTTGCTCCTGGCCTTTGACGACCACCGTAACCCGCTCCAGCAGCGGCACGACAGGCAGAAACGAATTGATCTGCACGGCATAGTTGGGGGCAAGCGGCAGCGCGCGCAGCAGCATGAGCAGCGTTCGCTGGTCGCGCACATCACTTGGCACATTCACGCGCTGGAGGGTGGTAACGTTGAGTTTGGTGGTCAACTCCAGATCGACCTGTCCCTGGTCATAGGTGGTTCGCACTTGCTCGACGCCATCGTTGTCCATACGCACCAGCGTCGCCTGGCTGGGGCGAAAGCCGGGCAGGCGCATCTCCACCGCGACAATCTCCTGCGTGCCTTGCGCGGTGATCTCGCGGCGCAGATTCCACACATTTTCCGCCGACAGCGTCATGTCATAGCGCGCCGTGCCCGCGTACTGCTTATCCACCGCGGTGACGCGGTAGCTGCTTACCTCGCCGTCTTGCCAGGGCACATCGCCAAAGGTCAGCGCCTGAATCTCCGGCTGGCTGCATGCCCCGGCCAATAGCACAATCCCAATCAAGGCCAACAGGCTAATCGTCCTGCGTACTCGAACCGACATAAGCGTTACTCTTACCTAATCACCAAGTGCGCCGGCCCCTTGTTGGGTCACCGGCGCACACTCCGTCAACCATGCGGCGCGTCTACTGGCGCTTCTGCTCCATCCACGCCAGCGCCATGGATGCCAACGCAGCCGAGCCATAGGGCAGCGCATCCTCGTCCATGCGAAAATCAGCCCGATGGACGTGGTAGATCTGATCGCCCCACGCCGGGTCATGCACGCCCAGGCGCACGAAACAGCCCGGAACCTTTTGGGCCATTACGCCAAAGTCCTCCGCGCCCATGCCTGGCGGCGCTTCGACCACCTGGTCCGGCCCCACCAAGTTTTGCAGCGCGTCCAGCGCAACAGCCGTGGCCTCGGCTGAATTGGACGTGGGCGGATAGCCCCACTCAAGCTCTAGATCAAAGCGCCCGCCCAACGGCTCCACAATGCTGCACGCGCGGCGCAGTTCTTCATGCAGCGCGGTGCGCGCTTCGGGGCTGAAGGATCGGATCGTGCCGGTCATCTGCACCGTATCGGGGATCACGTTGTTGACTGTGCCGCCGTTGATGGTTCCAATCGTAATCACGCCTGGCTCCAACGGGTTGAGGCGACGGCTAACCACCTGTTGGATCGCCTGGATCACATGGGCCGACAGCACAATCGGATCGACAGTGACGTGGGGCCGCGCGGCATGGCCGCCGGAGCCGTGGAGGGTCAGCTTGAACTGGTCCGCCGCGGCCATCATCGGCCCTTCACGCGTGGCAAGCACGCCCACGTCGTTGGTGGGGTCTACGTGGAGGCCAAAGACCGCGTCCAGCCCATCCAGCGCGCCTTCCTCCACCATGCGCATACCGCCCGACTTGCCTTCGCTGTCCTGGGCCTCTTCGCTCGGCTGAAAGAGCAGGCGGACGCTGCCAGGCAGCCGCCCTTCGTCGGCCAGCCCCTTGAGGATCGTGGCCGCGCCCAGCAGCATAGCTGTGTGTGCATCATGACCGCACGCGTGCATGATGCCGCTGCGCGTGCTGTCGAACTCCGTACCATTGCTCTCGGTGATCGGCAGCGCATCCATATCGGCGCGCAGCCCCACCACCGGCCCATCCGCGCCGTGAATATGGCCGACAACCCCCGTCTTGGCGACTTCCGTCTCGGTGGGAATGCCCAGATCGATCAGGGTGGCGTTGACCAGGCTGGCGGTACGCTGCTCGGTGAACGATAGTTCAGGGTAACGGTGGATCTCACGTCGCCACGCGCGGATCTGTTCATGCAGATCCCGGGCGCGGCCCAACAATTCGCTGTACGGTACGGTTTGGGAGACACTCATGTTTAATCCGCCATCTCTCTGCATGTTCTGTGAACGGGTCTGTAAATGGGAAGCCCACATCCTGCCGCTGAAAAAACCCCATGAACAACGAGGAAACCAGGCGCATCGAAACCTTTGCCGACATTATACGCCAGTCACAAAGGCCGCACCAAGAAAATGAAGATTACGTTAACCTCATAGATTAAAACGTATATTAAAGTTACGGGTTACGCGGTATACTCTCAGTCAAGCGCAGCCATACATCCTGTTTTGCGCTCGCAGCAAGCGATGATCGTTGGCGCGACCGGTATGTCTCTGTGATGTCTTTCTGTGACAGCCGCAGAGAATAGAGCCGGAACCCGATCATAGGACACAATGATGAATCATGGAGCAACGTCTGTCCAGACGCTTGAATACTGGGTCGATGCACAAGATCGATTGATTCGCATCGCAGATGGTTGGGACAGCACGGCGCAGACCAACGGCGCGTCGAGTTTGACAGCAGCCAACGTACTGCATCAATCTCTGTGGAGCTTTATCAGCGACCGCACGACGCGCTTTATTTACCGGCTTTTGCTGGACAGAGTCCGTTTGCGCCGGATTCCGATCCGCCTGACGGCTCGCGGCGACAGCCCCACCCAACGGTGCACCATTGCCATCGAAATGCACCCCGAAGCCAACCTCCATGTGCATTTCATCAGCACAGTCATACAAACGGAGCCGCGAGCGCCGGTTGCGCTGCTAGACAATGCCGTGCCCCGCTCGCAAGATTTGGTGGTGATCTGCTCCTGGTGCAAGCGGCTCGAACTGCCCAATGGACAGTGGGCGGAGATCGAAGAGGCGCTCAACCAAGTCGCCCCCCTGCGCAATGGGCCGCCGCTGCCCAAACTATCACATGGCATGTGTGTCGACTGTCTAATTGCCATGAAACAGGAAATCGCACGCCAAACCTAAACCGGCTGCTAGCCACGCTGTATTCTTAGGGCTTGTTTGACATCACCAGCCATTCACACGTAAGATTAAGCTGGTCGATGCGGTGTGTCCGCCGGCTGCATCCGCCCTTTCTATCCTCTGCAACCTCTGGGGAATTGTCAGCCGGACCACTTCTCCGGCCCCCCGCTCTTTCAATCGTACTTCAGTCTCGCGCGTCAACTATCTGTCTCGCGATACTCGTCTCACGATATTCGTCTCAAAGTATTGCCTGATCCACCAGTTGTCTTTTGTAACGCAGTCTTTTGTAGTGCTGTCTCTGTATCGCCAATAGTTTGTATCGCCAACAGTCGCACCACCGGCGGCTCGTTGGTGTCCGAATAAATGCGATAGAACCGTATGGGTTACATGGTTTGTTGTGTAGAAGCACTCGATCCAACCACTTTGTTGCGTACAAGGAGACACATCTATGCAGATCAAACAACAGGGACTGACGCGGCGAAGCTTCCTCAAACTTGCCGCCGCATCGGCAACCCCGCTTCTCTTGGCCGCGTGCACAGCGCAGGTCGCCCCAACAGGAGAGGGCGGCGAAGCGCCCGCCGGTGAACAGGTCACTGTGCGCTATGTCGCCATGGACTACGACAGCCGCATGCAGCCGGATACCCAAGAGGTCATGGACGGATTCAACAATTCCCAGGGGGCAATTCGGGCGGAGTTGGAGGTCGTCAAGTGGTCGGAAGGCAAGAATGTCATTCTAACCCAGATCAGCGCGGGGCAAGCGCCGGATATCTTCAACGGCTCCGGCGTGTGGCTGCTGGAATTTCAGTCGGTTGACGAAATCCAGCCGCTCGACGAGTTGATGAGCGCGGATCTCCTGGCTAACTTCTGGGAGTCGGGCATTAACGCCATGTCCGTTGGTGGGCAGCTCTATGGGATGCCCTACTTCCTCGACCCGCGCGGCCTCTACTATCGCACCGACCTCTTTGAAGAGGCCGGGCTGCAACCGCCGACGACGTGGGCCGACGTGCGCGAAGCAGCCCAGGCGCTGCACAACCCGCCTGAAATGTACGGGTTCGGCATGGGCATCGCAGGCCCTTCCGGCAACACCGATTATTGGTGGTATGCCTGGGTGGGGGCCATCGGCGGCGGCAACGAGTTGAGCCAGTGGGGTGAGAATGGCCGTTCACGCGTGGGCGACGAGGTTGGCGTGCGCGCGGTGCAGTTCTTGTCCGACTTGGTCAACGGCGATCAGACGACCCAGCCTTCACCGGTCAACACGGGCCGCGACGAAGATCTCCAACCGCTTTTCCTGGCCGGTCAATTGGCGATGCTCGAAACCGGCTCTTGGATGCCGACCATCATCATGAACGACGCGCCCGACCTGCAATTTGGCCTTGCGCCGCTGCCGGTGGCCGAAGAGGGCATGGCCCACGCCAACGTCTTCTGGCCCGACTGCGTGATGATGGCCCAGCAGTCCGAACACAAAGAGCAGGCCGCGGAGCTGCTCGCCTTCATGTTCAACTTCGAGAACCGGCTCAACTTCGCCAAACAGCGCGGCGTGATCCCCGAACGCATCGACGTGGGCGAAGATCCGCGCTATCTGGATCCGGAAGACCCGGTGTCGGAATTCAACGCCATCTTTGTCCGGGAGTTGCAAAACGCGCACAACGTCTTTGAAACACCCTGGCCTGCAACCGGGACAGAAGACAGCAGAGACATTCAGAATGGCGTGGCAAAAGTCTTCCTCGGCGAAGCAACGCCGGAAGATGCCATGGCCGAAGCGGCTGCGCTGATCGACGCGCGGCACGGTCTCTAATCGAGCAGCCTCGTCCATTCCCCGGCGAGAGACGCCCACGGTCGGTTTAGGGCGGTTCAGCCGGTCAAGATGCGCCTACCGGAAAGCGCCAAAACCTAAAAGCAGAGGTGCTTTCCGGTAGGCGATGACCCGCTCACACTGTGACCTGCTCACACTGTGACCCGCTTACACCGTCTAGCTGCGTTGGGCGACTCGCCATTTCCCCACTGCTAGAAAAGGACGCACACTGTGGCCAATCATGCTGTATCGACAGGCTACCAGAGTGCTGCTGCGCCACAAGGTATGTTGGCCGGACTCCGCACCGAATGGACGGAGCACCGTCTGGCCTACGCCCTGCTGCTACCCAGTACTCTAGCCTTTTTGGTTTTTCTGGTCTTTCCCATCGCCAACATGTTTGTCTCGGCCTTCTCCGAAGTGGACACCGTAGGCCGCATTGTTCGAGTTGGCACGCTGGAAAACTTTGCGATGTTGGCGAAAGACCCCAACATGCCCATGATCATCCGCCAGACCGTTGTCTTCGCCTTTGGCTCGGTGGCCTTGACGGTGCTTTTCGCCTTCCCGCTGGCGATGATCCTCAATACCCCCTTCCCAGGGCAGAGCATTGCCAAGGCGTTGATCTTGATCCCCTGGGCCATGCCCTTTGCCATCTCCGCGCTCACCTGGCGCTGGATCTTCCACGGGCAGATGGGGTCGCTCAACTATCTGCTGTCAGAGTTGGGGCTGATCAAAGAGTATGTCGTTTGGCTCAACCAACCGGACACAGCCTTTGCCGCCATCATCTTTGTGGAGGTTTGGTCGTCGATCCCCTTCATGACCATCACCTTTTTGGCGGGCCTGCAGGCCATTCCGCCGCATATCTACGACGCGGCCAAGATGGACGGGGCCAACCCCTGGCGCGAATTCATCGACATGACCATCCCCCAAATGCGCATGGTACTCATGATCGTCACCCTGCTGTCGATCATCTGGGCCTTCCGCGCCTTCACAGTCATCTGGATTCTGACGCGCGGGAATCCGCTCTATCGCACGGACATCGCGGTGACCTACCTGTTCAAAATCTCCTTTGAAAATCTACACTTTGGCGCGGGCTTTGCGCTCGCCGTCAGTCTTTTTGTCGTGCTGACCATCTTCAGCATCTTGTACACGCGCATTTCCGGCACGCATGGGGAGGCAGGATGACAGGCATACGCACCCTCAAATGGATCTCCATCGTCACTGTGCTGATCCCGGCGCTGTTTATCAGCCTCTTTCCCCTCTTGGTCATGATCTCTACTTCGTTCAAGACAAGCCAAGAGGTTTACTTCCCGCCGCCCACCTTTCTCCCGCGCGCGGCGACCTTAAACAACTACGTCGAGATCTGGCAGCAAGCGCCCCTGGCGCTCTACTTCCGCAACAGCCTGATCATCGGCTTGGGATCGACCACGCTGGCCCTGCTGCTCGGCGCACCCGCGGCCTATGCCCTGGCGCGCTTCGTGTTCCAGGGGCGGCAAATCTACCTGCTTTCGCTCCTGGCGATCCAGATGTTCCCGCCGGTGGTCATCATTCTCGGCCTCTTCCGCGTGGTTTCGGCCCTGAACATGCTGGACAACCTGTTGACCTTGATCATCCTCAACGCGGTCTTTAGCCTCTCGTTCGTTGTCTGGATGCTGATGGGCTATTTCATGTCCATCCCGCCCGAGATCGAAGAGGCGGCCATGATGGACGGCAACTCGCGCCTGGGCGCGATGATCCGCATGACCCTGCCGCTTTCATGGCCGGGCTTGATCGCGGTCGCAGTCTTTGGCTTCATGGAAGGCTGGAACGAATTCCTTTTCGCGCTGACCTTCATCCGCAGCCAAGACAAGCTGCCGTTGACCATCGGTCTGTTTAAATATGTCACTCGCTTTCAAGTCGAGTGGAACTTGCTCATGGCCGCGTCCTTGCTCACCACGCTGGTGGTCGTCGTGCTCTTTATGATGGTGCAAAAGAACCTGACGCGCGGCATGGTTGCGACGCGAGAAAAATAAGAGGCAGGAGCCATTGCAATGAGTCGAGTTGTATGTCGTAATCTAACCAAACGCTACGGCGACGGCATCGCGGTCGACGGGATCAACCTGGAGGTTGAAGAAGGCGAGTTCCTTGTCATCGTGGGACCTTCGGGCTGTGGCAAGACAACCACCTTGCGCATGATCGCGGGGCTGGAGAGCATCAGCAGCGGCGAGATCTTGATCGACAGCCAAGTAGTCAACAAGGTTGCCCCGCGCCATCGCGACATCGCCATGGTCTTTCAAAACTATGCGCTCTATCCCCACAAAAGCGTCTATAACAACATTGCCTACCCGCTGCAACTGCGCAAAGTCGCCAAAGGGGAGATCGAGCGGCGGGTCAACGAGGTCAGCCGCCTCCTGGGCATCGATCACCTGCTCCAGCGGCGCATCAGCCAGCTTTCGGGTGGTGAACGCCAGCGCGTGGCCCTGGGCCGCGCCATCGTGCGCAAGCCGCGCGTCTTTCTGATGGACGAACCGTTGAGCAACCTGGACGCGCAACTGCGTATCCAGATGCGCCGCGAGATCATTCGCCTCCAACGGCAATTGGCGATCACCACCGTCTATGTCACCCACGATCAAGTCGAAGCCATGACCATGGGCGACCGTATTGTGGTCATGCGCGACGGCCATATTCAGCAGGTGGGGCCGCCGGTCACGCTCTACAACCATCCCGCCAACCGCTTTGTGGCGCGCTTCATCGGCAGCCCGCCCATGAATCTGTTTGACGGCGAGCTGCGCAGCGAGGGGGACACGCTCCAACTGCACACCAAGTTTGGCACGTTTGAGCTGCCCGGCTCCATGCGCCAACAGCTATCGGCTCGGGCAGGCAGCGGTGGGCTGGCAATCGACTGCGGCATCCGCGCCGAGGACATTGCCATCCACCTGCAACCGGATGGTCAACCCCAAACCGCGCGCGGAACCGTCGATCTGGTGGAGCCGATGGGGTCGGACATCTATGTTAGCCTGGCGTTAAACGGCGAAATGCTCTTGGCGCGTGCCCAGCCGGATCTGCCGGTGCAGGAGATGCAGACGGTCACGGCTGTGCCCAACCTTGCCAAGCTCCACCTTTTTGACAAAACGGATGGGAAAAACCTGCTGGCCCCTGCATAGATCGGCGCGGGAACAACCTGGCGTTTAGACGCCGTGGGTCGCAAAGGGAAGCACCACATTGGCTAACAGCGAGACGACATCTTGCCGCACATGCTGCAAGTGGCGCAGCGTGCGTTGCTCGGCCTCCTCCGGCTCTTGGGCAAGAATGCTGTCGGCGATGATGGTGTGTTCTTGCGTCTCGCGCGCCATACGTCCTTCGATGGCAAGCAACCCACGGCGCACCCGCCGCCATTGATCATTGAGATTGTTGAGGATGCGCGGCACGCGTCCATCCGGATATTCTGACATCGCTAGCACGGTCTGGTGCCAGCGCATATGATCCACATCCCAAGCCACTCTATCCCCTGCCGCGGCGTGGTGCTGCATCCCCTCTACACATTCACGTAACGTCTTGCGCAAAGTCTCATCGTTGCAGGCCGCTGCCTGGCGCGCGATCATGGTTTCCAACGCCTCTTTGATGTTGAAGATCTCATGAATGTCGTCGAGCGACAGCGGGGTCACTTGCCAACCGCGACGCGGTTGGTTGTTCAGCAACCCTTCATACTCCAACCGGCGCAATGCATTGGTAATCGGTGTACGACTAAAGGCCAGTTCATCGGCTAAATCCGTATCGAGCACGTATTGGCCCGGCTTGGTCCACCTACTTTTACATGCTCCACCTCTTCAATACCGCCTTTGAGGCGCTAAAGATGGGATATGCCTCGGCGCTTGCCTGGGTTCTCTTTCTTTACATCATGATCTTGACCCTGCTGGTTTTTCGCTTTGGCGCGGCGTGGGTCTTCTACGAAGACAATTTCCGGCGCAATGCCAAATAAACGCCCTCCTTCGTAGCCGTCCAAGCCACCAACGGGAAGCGAGTCAATGACCCTTCAAAACGCTCCTACCCAACCCGACACAGTCCATCATGCGTCCAGCCTCCCACTCGCTCGCAGAGGGACAGGCAGCATACGCGCGCAGCGTATGCTCAAGGCTGTGGTGATCTACCTGTTGTTAGCCGTTGCCGCCGTCGTTATCTCCATCCCGCTCGTCTGGATGCTCTCTACCGCGCTCAAAAGCCCCCGGCAGATTTTCACATGGCCGATTGAATGGATTCCCGATCCATTCGTCTGGGAGAATTTTCCGCGCGCGCTCAACGCACGCCCCTTCGGTCGCTGGACGCTCAACTCCACGATTGTCGCTTCGCTGAGCGTGATTGGGCACTGTCTTTCGGCGACCATTGTGGCGTATTCATTCGCCAGATTGCGCTGGCGGGGGCGCAACACAGTCTTCTTGATCATGTTGGCGACCTTGATGTTGCCTGAAGAAGTGACGTTGGTACCCCAGTTTCTCATTTTCCGTAACCTGGGCTGGGTTGGCGACAGGCACAGCGCAGATCCGCGATGCCATCCGCGCCGTCGATCCCCTCTTTTTGCTGGGCGGCGGTGACTATGCCTATGGCAACAAGGACGGGCGCTACACAGTCATGGCCGAGGCCGGCGATGAGTGGTTTCGCCAATGGCAGCCGGTCCTGCCTTACTATCCGTTTTTCCCGCAATACGGCAATCATGAAATCATGCTGGTCGAACGCTTTGAGGATTGGGGACCGCGTTTCGCCGTGCCCAATGCCCAAGCCGAGGGCCGCTACTATTCGTTTGACGTGGGCGATGTCCACTACACGTCGGTCTTTGTCCCGGATTACAGAATGTTGCCCGACCAGGCGCAACTTGAGTGGCTGGACAAAGACTTGGCCGCGGCACGGGCAGCGGGTACACGCTGGCTGATTGTTTTCCTCCACTCTGCGATCTATGGCTGTGGCATCAGCCACCCCAGCAAGCCTGAACTGACCAACTTGCTGACCCCCTACTTCGACAAGTACAAGGTCGATCTGGTGCTCTCCGGCCACGATCAGAGCTATGAGCGCACCTACGCCCTGCGCCACGAAGGGGAAACGCCGGTTGTCACGCAGCAGTCGCTCGACACCTACACCCAGGGCAACGGTGTGGTCTACGCCAAGATCAGCCCCTCCGGCAAGCAGTCGGAGATCAGCAAGGATTTCTCCAAGTTTACACAGGAACAGCAGCCCTTTATGGCCTGTCGCGACGATACAGCCCATCACTACGCTGTTGTCAAGGTAGGCGCGAGCGGCACGCTCTCGGTGGAAACCTACAGCCTACCCCCCCACGGAACGCAATCGAGCCTCCTTGATCAATTTACCATCACTGCGACCCAGTAATTTTTTCACCCCCACGTCGGCAGCCGATGGGGATCAGCGTCAGCAGGAGACAGAACTCCCTCCACCATAACCATGCCACCATAACCATCATGAAAGAGCGAGAGATGAGCCAAGCAACCGTTGGCCGATGGGGCCGCTTTGAAGCCATCGTCCGTAACCCAACGAATTACGCAAACGCCTATACCGATGTCACGCTGGATGTCGTCTACACCCGGCCTGACGGTTCGACTGTTTCATTTTGGGGCTTCTATGACGGCGATGACCAGCAACCTGATACCTGGCGCATCCGCTTTATGCCTGACCAGACCGGCGAGTGGCGCTACCGTGCAGCGTTCTCCGACGGCACAGTCGAGGCTGAAGGCGCTTTTACCTGCGTTGAATCAGACATACCCGGTCCGCTTGGTCCAGACGCAAGCAATCCGATCTGGTTTGGCTTCCGCAGCGGCGAAAAGGTTCTCATCCGGAGCTTTCACGTAGGCGACGGCTTCTTTTCTTCGAATCTCCCCCCTGAACGGCGCACGAGTTTTCTTGACTGGGCGCAAAGTCAAGGGTATAACATGCTCTCGATCGCCAGCCATTATCTCAACCGGGCCGAGCCGGGCCGCGGCGAAGGGTGGGACACGCCGCGTCTTTGGCCGCTCAATGCCGGCGAATACCGGCGCATGGAAGCCATCCTGGACGAACTCACGCAGCGGCGCATCCTGGTCTTTCCTTTTGCGGGCTTCTTTGGTCGCGCGTCCAACTTCCCCATTGATCCGGCAGAACAAGATCAGTACTTGCGCTATACCCTGGCGCGCATCGCGCCCTATTGGAACATCACGCTGAACGTCTCCGGCCCGGAACCGCTGCTGGCGAAAAAGCCGATCCCGCATATGGGGCGGGAAGAAGTCTGCCGTTTGGGCGCACGCATCCAAGAACTAAACGTCTTTGGTCATGCGCTCACTGTGCACAACGCCACCGGCGACGATGCCTTCAAGGATGAGCCGTGGCTCACCTTTGGCACACTGCAAGGCCCCAAAACCACCGATCTGCCCACCCTCAGTGCGGGCGCTGTGCGCAACCACCATGGGGCCAAACCGCTCTATATCCAAGAGACGCTCTGGTCCGGCAACAAATATCACCCGAATTACACAGATGAGCAGCTTCGCAAGAACGCCTATGTGCTGCTGATGGCCGGCGGCGCGATCAACTTTATCGACAACGGCGGCCCTGTTCCTGATGCAGTAGGCGATTCCTCTTCCGGCTTCAGCGGCAGTTTAGACCTAGCCGACCGACGCCAAGGACGACACGACATCCTCAAGCACGTCTGGGATACATTCGCCCAATTCCCTTTCCAGTCACTGCGTCCTGCCCAGGAGTTGGTCAGCCGAGGCTATTGTCTGGCCGATCCAGGCAATGCCTACCTCGTCTATGTGGACAACCAGGGCACACTCGATGTCGCCATTGAAGCGGGCAGCTTCGCTGTTGAATGGATCAACGCCCAAGACTGTCATGATCGTCACAATGGCGGGGTTACGACGACAGGGAAGGAACTGGCTACCCCAGGTCGAGGCGACGACTGGCTGCTCTATCTGCAACGCAAACCGTAAACCTCTCCCTAGCGGGAGCCAGGGAATTGGAGATACTCTATGAACAAACTCGCCATCATTTCAGCTTTTCTCGGCAGCCAGAAGAACCGTTACATGGTCTACCAAGATGACTGTTCGCTTGCAGAGAAATTCGCACGCGCTGCCTGCATTGAAGGGGCGGATGGGTTAGAACTCTGCTATCCTGCCGACTTCGAGAATCCAGAAGAACTGCGGCGTTTGCTGCGTCAACATAATCTGGGTGTATCGGCCATTAACTTCCGCTCGCGGCGCAACGGCAAATGGTGGCGCGGCTCCTTTGTCTCCGAGCAGAAGCAAGAGCGTCAAGAAGTCGTCGATGACTTGCGCCGGGCCATGGATTTTGCTGCCGAGTTGGAATGCAACCGCGTGACCACCTGTCCGCTCAACGAAGGCGCGGACACGCCGTTCGAGATGGACTACATCCGTGCATATGACTATGCAGCAGAAACGCTTGCGGCGGCCTGTGCCCATAACCGGGCAGTGCGCATCTGTATCGAGTACAAAAAGAATGATCCGATGGGGCGCTGTCTGCTCGGCACCGCGGGGGAGACGGCCGCCTTCGCCGCCATCACGGGGGCCGAGAATCTGGGCGCAACGCTGGACATCGGCCACGCGCTTTATGCAGAAGAGCGCCCTGCGCAGTCCGCTGCGCTGCTTGCCAAAGCCAATCGCCTCTTCTATGTTCACCTCAACGACAATGATGGTCGTGCAGACTGGGACTTGCTGCCCGGCGCTTTCCACACCTGGGAATTTGTCGAATTCTTCTATACGCTGCGCAAGTTGGGCTATGATGTTGTCTCGAAGGAACTGGATATTGTCGAGAATTTGAGCGCTGCCATGGCTTTGACCCGCAAGCTGGAAGAGATCACCGATCGGATCGATCCGGACAAAATGGAGGAACTGCAGACGCAGCGCAACTCATCCAAAACCCTGCCCTATCTCTATTCGCTGCTTTAGAGGCTGCCATGTTCAACTTACGCTTCAGCGCGAATGCGGGCTTCTATGGCCTGCGCCGCGACCGTTTCACACAATACCAACCGCCGCGCAGCCTGGCGGAACGGATAGCGCTCATTGCGCGCACAGAGGGCATCCAGGGCGTTGAATTGAAGTATCCAGCCGACTTTGCCGACCTCCCCTTGGTGCAAACCTTGTTGGCGGACCATGGGCTGACGCTGGCGGCTGTCAATGTCGATATCAAGGATGCAGAGCACTTCTTGCATGGTGCGCTCTCCGCCCCCGACCCTGCCGCACGCCGCTATGCCGTGACATTGTTACAGGAAGGAATGGATATCGCCGCCGAGCTAGGCGCGAATCTGGTGACCACCTGCCCGCTGGCAGATGGATATGACTATCCCTTCCAACTTGATTTTAGCGCGGCCTGGGGCCGCTTTATCGACTCTGCCCACGCGGTTGCTGACCATCGAAGTGATGTACGCTTTTGTCTGGAATACCAGCCTCACGAACCCCACGCTCACATCATGCTCAACAATGTAGGCAAGGTGCTCCATGTTTGTGCCTCGGTCGGTTTGCCGAATATCGGGGCCAACCTGGATGTTGGGCATTCCTTTGCTGCG
>CAZZNG010000139.1:0-13720 GCA_964655505.1 uncultured Litorilinea sp. | reverse complement strand
CCAAGATCCCTTTTCATCGCTGGACCCGCGCATGTCCGTGCGCGATATCGTAGCCGAGCCGCTGCGTATCAACCGCATCGGCAGCAAAGCGCAGCAGACCGAACGCGTGGCCGAGTTGCTGGAAAAGGTTGGACTCAACACCGCGCAGATGAACCGCTACCCGCATGAATTCAGCGGCGGGCAGCGGCAGCGCATCGGCATTGCCCGCGCCCTTACCCTCAACCCGCGCCTGATCGTCTGCGATGAGCCGGTCTCCGCGCTGGATGTCTCGGTGCAAGCGCAGGTATTGAATCTATTGATGGATCTCCAGCGTGAATTTCACCTCACCTACCTGTTTATTGCCCACGATCTGAGCGTTGTAGAGTATATTAGTGACCGGGTAGCGGTCATGTATCTGGGCAAAATCGTCGAAGTGGCCGAATCGGACCAAATCTATCGCGCGCCCAAGCATCCGTACACGGAAGCCCTGTTGAGCGCCATTCCGGTGCCAGACCCGCGGGCCAAAAAGCAGCGCAAGGTGCTGCAAGGCTCGGTGCCGGACCCGTCCAACCCGCCATCGGGCTGCAACTTCCACACCCGCTGCCCCTATGCACAAGAAATTTGCCGCCGAGAGGAACCGCCCTTGGTGCGCGTGGAGGGCGAAGCGGAGCGCTATGCCGCCTGTCATTTTGTCTCTGAACTGGAACTCATGGGCGCAAGCATCGCCTACTCGCCCATACGCGTGGCCCGCGAGGCCGAACGCCAGCAGGCCGGTGTAACCGTCGCGCCGGATGGAGCGCGCTGACCTTTGGCTTATGACTGGCTCCTGGCGCACCTCCCCCCGGCTCAACAACTATCCCGACCATTCGGATGACTAATCCCTTCAGATGAAACGCAATGAAACGCGAGGAAAGCATGCAGCAGTTCAACACTGAATTTGAGCGGACACCGGCGGAGTTGGTCGAGGCGTTCCGCTCGCTTGAAACCGCAACGGTCTATGAATCGAGCGACAAGCAGGGCGCGCTGGATCGCTCGATCCAGCCCATTTATCCCGGCTTGAAGCTCTGCGGCACCGCGCTGACTGTGCAATGCCAGCCCGCCGACAACCTGACCCTGCACGCGGCCATCGCGCTGGCGCAGCCGGGAGAGGTGATCGTGGCCGACGTTGCCGGTTATCAGGATGCAGGCCATTGGGGTGAGATCACCACGGTTGCCGCCCAGGCGCGCGGCGTTGTGGGACTCGTGATCAACGGCGGCGTGCGCGACATTGCCGCCATTCGTCAACGGGGATTTCCCCTCTTTGCCGCTGCCGTCTGCATGAAATCCACGGTCAAAGCCGTGCCGGGGCGCATCAACCACCCCATCCTTTGCGGCGGCGTGCGGGTGCAGCCCGGCGATCTCATCCTGGGCGACGACGACGGCGTGGTCGTGGTGGCGCGTGAACAAGCCGCCTCGGTGCTTACCGCCGCGCGGCGCAAAGCGGAAGCAGAGGCCGAGGTGATGAGGCGGGTGGAGCAGGGCGAACTGACGCTTGACATTCTTGGCTTTCGCCAGACGCTCACGCAGCACGCGCTTGCCATCACCTGATCATCTAACCATAGGCATCTGGCGAATATGGGCATCCGGTGAATATAAGTATCTGAGCAACGGACATAGCCATGCAGACCCAGACAACGCTTCGTATCTCCCCCGACACGCTCCGGCAGTTCTGTATAGAGATTCTGATGGCAGCGGGCGTGGCCGCGGATGCTGCCGGTATCGTGGCCGACTCGCTTACCAAGGCCGATGCATGTGGCCTCTTTAGCCACGGCGCGGTGCGCTTGCTCCCCGTCTATGTCCGTCGTCTGCTCGCCGGGACCACCCGCGCCGCGCCCAATATCCAGATCGTTCGTCAGATGGGCGGCGTCGCCCTAGTAGATGGCGACGCGGGCCTCGGCCAAGTGGTTGGGAGCTATGCCATGCGCCATGCCGTTGCCTTGGCACGCACGCATGGGGTCGGGATCGTCGGCGTACGCAACAGTTCCCACTTCGGGACCAGCGCGTACTTTACACGCGCGCCGCTGGCCGAGGGCATGATTGGGCTTGTGATGACCAATGCCCCGTCCAACATGCCTCCCTGGGGCGGGAGCAAACCCTACTTTGGGACAAACCCGCTCTGCGTTGCGCTGCCGTGCGACGCAGAGCCGCCGGTCGTGCTGGACATGTCCACCAGTGTTGTAGCGCGCGGCAAGATCGTCATGGCCGCCACCACCGGACAGCGCATCCCCGAAGGTTGGGCGATTGATCGGAATGGACACCCCACGCGCGACGCAAAGGCAGCCCTGGAAGGCGCGGTGCTGCCAATGGGCGGCTACAAAGGCGCGGGGCTGGCCCTGATTATCGACGCGCTGTGTGGGGTGCTGACCGGCGCGGCCTATGGCATCCACATTGTCAACCTGTACGACGAAGGAGACGAGGTACAAAACTTAGGCCATTTCTTCGCGGCCATCAATGTCGACGCGCTGATGCCCGTCGATACGTTCAAGACGCGCATGGATGCCTTTGTGCAGGAAGTCCGCGCCCAGCCGAAAATGCCGGGCGTCGAACGGATCTATGTACCAGGCGAATTAGAGCACGCGGCGGAGCGCGCCAGTTGGCAGGCGGGAATCGACCTGCCGGGCGTGTCGGTTCTCGACGAGCTTGCGCATCAACTGAACGTTGCGCCATTGGCGGCGAGGGAATAGCGCCCCAAATCGTAGTTCCCCAGATCGACGGTGGAGAGCCATGTGCGACACTTGGGTGGCGCTGCAGGATGCCACATTGTCCGGGCAGGTGATTTTGGGCAAGAACAGCGACCGGCCCATCTTCGACTGCCAGCCGCTAGTCCTTTATCCACGGCAGCATTGGCCCCCCGGCAGCCGGATCGAATTGGAATATGTCGACCTGCCCCAGGTCGAGACCACCTACGCGACGCTCGGCTCCAGCCCCTACTGGTGTTGGGGCTATGAGGAAGGCATCAACGAACACAGCGTTGTGATCGGCAACGAAGCCATCCGCACCAAGACCTTTCGCGATGCAGTCGAGCAGTATATGCAGCACGGCTCGACCGCGCTGGGGCTGTTGGGCATGGACTTGATCCGGCTGGCGCTGGAACGCAGCACAACTGCCAGGCAAGCAGTCGAAGTCATGGGCGCGCTGATCGAAGAGTACGGGCAGTTCGGGTCAGGCGTGCCAACCGCGTCGCATGAAGCGGGCGGTTATGACGGCTCTTTCCTCATTGCCGATCCGCGCGAAGCATGGATTGTCGAAGCAGTAGGCCGCCGCTGGTTGGCTCGGCGTGTTCACAGCGGCACCGCGTCCATCTCCAATCAGCCGTCGATCCGCACGACATGGGACCTGGGCAGCGCGGATGTGATCGATTACGCCGTGGAAATGGGCTGGTGGCCCGCGGCGTTGGAGAGCAGCTTCGATTTCGCCCGCGCCTACATCGACGATCAAGTGCCGCGCCAGGTTTCGCACCTGCGCGCCATGCGCTCACGCCAACTGCTGGCCCAACAGCAGGGGCAGATCACGCCCCAATGGATGAAGCGCATCGCCCGCGACCACTACGAAGATACATTTCTACAAGGCCCCTTTTTTGACGCAGCCGACCCGGACTTCCACACGATCTGTATGCATGCGTCAGCCGCGGGGTTCACCTGGGGCAATACGGCCACCTCATGTGTTGCGGTGCTGCCCCGTTCGGCGGATGAGTTGCCCGTCTTCTGGTGGACACCCGGCCCCCCCTGCAACGGCTGTTACGTCCCCTTCTTCGTACATGGCAGCAGCCTGCCCCCAATCGTCAGCCGGGCTGGAACGTTTGGCAAGCGCGTCGTGCCCGCCCACACAGCCGCCGAAGATACCTTCTCTGCGGATTCTTACTGGTGGCTGTTCCGTGAACTGATGGATCGCGTCAAGGGAAACCCCATCACCAGCGCGCCGGGCCTATACCCCACCCGCAATCAAGCGGTGCGCGCCAAGTTTGACGCGCTTGAACAAGAATTCGAAGCGGCAACAGTCCCCGTCATGCAGCAGGCACTGGCAGCAGAGCAGCCCGAAGCGCGCGCGTCGATTTTGGACGAGTTCACCCGCGGCTGTGTTCACCAAGTCCTTGCAGCGCTTGAGGAGTTGCTCGCCGCCTTCGCAGCGGACGAAGTGACGCCACTTCCTTCCTCCTGACTGCCTGACAGATATGACCTGATAGATGCGCGCGTCATAGATCACTGCACGTTCAGAGGCCCATAGTAAGCATAGACACAACGCGCTGCCTGGGCCTGGGTATAAGATGGGGTCAATCATCATCCGAAAGGTTGCTGCAAGCTCGACTGATCGAGCGGCCTTTGCCGGTATATGATGGATTGGCATGTGACGGAAAGGAACGTGTCCTATGACGAAATTTGGACGGCGTCTGCGCTTTGGCTATTGCCTCATCCCAGATGCATCGAACCCCAGACAGGCGTTGAGTTTGGCTCGGCAGGCCGAGAAACTGGCCTTTGACTATGTTGCAGTCCCAGATTATCCCGACAACCCGACATATCACGAGGCTTGGACACTGCTGACTGCCATCGGCATGTCCACTTCGTACATCACGCTTTTCCCCATCTTGGCCGAGCTACCGCTGCGCAGTCCGCTGATGTTGGCGAAGGCAGCAGCATCGCTCGACCGGTTGACCGGCGGCCGCGTGGAAGTTGGCATCAACGCAAGCGCATCCTCCCGCCCGCTTTCCAGCGTGAACGGCAGCCAGCCCACCACTGACGACTTGCAAAGGCTGGAAGAGGCCGTTCAAGTTCTGCGGAACATGTGGAGCAGCGAGCGCTCGGTGAGCTTCGCAGGCAAATTCTACCAGTTGGATGGTTTGCGTCCGGGGCCTGCACCGGCCCACCGCATGGGCGTATGGCTGGCCGGCAACGAGCCGGAAGTGGTGTCTTTGGCCGCTCGCCTGGCCGATGGCTGGCTCGCAGCGCCCTATCCTGAGGTAGAGTTGGACGAGCTACGCACATTGAGCAAACAGCTCGACGACGCAGCCGAGGCAGCCGGGCGCAGCCCGTCAGAAATCCAACGCATCTGGCGCATCTCAGCATCCTTCAAAAATGGCGAACTGCCCTTCAAGGGCAACCCCAAAACATGGGTGGAGTCGCTGGCAGAATTGGCCGTAGAAACGGGCTTTGATACCTTCCTGGTGGTAGAAGGCGAGGGAGCCGAAAGCCAGCTTGAGCGCTTCGCCACCGACATCATGCCGCATACGCGCAGCCTGGTAGAGCAGATGATCGGTGTGCCGCTGTCATCCGGCTTGATTAACGCGAGCCTTGGGGCCGGTGCATCCGGGCCAACACTGCTAGAAGAAGCGTCGGGGCTAGTCGACGAGGTGGACGAAACGTCGATGCAGTCCTTCCCGGCCAGCGATCCGCCTGGGATAAGTTCGACGAGCTAGACACAATTGCCGAGTTGTGCGCGCCGGGCTGTGCACGTCAGACGGCGCGCAAGTCCTGAGCCGATCCGTTGTCTGGTGATGCTTGCCTTGCTTCACTGGCGTTCAAGCAAGCATCACCACCCATAACGCTCCGGCCCCCACGGGCGATGCGTCAACTCCTGCTTGACCATGACCAGTTGGCGATCGGGGATGTCCTCGTACGCCACGACGCCCGCGCCGACCACTGAATAGACGCCGATGCGCCGTCCGGGCATGATGATGGCGTTCACGCCTGTGCGTGCGTAATCGCCAAAGTAGGCGGCATTGGCGGCAAAGCCCGGTGTTTCGGCGCGACCCTTGATGCGCCAGGTCGAATCGCCGTCGTCAAAACGCAGATTGCCGCAAACGGTCGCCGCACCGAAGTCAACTGCCTGGCCGACCACCCCCCAGACCTCGCAGTAGTGGTAGCAATAGACCGTGTCCAGCGCCACGCCGCTAAACTCGGCCCCATGCCCATAGATACCGCGCGGGCCAAGCGTCGTATAGCCGCCGATGAGCGCGTAGTCGCGCACAATCGTGCCGGGGCCGATGATCGCGGGGCCGTCGATGATTGCCCCGTTCAGGATCTGCGCGCCGTCGCCCAGCCAGACATCGCCGCGCAGCACCGCGCGATTGCCAATCGTGCAGTTTTCGCCCAGCACCACATGCCCGCCGATCTCTGCGCCGTCGTGAATATGGCTGTCCTCCGCCACAATCGACGTTTCCAACTCGCCTGACATGGCATCGATCACCCGATAGTTGGCTTCAAGGATGTGCCACGGCTTGTCCAGATCGACGAGATAGCCGCCAGTCTCCACTGTGCCGACGGGCAGGCGTGCATCGAGCATCATCTGCAGCGACTCGGCGATCTCAGCCTCCAGCGGCGGCATCCCCCCAACAGGCACATGGGTCATCAAACCAGGATTGTCGCGCAGAAAGGGCACAGCCTCTTGGCTCAGGGCATAGATGCCCGCCAGCCGATGCGTGCCCGCGCGCGCGTGCCCCTCAACGCCGTTGAGCACGCCATCACCCACATGCGCCACGATCCAATCTTGGGGGCGCTCGTTGCGCAGCGGCTGGACAAGGGCCAGCGCGGGCAGCCGCTCATCCATCCACGCGGTCAGCACCCGGTGCAAGTTGGTGCGTGCGCTCACAATATCGCCGTGGATAACGAGAAAGTCGCCTTCAACGTGGCTTGCACCCAGCAGCGCGGCCGCGGCAGACCCCTCCGGTGTCGCCTGGCGCACGAAGAGCGGCTCCAGCGCGCAGCCATGCAGCGCCGCGCGCACGCTGCCCTCGCCCGCGCCCACCACCACGACGATGCGCTCAATGCCCAGTTCGATCAGCGTGTCGACAATGCGCCGAATATTGGGCCGGTTGGCAATGGGGAAAGCCGCCTTCTGGCGCACGACGTTATAGGGCCAAAAGCGCGTGCCCGGCCCCGCGGCCAAGATCACAGCGCTGCGCAGCCTACGATCCGCCATCCTTCAACGCCTCCTCAATGCGCGCCACCGTGGCGCGGATCATACTGGCCTCCGGCTGCGTTAGCGCCGTGTCGAGCATGGCCGCGGTCGCGCAGTAGAGCCGCAAGCCCGCGATCACCTGTTCACGCAGCGGCGCGGGATGCCCGTTTTCGCCTTCCACGCCAAACGCGATGTGCCGCAGCCGCACCCACTCTGAGCCTTCCCCCACCGCTCGATTGATCTCATCCCACACGCCATTATCGCCGCTGAGGAGAACGCCTCGCTGCACCTGGACGACATGGCTCACCCCCCACGACAGCCCAAAGCGTGCATTGAGCAGGCGGCCTGTGTCATTGCGCCGCAGCCCTTCCAGCCCCTTGTGACATTCCTCGATCCAGCCAACCATCTGGACCGAAGCCCAGCGGTTTGCCTTGCTCTGCATGGCCGCGTCCCACACAAAGTCACGCGCGCGGCGCTGCAAGCGTGCCCCGGCATCGGCGGGATCCACCAGCATATGGGCTGTCCGCAGCCCGCCGATGGACTCACAGGCAGCCTCCGGCTCCGTAAAAATCCTGTCGATGGCCGCGGGCGTCAGCGTACTCACCACCACCAGCCAGCCGTCAATCAGGTGGCTGCCGTCGCCGGGAAACTCGCTGCGCGTCTCCTCTGCATGGGCCAGCCGCACCAGATCGACGTCGCTGTGGGGGCCTGCGCTGCCCCGCGCCCGGCTGCCCATCAGCAGCAAGGCGGCGAAATCGTCGCCGTTGAATTGCTCGACCAACCTGCTAATGGTTGCCCTGCCCAGCACAACCGGCCTGCGCGTCACACTTGCACCCCAACTTGCGCCGCCACACGCCGCACATGCGCGGCCGCGGCGTCATACTCGGCTTCGTTTGGCAGATGTTCGAGCATGATCGGCAGATCATCGCCCAGTCCATCCAGCGAACGCAGCAGCACATCCAGCGCCAAGCCCCCTTGCCCCGGTCGCACTTCGTCAAGATGCACAGTCAGTTTATCGTGCAGGAGAATATCCTTTACATGAACGCTGCGGATGTGCGGGCCGAGTTCAGCCACAAATTCCTTGATCAGCCGGTCATTGGCAAAATAGCGCGCCGGACTGTTGATCAGGTTCACCGGGTCGCAGTGTACGCCAAAGGCGCGCCGGTCGATGGCCTTGATCAAGCGCGCATAGCTCGCCACCGAATCAGGGAAGACCCAGGGCATCGTCTCCAGTGCATAGACCGTGCGCGTGGGCTGCACCTCGTCGATGATGCGGCGCACGCTCTGAACAATCAAGTCGAATGTCTCGTCGGAGAGGTTGTCCCGATGGGGTGCAGCCCAACGCGTGCCGCGCGACCCCGCGATATTGACGCAGCAGGCCGCGCCGATCTCGTCGGCCAGGGCCAGCGCGGCCACACATTTGGCGTGGGCCGCGGCCCGCTCGGCAGGGTCTTGGGCCAGTGGATTGCTCCACGCGCCCACTTCGGCGATCACAATATCCGCTTGTTCTGCGGCGCGGCGAAACGCGGCAATGGTTGCGGTGGGCGCGCCCGGTGCAAGCGGGCAGTAGGCTGCCCGATAGCCTTTCGCTTGCACCGCCGCAACCCACTCTTCCGGGCTGTCAACCGTTCCAAACAGTTTCGCGCCAAGACGCATAGAACCGCCTAGCTCTCGTTCACATGGGTGGGCACGACGTCGACCGTCTGCCCGCTGCGCAGCGCCATCCCCTCGTCGATCATGCGGAAGATATCATAGCTCGGCGCATAGCCCAGCAGTTCTCGCCCCTTGGAGATATCGAATTCGTAATTCGTTGGCACATGGCCCGCCAACCGCACATCGACCCAGGGCAGGTCAAGCTTCTCGGCCAGATAGGGCACGGCTTCTTCCCAGGTGTAGGCGCGCGGCGCGGCCAGTTGAAAGACTTGGCCCAACGCGGCTTCCTTGCCCAGCGCGGCGCGGAAGCCCGCCACGATATCATGCACGTCGGCGATATGCTTGCGATAGCTGCACCCGTTGGCATCGCGCGCCAGCACAAGACAGCGCGGGCCATGTTCCGCGGCCGCGGCGGCCAACTGCTCGCGCACTGCTTCGGCTTCTGGGCCTTGCAACTTGGCGTAAGCCTGCTGCCAGTGATCCAGATAAAATTGGCGAAAATCGAGAATCTCATCGCCCGCCACAGTCAGGGCGAAACGGAAGATGGTCAGCGGCAGACCCTGATTGCGCCAGTAGCCCATGCATAGATCCTCGCCCAACTGCTTGGTCAGCGCGTAGAAGCCGCGCGGCCGGACGGGGAATGTATCCTCGCGGATCGGCTCCGGCACGCCATCGGGCAGATACTTGTCATAAATGGCGTCGCTGCTGGCAAAGATGAAATGGCGCAACGCATCGCCCCGGCGCAGCGCAGCCTCCAGGATGTTAAAGGTGCCGCGCACATTGATCTCGAAATATTCCTCATTGGTAAAGGGGCCGCCCCCCTGAAAGGCCGCGCCCAGGTGACAGATCGCGTCGACCCCGTCCACGGCTTCCTCGACTGCCGCGGGATCGGTCAAGTCCCCCTCGACGAACTCGGCGGGCAGACCGGCCAACTTGCCGCTGCGCCGGTCGCGCGCCCAGACCAGGCCGCGAATGGTGTGCCCTTCCTCAGCCAGCACCTTGGCGACGTTCGCGCCGATGCGTCCCGATATGCCCGTAATCAGCACCTTCATGCTGCACTCCTTATACGTTTCGCTTTGTACAATTCAGTTTTTGCAATCAATAGGGCAGCGGCTCGCGGCGCTCGACCTTTGCCGCGTCCAATTCAAGGCCCAGCCCCGGCGCAGCAGGCAGCGCGATCTCACCGCGCACAGGCTCATAGAACTGCGTGTGGAAATTCTGCTTGCCCGGCTGCGCGCGGATCAGGAATTCCACATAAGGCACCGCGGCAGGCGATTGGCTGCCTGCCACATGCAGCGCGGCCAGCAGCGAATGGCCGTGGGCGACCACCGGCGTCTCGAACGCGCTGGCAAGGGTAACTACCTTGACCAATTCGGTGATCCCGCCAGTCCAGTCCGGGTCATTTTGCAGCACATCAACCGCCTGGGCCACCAGCAATTCTTTGCTCTGCCAGCGGGTGTAAACATGCTCGCCCGTCGCCAGGGGCACGCGGCTGCTCTCGCGCAGCTTGCGGAACTCGCCCACGCGCTCCGGCGGGATCGGCTCCTCCATCCAGAAGGGGCGCACCGGCTCCAACGCCTGCACCATCTGGCGCGCATAGCTCACATCCCACCCCATGAAGGCGTCAAACATGAGCGTGTAGTTGTCGCCCACTGCGTCGCGCACAGCCTCGGCCATGGCAATGTTGCGCGCCAAGCCCTCCATGCCGTCGCCAGGCCCATAGCGGAAAAACCACTTCTGCGCGGTATAGCCCGCGTCCTTGGTCGCTGCGGCCACTGAAGCCGCGGCTTCTGGGGTGGTATCATAGCCCAACATACTGGCATAGGCAGGCACAGCCGGGCGCGTTGGCCCGCCCAACAGGCGAAAGACCGGCTGGCCCCACGCCTTGCCCTTGAGATCCCACAGCGCGCAGTCTACCGGGCTGACCGCGGTCATGAACATGCCGGATCGACCGTGGCGATCCATGCGGATCATCTGGTCAAAGAGCAGTTCGGTCGCCAGCGGGTCGCGACCAATCAAGAACGGGCGCAGATGCTTGGCAATCAGATACGCCTGGAAGTCCTGGATTGGCCCCCACAAGCCGCTGATGCCCTCATCGGTCACGATCTCGACATAGTTTGCTTTTTGGGGCGAACCCGGCTCCGGGCTGATGCTGCCGCCCTGGGCATTGAATTCGGGGTAGATGTCGAGCGCCTTGGCCTGCCGTTCGCCGGGCGGGTAGGCCGCCCCGTGAAAGACGCCATGAACCGTGAACAACTCAACAGCCGTAATCTTCACCGCTTCCCTCCTCGCATGGTGATCCTTGCATGGTGATCCTCGCGTAGTGCTGGTCTGGGGTATGGCTTTGACCTACATCGGGCCGATGCGCTTTGGCCCGCGGTCCATGATCAGCATGGAGGCGTCAAAGCTGCGCTGTATCAGATCGAGTTTGACCGGCTGCAACTGCGGATCATCCCACAGATTGTTGAACTCATGGGGATCGGCTTCCAGGTCGTACAACTCACCCAAGCCGTGCCCATGATAGACCACCAACTTATAGCGCGCATCGCGGTACATGGTGGCGAAGCTCTGGTCAGCCAGGCCCAACGCATCGTAGTATTCACAGCGCACCGCGTCGCGGTGGTGGTGCGGGTCGGCTGCCCCCGTGAGAATGGGCAGGAGCGAACGGCCCTGCATGGTATCTGGCACGGCTTCGCCTGCCAGTTCCATCAGCGTCGGCGTCACGTCGAGCAGTTCGACCAGCGCGTCGGAGCGCAGCCCTGCCTGAAAATGGCCCGGCCATGAAATGATCAGCGGCACACGCACCAATCCCTCGTAGAAGCGACAGCCCTTTTGGATCAGCCCATGATCGCCTAGCATCTCGCCGTGGTCGCTCATGAAGATGATCACCGTGTTCTCGCGCTGCCCCGTCTCCTCCAGCGCATCCAGAATGCGCCCCAGTTGATCATCGATCAGCTTGATCATGGCATAGTAGGCCGCTTGTAACGTGCGTGCATCCCGTTGGCCCGCGGATTCCCCCTGCTCTTGCCCGCTGCTGTCGGGTGAGCGCGGCACAATCGGATTTTTGATGTCCAAGTTGTCGGGCGTGGCAACGCGCGATTGGAAATCGATTGCGGCCAGCTTCTGCTGTTGGGCCAGGTCGCTTTCGCGGAAGTGCGGGCCGGGCATCTGCGCCGGGTCAAATTGCTCGCGGTACTCCTGCGGCGGATTGAAGGGCGGGTGCGGGTCATAGAAGTTCACACTCGCCAGCCACGGTCCGTCATGCTGGGCGCGGATGAAGTCAATCGTCTTTTCCGCACACCAGGTGGTCTGGTGCAGCGGCGTGGGCACGCCATCCGGCGATTTGGTCAGTTCGCGCAGCACCGCGCCCTTGCTGCGCACCCAATCGGCGTAGTCATGGCCGGTCTCCCAATCATCGCGCGGGGCATGGCTGTACTGCCAATAGCGATAGCCATCGTCGACGCGCGGCTCGATGCGCTGGTATGCGCTGGCAAGGTGGAGCTTGCCGATCAAGCCGCAGTCATAGCCCACATCGGCCAGCAGACGCGTCACCAGCGGCGGATGGTTGGGGAAATACGCCAATCCATTGCCGGTGACATGAATGGTGCTGGGATATTGGCCGGTGAGAAAGCTGGCGCGGCTTGGTGTGCAGATGGGGCTTTGGCAATAGGCGTGGGTGAAGGTAACGCCTTCCGCCACCAACCGGTCAATATTCGGCGTTGACACAGCCGGATAGCCGAGCGCGCCGATGGTGTCAAAACGTTGTTGGTCTGTACAAAGCCAAAGAATATTCGGTCGTTGCTGGGCCATGCTGCCCTTCTTCTAGTACGAGAGTTGTAGATAATCGTATGTGTCCCGCCAGGTGTCATGACAGAACTTCGCACCTGACTGAGAGCGCCGTCTCTGCCGCGACCCCGTCAGAACTTGCCTGGCTGTCGGGTCGGAAGTGCAGATTTAGGCTTGATCAAGCGGTTCTACGCTTTTCTCGGGCGCTTGCATTGCCCGCGGATCGGATCTCCAGAGCAGGATTCCCAGCCAGATACTGACTGCCATGCCTAACACGCTCACGACCTCATCTTCCGGTCGCAGATAGTCAAACAGTGCCATCGCCCCAGCCGCAAAGCAGAGTAGGCTGAACACGCGAGGCAGCAAGCGGGTTGTCCAACCCGCCGATCCGATCAGCACCAGCGACCACCCGAAAAAGTGCTGCCCAGTCTCAGCAACGCCTGCCACAATGGTCGCCCATACGACGAGAACCGGGGTAGACATCTCCAGATTTAGCTCAGGATGCGTCAGATGGTAATGGCGGTTGGCCGACCGAATCAGGGCAGCACTCACCAGCGCCCCTGCCGCCAGAGACGCGGCCAGCAGCGCCAAGGTCATCCGATGCGAAGCGCGCTTACCAAGACGCTCACGCAGCGCAAAGACCGCTATGACTAAACTGACGCCCCACACCGGCCCGTACAGGGAATCAGCCACGTTGTAGACCAGCGGCGCAATGGCCTGCTCTGTCCCGACAAAGTAGAGTAGCGGCGCGACGACAAATGTCACGGCTAACACGAAGGATGCAATCCCGCCCCATTTCTGCAGCATCATAATTGAAGTCCCCCCCTTTACACCGCCGACATGGATAAACACGCCGTCCGTCCAACCCAGGCACCTGCACCGCTTCGGCTGACTGTCCGGCCCAGGGGAGTAAGCGCCACAGAAGCCGCTCCATCTCAGTGGGCGCTGACGCTTACACCGTCTGCGTTGTCCACTTGCCAATCGGTTTCCTCATGGCGGCGTTCCTCACTGGGAAGAATGCCGCCATGAGGATAATTGTAGGGCTAGAAACAGTGAAACGCTTTATCACACATGGGTTGCTTTCGAGGAGGCCAGAACGGGACCTGCATCCACTCCTATTCGCTAGGCCACCGCCGCGGCAAAGAGCGCCTTGAGGTAGCCGATGGAATAGGCCCACCCCGCGGTCTTGGTGGGTGTGTCGCCGGGGATGGTCGGAATGTGATCCGGGTTGATGCAGCCGCTAAAGCCCACCTTCTTCAGCTCTTGCAGGATCTTGAACATGTTCAGGTCGCCGTCGTCCAGCAGCGTCTCCTCGAATGCGCCCGCGGTCGCCAGGCTGCCCCGCACGTTGCGCATGTGCACCATGAAGATC
>CAZZNG010000138.1:0-13884 GCA_964655505.1 uncultured Litorilinea sp. | reverse complement strand
CGCCAGAACCTCATGCACCTGTTGGGCTGTCTGCGCGGGCGGCGCAGGAACGGCTAGGCGGCTGCGTCGCAGTCCCGTTGTCGCCGGGAGGGGTAGCGGATCACCCAGTGGCCCCGCTTGTTTGTCCCATGCACGGGCCGCGGCCCGTACCTGGGCGATGGCGGCAAGCTGGGCCGCGAGATGGGCGCTGAGGGCCAGGCTGAGCAAGATGCCGAGCAGCGCGATGAAGGGGCTGTGCAGGATGTCGAACAGGCCCAACCCCAGCCAAAAGCTGCCCCACATGCCCTGCTCGCTGCTTGCACTGAGCAGCCAGCGCGCAGCCGTGGCCGGTTCATCGCGCAACTGGCCCGGCAGTTGGGGCAGCAGATTGGCGGCCAACGCCAACAGAGCCGCCAGCAGCACGAGGATCAGCGCCAGCAGCGGATGGTGCAGCCCGCGCCACAGCCCTTTCGTGACTGTCGCGGCGATGCGTGGTGTCTGTTGGGTGAAGTTGTCGCCAAGACGACGCCACAGAGACGAAGAAGAATTAAGGACGGACACGGAATTCGACATCTTTACGCAGGAGCCAGCGTTCAATCTCTGCATCGAGGTTGGCGAGGGGGGCATGGCGCGTGGTGCATTGCGGCAGTGATTCGATGAACGCTTGCCCATATTCTTTGCGCCAGACGCGGCTGTCGAGCACGACGACTACACCCCGGTCGGTGGCGCGGCGGATCAAACGTCCAAAGCCTTGGCGAAAACGCAGGATGGCGTCGGGCAAGGTGTAATCGCGGAAAGCGTTTTCCAGATCGGCGCAGCGCGCGGCAACCAGCGGATCGCTGGGCACGGCAAAGGGCAGCCGCACGATCAACAGGCAGCGCAGTTCATCGCCCGGCAGGTCGATGCCTTCCCAGAAACTGCGCGTGCCCAGCAGGACGGCACGGTCGGACTTGCGATATTCGCGCAGCAGTCGCTGGCGGCTGCTTGTCCCATGCTGCAAGACGGTGATGCCCAGCCGGTCGAGCGGCGCGCGGATGGCGTCCGCGGTGGCGCGCAGTTGGGCATAGTTGGTGAAGAGGGCAAGGGTTGCGCCTTCGCTTGCCACGGCTGCCTTGATGATCGCCTGCTCCACGGCTGATTGAAAGTGCGCGTGGTTCGGCTCGGGCAGGTCGCTCGGCAGATAGAGCAGGGTACTCTTCTCATAATCAAAGGGACTGCCCACGGTGGCAGCGGTCACATCCCACAGGCCGAGCCGGTCGCGGATGAAGCTAAAGCCGCTGCCGGTGCGCAAGGTTGCGCCGGTGAAAATCGCGCTGCGCTTGCGATGCACCAACTCGGTTTCCAGCGTTTCGTTGACATAAAGCGGCGCTGCGACCAGGTTGACTGCATCTTGCCCTTCGTTGACATCCAGCCAGCAGACGACTTCACGGTCTACGCCGCCGGGGGATTGCAGCATGATGCGGTCCAGCCAGCCTTCAAAGAGCGCAAGCTCGTCGTGGATGCCCTGCAAGTCCTGATAGAGCGCAGCCGTTGCCTCTTCGAGCCACCATTGGCGCTGTTCGAGGTGGTGCAGCAGGGCGTCTAACTGGCGCAGCGCGGAACGCAGCGTCTGTCCGGCCAAGTCCCATTCGATTTCCAGTTCACTCCACGCCGGTTGGGTACGCAGCCGCGCATCCAGTCCCAAGCGTTGGGTATAGTTGAAATCCTGCCGAATTGACTCCTGATGGCCGGCAAAGACAAGCAAGGATTGGGCGAAACGCTCAATGCTATCTATGGCCGGTTGGATGCGGCGATCCATCTGCTGGATCAGGCGCGGCACATCTCGATCGTGCAGCCGTTCGCCTTCGTCCAATATGGACAGCGCCAAGTCGCCCGTGCTGCGCAGCCGCTGGAGCAAGCCCAAGGCCACTTCCCAATCCACCCGGTAGCTCAGTTGATCGGTCGCCGCATCTTCCAATCGGTGCGCTTCATCCACAATGATATGGGAATAGGGCGGCAGCACGCGCCCACCCGCCGCAATATCGGCCAGGAGCAGGGCATGGTTGACGACCAGCAGGTGCGCGCTTTCTGCGGCTTGGCGCGCGCGGAAGAAGAAATCCACAAACTGCACCCCTTGCCACACAGCTTGGCAGCGGGATTCCGAACAAGTTGCGGCATCGGAGCAGATGCGCGACCAGATGAGCCGTTCGGCGTGGGTCGGCAGAAAGAGTTCGCTCACATCGCCGCTGGTGGTCTGGCCGAGCCAGACAAGCACCTTTGCCAGTACGCGCAGCTCCAGCGGCGTCAAGCGGCGGCCGCGATACCAGTTATAGAGCCGCCGGGTGCAGAGATAATTGTTGCGGCCTTTGAGCAGCGTGCTGTGTACCGGCGGCAGGCCGAGCGCGGCCAGCACCGCGTTGACGCTCGGCAGATCCTTGTCCAACAGTTGATCCTGCAATGCAATTGTATTGGTGGCAATCACGACGCGGCGCTGGTTGGCAAGGCTCCAGAGCGCCGCGGGAACCAGATAGGCCATGCTTTTGCCTGTGCCGGTTCCGGCTTCGATCAGCAGATGATCGCCTGCATTGAGCGATTGCAGCACGCGGCGCGCCATTTCGCATTGGCCTTCGCGCACTTCGTAATGGGGGGCAAAGATGGCGCTCAGATAGCCATTGGCCCCGAAGCAAGCTTCCAATTGCTCTGGCGCGGCCTGCTCGTACTGATCCGTTTGGTCCAGCAGGAGCGATTTAGGCACGCTGCTGCCCGGCATATCCATCTCTTGCACAGCGGGCGGCAGATGGAGCGAGGCAAGCGTCTCTCTGTCGAAATCGGCCAGGCTGTCGTCGAAGAGACGCAGCGGCGACCAATCGACGCCTTCGCCGCACGCTTGCAGCGTCGCGCCGATGGAGGGCGGCAGGTCCATCAAACAGGCCAGTAAATAGGTGAAGAGTTGTGCGGTGGCTTCGGCATCAGCCAGGGCGCGATGCGCTTCGGGCTGTGGGATGTTGAGCGCGCGCGTCAATTCGCCCAAGCTATAGCTCGTCATGCTCGGCAGCAGGATCGACGCCAGTTCAAAGGTGTCCTGGGTGGGGCGATGGAAGTTGACGCCTGCGCTTTTCAAAAAGCCAAAGTCGAATCCCGCGTTGTGGGCCACGACTGCGCTCACGTCGGCGCGCACAAAGGCCAGCAGTTCGGGGATCACCCGATCAATCGTGGGCGCGTCGGCCACATCGGCGTCGTGAATGCCGGTAAGTTGTTGAATACGCAGGGGAATGGGCCGCTGTGGGTTGACGAAGGTCACGAAGCGTTCGAGCACGCGGCAAGAGAATGGGCCGGCTGATCGATCAAAGGCCACACGCACAGCGCCAACCTCGATGATGGCATCGGTGCGAGCGTCTAGACCGGTTGTCTCAAGGTCGATGGCGACGAAGATGCGTTGCGCCGTGGTCATACATCTGTCTTACTAGGGATAAACCAACGTGCTAGGCTCGGTCGGCAGTCAGGATGATTAATCAGGTGAATAAAGTGGTCAATATCAATTGGGTGGTCGTGCGGCTGTCGTGGCAATCTGCCCGGCCTCGGATTATACCAGTGTAGGCCAGGCTTGGCGAATGGCTATCGCGCGTAGACCCTGCCGCGCTGCCCGGCGGGCTTGGCTCAGAATGATTTGGACGCTTTTTCGTTTGTTTGGCCCTACGCGGGGGCTGATTACTTGGCAAAGGTGCGTGCGTGCGGCACAATGGCTTTATGGATAGCTCGGTGATGAAAATTTCGGTGATTGCTACGGTCTATAACGAAGGAGCGGCTATCGAGCGGCTATTGGCTTCTCTGGCGGCCCAGACGCGGCGGCCAAGCGAAGTGATCTTCTGCGATGGCGGCAGCCGCGACGATACGGTACAGCGCATTGAAGCGTTCGCCAAGGCCCACGCCGATGCGCTGCCGAACCTGCGCGTGATCGTCGAGCCGGGCGCAAACATCAGCCGCGGGCGCAATGTCGCCATTGCCGCGGCAGCAGGACCAATCATTGCAGTCACCGATGCGGGCGTGCGCCTTGCCCCCGATTGGCTGGCCGAACTTGTACGGCCCTTTGAAGAACTGCCCGGCACGCGCGCGGTCGCAGGCTTTTTTGTACCCGACATTGCGACGGAACGCAAGCAGGCTTTTGTCACAGCCATGGCCGCGACCGTCCTGCCGCTGGTTGACGACATCGATCCGCACAAGTTTTTGCCCAGCAGCCGATCGGTCGCCTTCACCAAAACCACCTGGGAGCAGGTGGGGGGCTATCCTGAATGGCTGGACTACTGCGAAGATTTGGTCTTTGACTTCAAGGTCAATGGGCTTGCGCCGGATCAGCCTACGGGTTTTGCTTGGTCGCCCAAGGCGATTGCGTACTTTCGCCCGCGTGAGAGCCTGTCTGCATTTTGGACGCAGTACTACCGCTATGCACGCGGCGACGGCAGGGCCGACCTGTGGCGCAAGCGCCATGCTTTGCGCTATGCAACCTATTTGATCCTGCTTCCCGCGCTGGTGGGGCATGGGGTGTGGGGATTCTTTGCCCGCTGGCTGGGCTGGGCCGGGCTGATCGCGGGCGTGATCGTCTACTGCGCGCGCCCGTGGCAGCGGCTGGGCCTGCTCGGCCAAGCGTTGACGCCAGGGCAGCGGCTTCAAGCGGCAGCTTGGGTTCCGGTGATCCGCGCGGTGGGCGACATCGCTAAGATGACCGGCTATCCGGTGGGGCGGCTCTGGCGTCGACGCCAGAATCAACGTGCTGAAGTCCACTGGCGCGGAGAGGGGGAAATGGCGCGTGTCGCTGTTGATCGACGGCCATAACCTCATCGGCGCGCAGGTTTTTGATGACATACGCCTGAGCGACGAGGACGACGAGGCGAAACTCGTTGCCCGGCTTAAGGTATGGCGCAGCCGCACACGCGGCAAGATCACCGTCATCTTTGACCGCGGCATTCCGGGCGGGATTGACGTGAAGATGGGCGGCGCGGGCGTAGAGGTCATCTTTGCCGCGGACCCGGCACAAGCGGACGATCTGATCCGGCGGCGATTGCGCCAGGCCAAGCCAGGGCTGACGCTGGTCACCAACGACGACGAGTTGGCGCGCACTGCCGCTGCCTATCGTGTGGATGTGCTGCGCGGCGAAGAGTTCGTGCAGCGTATGCAGATTGCCATGCCGGACGCCGCGGAACCGGGGACTGAGGACGATGTGCGCTTGAGCAAGGCCGAGGTGGAGGAGTGGCTGGCGCTGTTTGGCGGCGAACCGACGCTGCGTCGGAAACGCAAGCTTCGTCCCTCACCTTACCTCAAAGGCAAGCCGCCGAAGCCTAAGCCGCGGACAAACGGCAGCAGTGCTGCGCCGCGTGCGTCCAAGCCACCCGTTAAGCCGCCCGCCAAACCACCGTCTAAGTCGCAGTCTAAGCCACCGTCTAAACTGCGGTCTAGGACAAAGTCGAAGCGTTCTAGTGGAAAGCGCAATGGCTGAAGATTCTCAACCCGCGCCGCAGCCTGTGCGCCGCACGGTTGAAGCTGACCTAATCGAGACGACACCCGCCTCCGGCGGCCTCTTCCACTGGCTGTTGGCCTCGCCCATGCTGCTCTTTTTGGCGTGGATGTGGGTGGATGTCTTTGCCCACTACAGCCCGATCCCGTGGTACTGGCTCGACGCGCTATTGGGGCTGCTGCTGTTGATCGGTCTGGTTGTGCTGCCTTTGGGCCTGGCCGCGTTCCACTTGGTCGCCGCGCTGCCCAGGCTGTTCGGCCACGCCGGTTGGGATGTGCAGCCGCTGGAGCCTGTGCGCGAGGCCGAACTGCCGATGATCCGCTACCGCTATCGCAAGCGCGTCCGCGCCGAGCGCACTTGGTCGCGGGTATGGATGCGCGCGGCGCAAGGATGGGTCTATTTAGAGGTGGCGGCTGTGCTCATCGGCGGCGTCTTGATGGTTCCTCTCTTCTTCAGCGCCGTTGATTTCGGCTTCGGCTCATAGTCCCCATCCAACCCTCCCCAGAAGCCCAGAACGTCAAGGTTGCGCGGCAAGCGTCTGGTGCGCGCCCGCGGCCAGTTCGATGCCGAGTTTACGCACTGCCTCGATAGGGTCTTTTTTCTCTCCCGCGGCCTTGACCAGCGCGGAGCCGACAATCACCCCTTCGACCAATTTACCCACCGCGGCGGCCTGCTCGCCTGTGCTGATGCCAAAGCCAATTGCCAGCGGTAGATCGGTCTGTTTGCGCACGCGCGCCACAAAATCGCTCAGATCGGGCGGCAGTTCCGCACGCGCGCCGGTGATGCCCGTCACGCTCACCAAATAGATAAAGCCGGTTGTCTGCCGGGCGACCAGGCGAATGCGCTCCTCGGTCGAGGTGGGCGCGAGCAAAAAGACGGTCGCCATGCCCGCGGCGCGACAGGCCGCCACCACCGCATCCGCCTCTTCCGGCGGCAGGTCGGGGACGATCAGCCCATCCATGCCTGCTTGCGCCGCGTCCTGCACAAAGCGTTCAATGCCATAGGCGAAGATGGGATTCATATAGGTCATGCCTACAAACGGCGTTTCGACGCCCGCGTCGCGCAGTTCACGCACCATGGCTAGGCAGTCGGCAACCGTGGTTCCCTGGGTCAACGCTTTATGGGTCGCGGTCTGGACGGTCGGCCCATCGGCCAGCGGGTCGCTGTGGGGGATGCCGATCTCGAAGAGGTCGGCCCCGATTTCGGCGAGCGTCTTGATGATCGCCAGGGTGTCGCTGCGCGACGGGTAGCCCATGGCATGATAGGGCATGAAGGCTGCGTGACGGTTCTTCTTGGCGGCTTCAAACACCGCATTGATACGGTCAAGTCCGGACATCCGGCGGCTCCTTGTTGCGTTTGGTCCCGTGGTTGATTCCGTGTTGGATTCCTTGATCGCTCTGATGTGCGTGCTGCGTGTCATTGGCTCATCTCATGGCCCAGCGCCTGCATCACCGTGCCCAAATCCTTGTCGCCGCGTCCGCTGAGGTTCACCAGGATTACCTGATCTTTGGGCAGCGTGGGCGCAAGTTGGGCCACATGGCCGATGGCGTGGGCGCTTTCCAACGCCGGAATGATTCCTTCCAGGTGGCACAGCAGCTTGAAGCCCTCCAGCGCCTGCTCATCGGTGCAGTAGGTGTACTCGGCGCGGCCTGCATCGCGCAGGAAGGCATGTTCCGGCCCCACAGAGGCATAGTCCAGCCCTGCGCTGATGCTGTGGGTCAGCGCGATCTGCCCATCCTCATCCTGCATGACGAAGCTCATGGTCCCCTGGAGCACACCCAGACGCCCCAACTTGGGGTCGGCAAAGCGCGCCGCATGTTCGCCCGATTCGATGCCGCGGCCGCCCGCCTCGACGCCGATCAGCCGGATTTGTTCATGTTCGAGGAAGGGATGAAAGATGCCGATGGCGTTGCTGCCGCCGCCCACACAGGCGACGATGACATCGGGCAGGCGACCGGGGCCGATCTCACCGTCTTGCATCTGTGCGAGGGCTTCCGTGCCAATCACGCTTTGGAAGTCGCGCACCATGGCCGGATAGGGGTGGGGGCCGAGCGCGCTGCCCAGCAGGTAGTGGGTGGTGCGAACGTTGGTTACCCAGTCGCGGATCGCCTCGTTGATGGCGTCTTTCAGGGTCTTGCTGCCGCTTTCGACGGCGCGCACATCGGTTCCCAAGAGGCGCATACGAAAGACATTCGGCTGTTGGCGCGCCATGTCGACGCTGCCCATGTAGACCACGCATTCCAGACCGAGCAGCGCGGCCACGGTCGCGGTGGCGACGCCGTGCTGCCCCGCGCCTGTCTCGGCCACAATACGCGTCTTGCCCATTCTGCGCTTCATGAGCAGCGCCTGGCCCAGCGCGTTGTTGATCTTGTGCGCGCCGGTATGGGCCAAGTCTTCACGTTTGAGATAGATCTGCGCGCCGCCCAAATGCTCCGAAAGCCGCCGCGCGTAGGTCAGCGGCGTCGGGCGGCCCACATAGGTCTGCTGCAAATAGGCAAGCTCGGCCATGAAGTCGCGATCATGGCGCGCCTTGAGATAGGCTTCTTCAAGCTCATCCAGCGCGGGCATGAGCGTTTCGGGGACGAACTTGCCGCCGTAAGGTCCGAAGTGGCCGCTTTCGTCGGGATAGGCGTTGTAGTTAAGCTTGGTGCGCGCGGATGCCGCGCCCGGTGTGCTGGCTGTGGTCATTGCCGGTTGTCCTCTCCTTTAGTCATGTCAACCTCCAGTTGTATCAACCTTCAGTCGCATCAAAGATGCACGCTATAGCAAGCCGCTGGCCCGACGCATGACGTCAATCGGCGGCTGTTGGCCGGTCCAGCGTTCAAAGGCAATGGCCCCTTGCCAGATCAACATCCCAATGCCGCCAATGGGCCGCGCGCCGTCGGCTTCTGCCTTGGTCAAGAGGCGCGTGGCGCGCGGGTTATAGATCAGGTCGTAGACAATCTGCCCTGCGCGGAAAGGCAGCGCCGGGTCCCAGGGAATGCCCTGGACGTCGGGACTCATGCCCACAGAAGTGCAGTTGACGACGAGATCCGCCTGTTGGCCCATCTCGCGCAGGTCGTCGGGCAGGCCGCACACGTCGAATTGGACATTGGGGAACTGGGCGGCCATTGCCTCGGCCAGCGCGCTGGCGCGCGGCCGCGTGCGGTTGGCAATGGTGATGCGGCGGCAGCCTGCATCGGCCAAGCCATAGACAATCGCACGCGCCGAGCCGCCCGCGCCCAAGATCAGCGCGTGATCAACCGCCGGGTCTACGGCATGGTCGCGCAGGTCGGCGATGAAGCCCGGCACGTCGGTGTTGTCGCCCAGCAGCGTTTGGTCTGCTGGATTCACGATGATGGTGTTGACCGCGCCGATGGCACGTGCTGCGGGCGTCAGGTCATCCAGATGGGGCATGACGGTCTGCTTGTGCGGCACGGTTACGTTTGCACCGGCCATGCCCAAGGCGACCAGCCCGGCCACGGCATCGCCGATGCAGGTTGACGGCTCTGTGGCAACCGGCAGCGGGACATAGCACCAGTTAAGACCCAACGCGGCAAAGGCAGCGTTGTGCATAGCGGGACTCACGCTGTGGCCCACGGGCCAGCCGATCAGGCCGACGACGGTTGTTTTGCCGTTGATGGCGTGGGGCCGGGATGTCTCCGGCGCAGACGCTGAACTCACCGTTAATGTTCCTTCTATGGTCCTTCTAGACGTGCAAGGCCAGGGACGGTTCCCCCGCGATCTCAAGCTCCGCGCCCAGGGCCTGCAGCGTCGATTCGAAGCCAGGGAAGCTGTCCGCGGTGACATCCGAGCCATAGACGACGGTCTGCCCTTGCGCGACCAGCCCTGCCACCGCGCCCGCCATGGCAAGCCGGTGGTCGCCCTGGCTCTCGACCGGCCCGCCGATCAGCTTGGTCGGCCCTTCGATGATGAAGCCGTCCGGCGTGGGTTCGATGTTGGCGCCCAGCTTGCGCAGTTCGGCCACGGTGGTGGCGATGCGGTCGGTTTCCTTGACGCGCAGCTCACCTGCATCCTTGACCACGGTGCGCCCGTGGGCCTGGGTCGCGGCCACAGCCAAGATCGGCAGCTCGTCGATCATGGTGACGATCTGTTCGCCGCCAAAGGTCGTGCCGCGCAGGTCCGATGTCTGCACCACCAGGTCAGCCACCGGCTCGCCCGATTGGTCGCGCTGGTTGGTGTATTCGATGTTGGCCCCCATCTCGCGCAGCGCATCCACAATGCCGATGCGCGTCGGGTTGACGCCCACCCCGGCAATGGTCAGGTGGCTGTCGGGGACAATGGTCCCCGCGACTAGGAGGAACGCGGCAGACGACGGATCGCCCGGCACATCAATCTGGAGCGGCGACAGGGGCTTGCTGGGCCGTTCGCTGTGGATCGTGTTGCCATAGACCGCGATGGGCGCGCCCATGGCCGCCAACATGCGCTCAGTATGATCGCGCGCGGGGCCGGGCTGGCGGATGACGGTTAGGCCCTGGGCATACATGCCCGCCAAGAGCAGGCTGCTTTTGACTTGGGCGCTGGCAACCGGCATGTCGTACTCCATGCCGCGCAGCGTAGAGCGGCCAATGCCGAGCGGCGCATAGTTGCCGTCCTGTCGCCCGACGATCAGCGCGCCCATGCGGCGCAGCGGCTCCACGATGCGCGCCATGGGGCGGCGGCGGATCTGGGGCGTGCCGTTGAGAAAACTGCTGAAGGCCTGGCCTGCCAGCAGCCCGGTCATCAGGCGGATGGTTGTGCCCGAATTGGCGCAGTCAAGCACATCAACCGGCTCTTGCAGCCCATCCACCCCGCGTCCGTGGACGACCAACTCGGTGGCCGAGCGTTCTTCCACCTGGACGCCAAGCCCGCGCATGACGTTGATGGTGGCGCGGCAGTCGCCGCCGTCCAGAAAGTTGCGGATGGTGCTGGAACCGTCGGCCAGCGCCGCAAACATTACAGCCCGATGGCTAATCGATTTATCGCCGGGGACATGGCAGCGGCCTGTCAACCGCCGGCGACCTTGGATGATTAAGTGTGTCATAGGACTCGCTTTCGGCGCTATCGCAACAGATGAAGCGTTTGGCAAGACATGATTATCAATATTATCAACCGTGTAACGTGGCGATGATAACTTGGCGGTAAGGCTGGTCAGCCGCGCCGCGGCTGCCAGGCCGCGCGTGTCGCTTGGGACTCGGCCAACTTGGCACGCAGCGCAGCCTCATCGCCTGCACTGAGCAAGGCGCGCAGCGAACAGAGATGCTCCAAATAGGCATCGACCTGGGCCAGCACAGCTTCACGGTTGGTCATGAGGATATCCATGAACATGCGCGTGTCGCTGGCCGCGACCCGGCTTGTATCGCGAAAGCCGCCCGCGGCCAACTCCCACAGGGTGGCATCCTCGCTGCCCGTATCGGCAGCCGTATGCACCAGCGCGCTGGCGGCCAGATAGGGCAGATGGCTAATGGCAGCGACCAACTGGTCGTGACGCTTGGGCGGCAGCACGACCGGATGCGCGCCCACTGCTTCGACTAATTCGGTCGCCAAGGCAGTGGTTGCGGGGTCGGTGCGCGGCAGCGGCGTCAACACCCAGGTTGCGTCCCGGTAAAGGTCGCGCTCGGCGGCTTCAAACCCGGCGGTTTCCTTTCCGGTCATGGGGTGGCCGCCGATGGGCTGGACGTGGTGCGGCAGTTGATCGAGCGCGGCGCAGATTTCGCCCTTGGTGCTGCCCATGTCCATGACCAATGTGCCGGGCCAGAGCACCGGCCCAAGTTCACGGATCAGATCGACGATGGTACGCACCGGCGTGGCAAGGATCACAATATCTGCGCCCGTGACGCCCGTTTGCAGGTCATTGGTCGCCAGATCAACCGCACCGGCGAAGAACGCCTCCAGCACGGTGTCTGTGCGCCGCGCCACCCCGCGCACCTCGCGGCAAAGTTCATGATGGGTTAGGTCCATCGCCAGGCTGGCGCCCATCAGCCCCAGCCCGACGATAGCCACGCGACAGTCGGCAAGACGTTTCGTCATGCGTTTATCTTTGGTACAAGCAGACTTGGCACGAACGGATTGAGCACGAACAGAGGTCGTGCGCTTTTCCTTCGCACAGGCAACTGAATCGACACCCGATGCACCGCGGCCCTAGAGCGAGCGCCCCACAGCTTCGGCCACCGGGCGCAGTTCGTTCATCATCTTGGCGAAGCGCTCTGGCGTCAAGCTCTGCGCGCCGTCGCTCCACGCCGCAGCCGGGTCGGGATGGACTTCGACCATGATGGCATCGGTCCCCGCGGCGACCGCGGCCTTGGCAATGGGCGTGACCAGGTTCCATTTGCCCGTGCCGTGGGCCGGGTCAGCCACGACCGGCAGATGGCTCAACTCTTTGAGCACCGGAATGGCGTTGACATCAAAGGTGAAGCGGGTGGCAGTCTCATAGGTGCGGATGCCGCGTTCGCCCACCATCACCTGCATGTTGCCGCCGCTCAGGATGTATTCCGCGCTCATGAGCAGTTCTTGGATCGTGCTGCTCATGCCGCGCTTGAGAAAGACCGGCTTGGACTGTTTGCCCAGCGCCTTGAGCAGCGAGTAGTTCTGCGTGTTGCGCGCGCCCACCTGCAAGATGTCGGCGTAGTCGCAAACGATCTCGATGTCTTCTGGCGTCATCACTTCGGTGATGATCGGTAGCCCGGTCTGCTCACGCGCTTCGGCCAGGTACTTCAGCCCTTCCTCGCCCAGCCCTTGGAAGCTGTAGGGGCTGCTGCGTGGCTTGAACGCGCCGCCGCGCAGGATCGATCCGCCCGCTTCCTTGACCGCGTGTGCAGTCTCTAGGATCATTTCGCGGCTTTCGACGCTGCACGGCCCGGCCATGACGACAACCTTGTTGCCGCCGATCTCTACATCACCGACCTTGATGACGCTATTTTCCTGGCTAAAGTCACGGCTGGCAACCTTGAAGGGCTGCATGACGCGCATGGTCTTTTCCACGCCGTCCATGGCCTCGAAGGAGTTTGGGTGCAGTTTGTGTTCGTCCGCGCCGATGATGCCGATGATGGTGCGTGCTTCGCCGCGGCTGAGATGGACCTTGTACCCCATCTCCTCCACTCGTTTGACCACCGCCTCGATCTGATCTGGCTCGGCGTTTCTCTGCATGACGATGATCATGCTCAGTTCCTTTCCGATTCCCTGGTTATCGCGGTTATCGCGTCCGGTTATCTTGCAAAATTCTGTTGCAACATCACTTCTACAGGCGCTTGGCGCACCGTGTGCTTACGTCGCTGTGTGCTTACGTCGCTGTGTGCTTACGTCGTTGTGTGCTTACGTCGCTGCGCGCTTACGCTGCTTACGCCACCGCGCTCAAATCAGGCGTCAGGGCCGGTTCGCCCAACGTGCGGTCAACCGCTTCGGCAATGCGCTTGAGGCTGCCCATGAGCTTGGTGAATTCCTGAACGTCGAGGCTCTGGCGACCGTCGCTGACCGCGTTGTCCGGGTCGGGGTGGATCTCCAGGATCAGCGCGTCCGCGCCCGCGGCCACCGCCGCGCGGCTCATGGCCGGGACATACTCGCGGTAGCCTGTCCCGTGGGACGGGTCGGCCACCACCGGCAGATGGCTCGCCTGCTTGATGACCGGCACAGCGTTGAGATCGAAGGTGTTGCGCGTGGCGGTTTCATAGGTGCGGATGCCGCGCTCGCAGACCATCACATTGTAGTTGCCTTCGCTGGCGATGTATTCGGCGCACATGAGCAACTCTTCGATGGAACCGCTCATGCCGCGCTTGAGCATAACCGGCTTCTGCACCTTGCCCACAGCCTGCAACAGCCCATAATTCTGCATGTTGCGCGCGCCAATCTGCAAAATGTCGGCGTATTCGGCCACCAGGGGCAGGGCCTCCACGGTCATGACCTCGGTGATGATCGGCAGGCCGGTGATCTCGCGCGCTTCGGCCAGGTACTTCAGCCCTTCCTCGCCAAGCCCTTGGAAGCTGTAGGGGCTGGTGCGCGGCTTGAACGCGCCGCCGCGCAGGATCTTGCCGCCTGCTTCTTTGACGGCAATGGCGCACTCGATGATCTGCTCGCGGCTTTCGACGCTGCACGGCCCGGCCATGACGATCACTTCGTCCGTGCCGATGCGGACATCGCCGATTTCGATAACGGTGTTATGCGGGTGGGCTGTGCGGCTGGAGAGCTTGTAAGGCTCCTGGATGCGCATGGTTTCGGCGACGCCGTCCATGGCGTTGAAAGCCTCGCGGCTGATGCGGGTGAGGTCGCCGACCAGGGCCACAACCGTGCGGTTTTCGCCGTAGATGGGGTGGGTCTTGGCGCCGACGCTTTGGGCTTTGTCGACAACTGCCTGGACCTCGGCGGGTGTAGCGTTGGGTCGCATGACGACAATCATGGTGTAACTACCTTTCTGGGTGAATCGAGCTGAGACGCATGAAGCTTTG
>CAZZNG010000137.1:0-14186 GCA_964655505.1 uncultured Litorilinea sp. | reverse complement strand
CGGGTTGCCGCTGTCGAACTTGGGCTGGAGGTCGCCTTCGGCCATGAGCCGCGGCCACAGCCGCCGCACATCCGCGGCCCGGCCCCGCTCGTCGACTACAGGATATTCTGCTTCACGTCCGACCGTGCGCGGGCGGCGAATCTCAAGGGGAAAGCGCGCGGTGAACGCAGCCGCGAGTTGCTCAATGGCGGCCTGCACGCGTGGGCTGTGTTCATTTGGCGTCATGGGCGCAGAGTCCAGAGGGTTCAGCGCAACCGGCGCACAAGCGCAGGCAGATCGCGGAAGTTGCGACAGACGGCGTGGGCGCGTGTTCCGGCGCTGCCGCGGTCGACAATGCCGGTGAAGAGGATCGAGCGCATACCAATCGAAACCGGCCCGGTGACATCGTTGCTCTCCCGATCGCCCACATGCACGATCTGCTGCGGCGGCAGGCCAAGCCCCAGCGCGGCCTGGCGAAAGACCTGCGTCGACGGTTTGGCCGCGCCCACCTCGTCAGAAAAGACAAAGTAGCTGAAGTACTGCAGCAAGCCCTGGCTCTGCAGCAGATGGCGCAGGCCGCGGCCGCTGGTATGGATTACGTCGGAGATGATGCCAAGCCGGTACTGCCCGGCCAACAGATCGAGCGTGTTGTGTACCCCCTCGGCGAAGCGCGGCGGGATGCGGATCTCCATGGTTTCGATCTCGCGCACCAACTCGTCCACCTCGCGCACCAGGCGGGCATATTCGCCGGGGCCGGGCTGCAAGCCGAGCAGTGCATAGGCGTCAACCAGCCGCGAGACAACGCTTGGCGTGCGGTGGTTGTTGTGCCAGTCGTGGCGAAAGCGATCGTTCGCTTGCCGGTATGCGTCCGCGGCTTGTTCACAGGAGATATGCGGATAGTTCTGGGTGATCTTGTCGACGAAGAGTTGGACGCGCGCGTCGGCTTTGCTGGGCAGCCCTAGTGCCCGGCGTGTCGGCTCATCCGAATCATCCAGCGCAAGCGTATCCCAAAAGTCAAAGGTGATGGCGGTGATCATACGAATAAATCATAGCACGGAGGGGCGAGCCTGCCCAAAGAGGGAAAACGCCAATGCACAGCCAGGGCGCAGGTTTGGCGGAATGGGCCGGAGTCGCTACAATGCCCGCCATGCAACCATTGACCTTGGACGACCTGCAAACCTATCTCGACCGGCATGTGCCTGCCGCGCGCCTGCTGCCGGACATCGGCCACACGCCGACCGTGCCCGACGCGGCCGCGGTGCTGGGCGTCGAGCCGGACCAGATCGTCAAAACGCTGCTTTTCATCCTGCACCCCCCTGCGGCCAATGGCGAGACGCCCGGCCAAGCCATGCCCGGCGCGGTGGTGGTGATCGGCTGCGGCGAGTATCGCATCGACAAAAAGGTGCTGGCGCGCCACTATGGCTTGTCCGCCAAACGCGTCAAGCTTGCCACGCCCGAACAGGTGCTAGATCTGCTTGGCTATCCAGCCGGGGGCGTTCCGCCTTTCGGCCATCGCACCCCGCTACCCGTCTTGCTTGACCAGCGCGTCCTGGCGCTGCACGACCAGTTCAACGGCCAGATCTACGGCGGCGGCGGGGATGACCGCACCATGATGGCGCTGACTGTGGATGACCTGGTGCACATCCACGCGCCCACGATCCTCCCCCTGAGCGACCCCACAGCCTGACCCTGACGAACTAAATCCCAATAAAAAAACCGGCAGGCTAGGCTGCCGGTCGTGTATTGTAAAGTCGTGTATCGCAAATCGGTTCGCCTGCCCCGTGCAGAGGCGAATGGGCGGCATTGAATCATCGGCCTGAGCGAGCGCGGCTACTTCGCCACGCGCACAGGCCGGTAAAGCCCGTCGTCCGCATCCTCCATTGGCCCCAATGTGGAAGCGGGCTGCGGCTGGCGGCTGGGAACGCGCCGCGGCGCGCTCAACGTCTGCTGTGCTGTGCCGCAGTAGACACAGATCTCCCACTCATTGCGCACGAGGTTGCCGCAGTTGGGGCAACTGTGCTGCAACTGATTGTGGCAGTTGGGACAAAAGACCCAGTTCTCTTTGGCCGGTACGCCACAGGCCGGGCAGGCCAACGTTTCCTCGATTTCGCGCAGCAGCGCCTCTTCCTCCAGTGCCCGATCATAGACCTCGGCCAAGGTAGACTTGGGCCGGATCATGAGATAGAGCACCCACCCCACAATGGGAAAGATCAAGACCAAGACACATGCCAGCAGGATCGCCAACCAATCACCTGTGCGCGAGCGAATGTCGTTGAAGGTCCAAATCCCCATGGCAATCCAAAACGCAAAGAGAAATGCCCCCATCACGGCGACAATCACGCCAACAATGGTGGCGACGGTATTGATTAATTCGGGTGACATGTGTCGTCTCCATCCAACCGATAGTAACATTCAACCATTGTGCGATTATAGCCCAATGGCAGCGGGACAAACAAACGCTGCTGGCGAGCGTTGATTGTGTACACTGAACAATGCCGTTTGCCTGCTGCCGCGCCCACTCTTTGCAAAAGGGTTGCATAGGCTAAGGGCAGCCGTTCAGATTGACAGCGTGTCAATATACGTGGTATATTCTCGCCGCGTGGGCTGCCGCTCAAGTGGAATCACTCCTCTGGGGCAAGGTCGGCGGCACGCCGCACCATGCGCGGCGACCCGCTGGCGTGCCATGTCAGCGCAATTCTAAGCACACCGCCCGGTGTAGCCTTGGCACGTATGGGCTAGCCACCACCCAACATAATCCTTATCGCTGAATATGCAGATTGATAGGCAGGCACCCGCCTACAGCCTCCGCCGCGGCGCGTTCCAGCATTTAACCAGCGTCTTCTGTATCTATTAAGATACATCCTTTCACATAAAGCGATTTACAGGTTAGTAAGGAGAAGAAGTCTATGCGTACCAGGATGCCCGCATTCCTATTGGTGTCAGTGCTTGCCACGCTCCTGTTGGTGATGGCGGCTTGCACCAATGTCCCAGCGCCAACGGCCGCCCCTGCCCCGGAAGCGGCGGCTGACGAAACCGCTGCCGAAGCCCCCGCGCAAGAAGCAGCCCCAGAGGCCGAAGCCGCACCCGCTGAACAAGCCGCGCCCGCGGCGCAAGGCCAAAGCCGCTTGGATACTGTGCAAGCGCGCGGCACGCTGAACTGCGCGGTCAACGGCCAACTGCCCGGCTTTAGCAATCTGGAATCGGACGGGTCTTACGTCGGCTTTGATGTCGATCTGTGCCGCGCCGTTGCGGCTGCGGTGTTGGGGGATGCCGACGCGGTCGCGCTCCGCTCATCCACCACCCAGGAACGCTTTACCCTGGTGACCAGCGGCGAAGTCGATGTGCTCTTCCGCAATTCGACCTGGTCGCTCACCCGCGACAGCGCCGAGGTGGGCATGGAGTTCATGCCTGTCACCTTCTATGACGGCCAGGGCATGATGGTGCGCGCCGAAACCGGCATTGAATCGCTGGAGGACATGGAAGGCGCGACAGTCTGTGTGCAAAGCGGCACGACCACCGAACTCAACCTGACCGACAATTTCCGCACCCTGGGCATCGAGTTTACGCCTGTCGTCTTTGAAGACAACGATTCGGCCACCTCAGCCTATGATGAAGGCCGCTGCGACGGCTTTACCAGCGACAAATCCCAACTGGCTGTCAGCCGCACCAAGATGTCAAACCCGGACGAGCATGTGATCCTGGACTTGACCATGTCCAAGGAGCCGCTGGCCGGTGCTGTGGCCCAGGGTGATCCGCGCTGGGCCGACGCAGTGCGCTGGACCATCCACGGGCTGATCGAGGCGGAAGAGTACGGCATCACCTCGGAGAACATCGACGAGATGCTGGAGAGCGAAAACCCGAACATCCGCCGCATCCTCGGCGTTGAAGGCGAGTTGGGCGCGAAGCTCGGTTTGCCCAACGACTTCATGGTGACCGTCATCCGCGCTGTGGGCAACTACGGCGAGATCTATAATCGCCATCTTGGCCCCGACACCCCCTTCTCACTGCCGCGCGGGTTCAACCAGCCCTACACGCAAGGCGGGCTGCTCTACGCGCCGCCGCTGCGCTAAAGCAGTTGATGAAGCGCAACCGGAACAGGGGGATCTCCTGTCTCGGTTGCGCTTCATCGCGGCTGAATTTGTAGAATTCTTTTTGCATGGCGACCAAAACATATACCACCATCGATCAACGGATCCCTTTCTGGCGCAACATCAAAACGTTGCGCATCTTGTTCCAAATCGGCCTGCTGCTCCTCGTCGTGCTGCTGATCTGGTTCATGGCGACCAACGTCAACAATCGGCTGGTCGCTGCAGGCCGCAGTCTGCGCATTAACTTCTTCGGTTCGACCGCGGGGTTCGCCATTGGTGAAGGATTGCCCTTCAGCCCCCAAGAAACCTATGGGCGCGCCTTTATCGTCGGCTTGGTCAACACGCTACGCGTGGCCGTTTTGGGCATCATTCTGGCGACAATCTTGGGCCTGTTTGCAGGGATTGCGCGCCTCTCCAACAATTGGCTGGTGAGCCGCATTGCCGCGGTCTACATCGACGTGATCCGCAGTACGCCGCTGCTTGTCCAACTCTTCTTCTGGTATTTCGGCGTGGTGTTGACGCTGCCCAACGTGGACAACGCCTATGGCATCCCCGGCCTGTTCGCCTTGAGCAACCGCGGCGCGGTCATTGCTGGACTCCAGTTCACCGGCGCGGGGCTGCCGTGGCGCTGGTGGCTCTTGGCCGCGCTTGTGGCGGGCGCGGCGACGACCTGGTGGCGCGGGCGGATGCTGCGCCGCGCCGGGCGCATCGGCGCAGGCTTGGATTGGGGCGTGGGCGTGCTGCTGCTGGTGGCGGCGATTGGCTATGCCATAACAAGCGTGAATGCAACGCTGCCGCCCAACGTCGCCTATACCCTGGAGCGGGGCGACCGCGGCCTGCTCTATGCCGACCGCAACGGCAACGGCCAATATGACAAGGAGACAGAGACCGCACTGGCCTTTGTGCCTGTCACGCTGTTGGATGCCAGTGGCGAGGTGCTGGGCACGACGCGCACCAACAAGAACGGCAGCTATCGCTTCTATGACCTCCCCGACGAGGCGCAAGGCGCTTCGTTGCAGTGGGAGACGCCGGGCGTGCTCGCGCTGGATGGGCCTGTGCGCCGGGGCTTCAACTTTGTGGGCGGCCATCTGATGACGCCCGAATTCTTTGGGCTGGTGGTCGGGCTGGTGGTCTACACCGGCGCGTTTATTGCGGAGATTGTGCGCGCTGGGATCAATGCAGTTTCGCGCGGGCAATGGGAAGCGGGGCGCGCGCTGGGGCTGAAAAACAGCACGATCCTGCGCCGGATCGTCTTGCCCCAGGCGCTGCGCGTCATCGTCCCGCCGCTCACAAGCCAATATCTGAACCTCAGCAAGAACTCAAGTTTGGCAATCGCCATCGGCTACCCCGATCTCTTCAATGTCTCGCTGACGATCTTGAACCAGACCGGGGCCGAGATCCAAATGTTCGTGGTGATCTTGGTGACATACCTCGCGTTCAGCCTGATCACGTCGCTCTTTATGAACTGGTATAACCAGCGGATCGCGCTCAAGGGACGGTAGATACAACGATGACAACGGAACTGCGTGACACCGGCTGGGCTGCGGGGGACGTGCCCCCGTCCAGACCGCCTGTTAGCGAAACCGGCATATGGGGATGGCTGCACGCCAACTTGTTTAGCAGCATCGCCAACAGCCTCCTGACGATTGTCACCCTGGTGGCGCTCTACTTTGTCATCACCGGCTTGAGCCGCTGGATCCTCAACGCCTTTTGGCTGCCTGTCTGGCAGAACCGCAAACTCTTTGCCGTTGGTCCCTACCCGCCCAACCAATTGATGCAGCCCCTCTTGGTGCTCTTCATTGTCTGCGCGCTCTTTGGGATCAGCGCGGGCAAATGGGGCAGTCTGCTGCGCGATCTGGCGATTGGCTTGGTCGCGCTGCTGGTCGTGCTGGCGCTGCTGCCCATTGGGGTCACCACACAGATCATGCTGGGGATTGGCGCGGTGCTGCTGGTGGCGGGCTATGGGGTGGGGCTGCGGATGCCGCCGTCCGACCGTGTGCTGCGGGTGTTGTGGCTGCTTTCGCTGCCGCTGGCGCTGATCATCTTGGCAGGCGGCTTCCGGCTGTTCGGCGTGAGTTGGCACTTTGCGCCGGGCGTCGCGACCAATCTGTGGGGCGGCTTGATGCTGACGCTGCTGCTGACGGTGGTTGGCATCACCTTCAGCTTTCCGCTCGGCGTGCTGTTGGCGCTGGGCAGGCGCAGCGATCTGCCGGTGGTGCGCTTCCTCAGCATCGCCTACATCGAATTGGTGCGCGGTGCGCCGCTGATCACGCTGCTCTTTATGGGCTTGGTGCTGCTGCCGCTCTTCCTGCCCGCCACCATGAGCACGCCCTCTTCGTTCGTGCGCGTGACGGTCGCCATCACCCTCTTTAGCGCCGCGTATTTGGCCGAGAATGTGCGCGGCGGGCTGCAAGCGATCCCCAAGGGGCAATATGAGGCTGCCGATGCCCTGGGTCTGAACGTGTTCGACAAGTACCGGCTGATCATCCTGCCCCAAGCCCTGGCAAAAGTGATCCCGGCCATTGTCGGCCAATTCATTTCGCTCTTCAAAGACACGTCGCTGGTGGCGCTGGTGGGTCTGGTCGACCTGCTGGGCATCGCCCAATCGGTTGTACAGCAGCCCGATTGGTTGGGTGTCCCTGGCGGCGTCACCAAAGAAATCTATCTCTTTGTGGCTCTGGTCTATTTCATCTTCAGCTATGGCATGAGTGTCGCCAGCCGCCGCCTAGAAACCTCTTGGGGCGTTGGCACGCGCTAAAAATGGCCCCGGCGCAGCCGCAAGGTGCGCGGGGAAGGAACACAAAATAAAATGACCGAACAGATACAGAAACAGGCGGAAAATCAAGCGGAAAAAGACGACATCATCATCTGTCGCAACGTCAGCAAGTGGTATGGCAACTTCCAGGCGCTGCGCGATATCAATCTCACGGTCAAGCGCCAAGAAGTCGTCGTGGTGATTGGGCCGTCCGGGTCGGGCAAATCGACCCTGATCCGCACCATCAACCGGCTCGAAGAGCACCAGAGCGGCGAGATCGTTGTCGACGGCATCCCCTTGACCCACAACGTGCGCAACATCGAGGCGATCCGCGCCGAGACAGGCATGGTCTTTCAGCAGTTCAACCTGTTTCCCCACCTAACGGTCATCGAGAACATCACCCTTGCGCCGGTGCATGTACGCAAGCGGCGCAAGCCCGAGGCCGAAATCATGGCGATGGAGCTGCTGGAACGGGTGGGCATCCCGGAACAGGCCAACAAATACCCGGCCCAACTTTCGGGCGGCCAACAGCAGCGCGTGGCGATTGCGCGGGCGTTGGCGATGGAGCCGAAGATCATGCTCTTTGACGAGCCGACTTCGGCGCTGGACCCGGAAATGATCAAAGAGGTGCTGGATGTGATGCGCGAGCTAGCCCATTCGGGCATGACCATGCTGGTTGTCACCCATGAGATGGGCTTTGCGCGCGAGGTGGCCGACCGCATCGTCTTTATGGACAGCGGCGAGATCGTCGAGATCGGCACGCCTGCCACCTTCTTCACCGAGCCGAAGCACGAGCGTACCAAGACCTTTTTGCGCAAGATCCTGTAATTCGCGCCGCGCGCGGCCCATTGGCAACACCCCTAACAAAACAGCCCTTGCCGCCCTGTACAAATGGGTTCGTACAGATGCGGCAAGGGCTTTGTTTTCTTGATCAACCTGTGCGCTTGTGCGCGTGAAGTGACTACGCTTTGAATGGGCGCGGCAGGCGTGGATCAGTTGCCCGCGGTCTCCTCGCCTGCATTGGCCGCGCTGGTCGCGCGCGGCACATTCACCTCCGCCGGTCGGGGAGGCGTGCCGATCCACTCGCGCACCAGCGCGTCGACGCTGGGCAGTTGGAAAGCGGCCATTGCGTCACGCCAGATCGCCAGGTCGACCACCCCATAGCGATGCGCTTGGTAGTAGTCACGCAAGAAGCGGCGGAATTGGCGTTCGCCCAATGCCTGCTGCAACTGCGTATAGAAGAGCGCGCCTTTGCCATAGATCACGGTTTCATACTGGCTGCCGTTTTCAAAGACATCGACAGGCTGGTTGATGGGCGCGTCCAGGTCACGGTCGACCAAGAGGTCATAGGGCGTCTGCCAGCGTTGGCGCACCAGCAGGTCCGCGCTGCCGGTTCCATAGAGATACTGATAGTAGAGCCGCACCGAATACTCGGCCAGTGCTTCGTCCAGCCAGGGCAGATTGACTGGATCGTTGTGCACCATCAGATACCACCACTGGTGGGCCACCTCATGCGCGATCAACACTTCTAGATTGTTCTGCACGCGGGTATAGAGATCCACGCCCAGCAGGATCAGTTGGGGATACTCCATACCGCGAAAGTTGATGGGCGCAGGCGCGACGCGCATGTCGCGATAGGGGTATTCCCCAAAATAGTCGCTGTAGATGCGCAAGGCCGCGGCTGTGTGGTTGAGCGCCGCGCGGCCCGCGACCTCTTGGCCCGGCAGCCAGTAGCTCACCACACGCGTGCCATAGGCTTCGGTCTCCGCCGAACGGAAGAGCGGACTCATGTGCAGCGTGAACTCGCGCACAGGTCCGGTCACCCACACATGCTGGGTCTGCTCATCGTTAATGACCTTTGATTCAACCTGGGTTCCGCTGGCGACCGGCACTTGCTCGCTGGGCAGCGTGGCAGTGACGACAAAGAGCGATGCAATGTTGTACGCGGCATCCCCGCGCGCTGTGCCCGTCTCCTGCCACCAAGCCCCCAGCCCCACGCTTGGGTCTACGCCATAGACAGCCAGCGACGGATAGAAGAGGGGCAGGCTCACCATCTCTTGGCTGCGGCCAAAGAGCGCATAGGTCGCGTTATCATCGGGCCAGCGGGGAATGGTCGTCTTCCAGTTCAGACGCACATCGACCGCGCTGCCCGCGGGCAGCGGCTGCACCAGGTCGATGCGCAGCGAGGTATTGTCGTCCTGGTAAATGTATGGAGTCGGCTGGTCGTTGACAGACACGCTCTGGATGGCGATCTGGCTGCGATAGTGGGACAGCGCGGGGTAGAGCCGGAAGAGCAGAAAGCGCCAGGTGTCGTCGCTATAATTCGGCACATGGATCGTGGCTGTGCCCGTCAAAATGTCCAGCGCAGGCCCCACCGTGATCGAAAGCGCATAGCGCGGCGCGAAGTCCATACGCTCGAAGTCGCGCTGAAAATCGGACTTGAGCGCGGGGCGATAGGGCGCATAGGGATCGGGCGGCGGCGCGGCCTCACGCCCGCACGCGGCCAGCCCGGCCAACAACAGCAGCAGCAGCGCGCCCCATCCTAGCGCCAAGATCAGCGGGCCGCGCCGCCTACGCCCGGCGCGACGCCCCCCTACCGGCCAGCGGCAGAGCGGGGGGTGAGTGGAACGAAATCGAGCGGAATCAGAGCGTTCGGATATCAACAAAGGAGCATCCTGCACAGAGCCTGCCCAAGCACGGCAACTTCACTTTTCGCCAAAATATGCTACACTGAACTCGCTTCGGACGACGTGCCACGAGATGCCGGCGGCTTGATCAAGACAAGCTGCAAGTTGGGCTGGGTAGAGAAGGTAAGTTTGTCCACTTCAACGGACTCGCGCCCGTGCTATGCTGTTCAATGACCCGCCGAGATACAAGAAAGATAGATTGTTGTGGCGGGTGCTGTTGTGCAGCCGCGCTGTTTAGATAAGCGCTGTTCAAACAAGCGACAGGCAGCAACAACGGAATCGAAGTCAATCGAACAAAGCAGCGCCATTATAGCATACGGATTGTGAGACCGGAGGATGAAGGGATCGACAACCTATATTCTGCTGATCCGCCACGGCGAGAACGACTGGGTCGGCAGTGACCGTTTAGCAGGCCGCACGCCGGGTGTTCACCTCAACGAGAAGGGCCGCGCCCAGAGCGAACGATTGGCCGAGATGCTAGCGAGCCAGCCCATTAGCGCCGTCTACTCTAGCCCGCTCGAACGCTGTATGGAAACCGCCACGCCTGTGGCCGCCAAGTTCGGCCTCACGGTGATTCCAGAACCGGGGGTCTTGGAGGTGGACTACGGCGAATGGTGCGGGCGTGAATTGAAGGAGCTAACCAAGACGCCCGATTGGCATCATGTGCAGCACTATCCCAGTATCTACCGCTTCCCTGATGGGGAGACACTGCGCGAAGTACAGACACGCGCCGTTACCACGCTTGAACGGATCTGCGCTGACCACCCCAATCAATTGGTGGCGGTCTTTAGCCACGGCGATGTGATCCGCACAACACTGGCCCATTTCATGGGTACGCCGCTGGACCTGTTCCAGCGGATCATGATCAGCACGGCCTCCATCAGTGGGCTAGCCTTTCATGAAGCGCGTCCCGCCGTGCTCTTTACCAATTATGTGGCCGACCTGCCGACATTCGAATGGAAAAAAGAGGAAGAGGCAGAGCAAGCCGAGGGCGCTGTGCAAAGCGAGACTGAACCCTCGGCCTAGCACGATTGGCGCACAAGGTTCGAAATCTGGAGCATCCGCATGGGAGTTCCGCACGCAGCCGGTACTGTCACAGTTCCCTGGTGAATGCGCGGGGAAGCCGCGGCGCGTGAACTCCTCTGATTTAAATCGATTACGCCGAGTGATCGACAGCGAGAAAAATGTCTATGGCTCACTTTGCCCATGACCTCAATCCTGTCCAACATATTGTCGCCGACGCCATTGGCGAACCGGGCAAGCGCACCTTTTTCATCCAGGCCCGATCCGAATCGGAACTGGTGACGCTTGTTTTGGAGAAGCAAGAGGTTGCCAACCTGGCGATCAGCGTGTTGCAGTTGCTTGAGGAGCTTGAAGAGAAATACCCGGACCTGCCCCCGGTCAACGTCAAGAAACGCGCGCTCTACGCCGAATCGCCGGTGGAACCGGCCTTTCGCGTGGGCCAGTTGATGGTAGGCTATGACGAGGAGGAAGATAGGATCTGGCTCATCGCCAAAGCCCTGGTCATCAACGAGTCGGGCAACATTGTCGACCCGGAAGATGACGATGTGCCTGCGGTGCGCTTTGTCGCCACGCGCGATCAAATGCGCGCGCTGAGCGACCATGCACTTGAAGTCATTGCCAAAGGCCGGCCAACCTGCCCCCTCTGTGGGCGACCCATCGACCGGGAGGGCCATTTCTGCCCCCGCTCGGACGGCCAAGCAATGCCGATTATTTTCTGACCCAGATCATTTTCTGATCAATCAAGATGACAGAATCCTCGTCAACCCATTCCAAATCATCGCCTCCACATGCCTCGTCGTCTGGGCCGGAGCCGGAAGACAGCCCAATCCAAGTCACCGAGGCAGAGGTGGTGGAAGTGTTGACCCAGGGCAAGATGAAGGAACAAGGGCTGCTGCCCTATAGTTCCAACCACAGCTTTCTGATCACGGTGGAAGGCACAGTAGAAGGCAAGGAGCTGACGCTGCCCGCGGTCTATAAGCCGCGACGGGGTGAAAGCCCTCTGTGGGACTTTGAATGGGGCACGCTCTGTCTGCGCGAGACCGCGGCCTATACCATCAGTTCGGCCCTGGGCTGGAACCTTGTGCCGCCCACGGTGCTGCGCGACGGCACGCGCGGGCTGGGGAGTGTTCAGCTCTACATTGCCAACGACGACTCAGAACACTATTTCACGGTGCAAGACGATGCGCGCTTCGCCGGTGCGCTGCGCCGCCTTGCGCTCTTTGACTACGTGGTCAACAACGCTGACCGCAAGAGCGGCCACTGCTTGATCGGTGATGATGGGCGTCTGTGGGCCATCGACCACGGCATCTGTTTTCACACCGAATACAAGCTGCGAACGGTGATTTGGGAGTTTAGCAACGAACCCATCGAGGCCGAGTTGGTGGCTGATCTGGAACAACTGCTGGCCGAACTGACCAATGAACGCAGCGCACTGGCCGGTGTGCTCTGTCAACTGCTCAACAGCGCCGAGGTGGCTGCGCTCACCGAGCGCACGCGCACGCTGGTTCGCTTGCAAAAGTACCCGGCCCCTGCCGCCCACCGGCGCAACTATCCGTGGCCCCCGGTATAAACCCAAATGCAGCCATACGTTCGCTGCCCCCTGCCTCCGGCTCTCCACAGGGCAGGCTCTGCAGCCGATCCTCTGGCTGCATGCGGGATAGACGACAAGGTAGACAACCAGACAGACTGTGGCCCGGCCTACGTCATTTATCCTTGCGCCATGTTGAACATCGTGTTGATGGGCGTATCGAGCAGCGCGCCGTGCAATAAGGAGGAAACGTGAAAGCTGTTTTGATGGCCGGCGGTGAAGGCTCGCGCCTGCGTCCGTTGACCATCGGACGCCCGAAGCCACTGGTGCCGGTAGTCAACAAGTCAGTCATGTCCCATATCTTGGACTTGCTCAAGAGCCACGGCATCACCGAAGTGATTGTCACCGTGCGCTACATGGCGGCTGTGATCCAAGATCACTTTGAAGACGGGCGCAATCTGGGGCTTCAACTCACCTACGCGATCGAGGAATCGCCTCTGGGCACAGCGGGCGGCGTCAAGAACGCGGAGCGCTACCTCGACGACACCTTCTTGGTCATCAGCGGCGACGCGCTGACCGACTTTGATCTGACTCGCATTATCCAAGTACACAAAGAGCGCGGCGCGCAGGCCACCCTTACCCTCACCCGTGTGCCCAACCCATTGGAATTTGGCGTCATCATGACCGACGCCGAAGGGCGCATTACCCAATTTCAAGAGAAGCCGAGTTGGGGCGAGATCATCTCCGACACGGTCAATACCGGCATTTATGTGCTCGAACCGGAAGTTTTGGACCTGATTCCGGCAGGCAAGCCCTATGACTTTTCGACCGAGCTTTTCCCGCGCATGGTCAAGATAGGCCAGCCCATCTATGGGCACATTGCCGAAGGCTATTGGTGCGACGTGGGCAACATCGAAGAGTACCGCCGGGCCAACGCCGATATGCTTTATGGCAAGGTCAAACTCACCGAGCCGATTGGCCGTCACATCGGCGGCGGCATCTGGGTGGGCGAAGATGTGGACATCGCGCCCAGCGCGCAGCTGTTCGGCCCGATCTTTTTGGGCAACGGCGTCAAAATCAAAGGCGATGTGACCATCTACGGCCCGTGCATCGTGCGCGACTACACCATTGTCGACAGCTACAGCCGCATCGAACGCAGCATTCTCTGGCGCAACAACTACATCGGCGAAAACTGCGAACTGCGCGGGGCGATCATCACCCGCCAATGCAGCTTGAAGTCCAAAGTGGTGGTCTTTGAAGGGGCTGTGATCAGCGATCAGTGCATCATCGGCGAAGGCGCGGTGATCTACCCTGACGTCAAGCTGTGGCCGCGCAAGGAGATCGAGGCAGGCGCAATCGTCAAAGACAGCATCATTTGGGGCAACCAGGGGCGGCGTTCGCTCTTTGGGCGCTTTGGCATTACCGGCGTGGTCAATGTCGATCTGACGCCGGAGTTTGCGGCCAAGCTGGGCGCGGCGCTTGGCGCAACCTTGCCCAAAGGCTCCTACGTGGCGCTCAACCGCGACATGCACCGCTCCTCGCGCATGCTCAAGCGCGCCCTCATCAGCGGGCTGCCGGGGACGGGCATCAATGTGTGGGATCTGGGCACGGTTCCCACGCCGGTGCTGCGCTACTTTGTGCGCTGTGAACCGAACACGTCGGCGGGCATCCATGTGCGCCTTAGCCCATTCGATCAGCGCGTGGTCGATATCCGCATCATGGACAAGACGGGCATGGACCAGAGCAAGTCAGCCGAGCGCACCATCGAACGCATCTTTTTCCGCGAGGACTTTCGCCGTGCCTACTTGGACGAAATCGGCGTCATCGAGTATGCCGTGCGCCCGGTCGAACGCTATATCGATGCCCTCTTGGACCAAGTTGACGTGGAAACAGTGCGTGCTGCTCAATTCCGCTTGGTCATCGACTATTCCCACGGCGCGGCAGGCGACGCCTTTGCCCAAATCCTGAACCATTTGGGGGTCGAAGTCGTGCCGCTCAACGCGCGCATGGACGAGACCAAGTTAGCCATGCTCCAACATGAATTCCACGGCAACTTAGAGCGAATGGCGAAGATCGTCAGTGTGCTGGATGCCGACTTGGGCCTGCAACTCGACGTGGCGGGCGAG
>CAZZNG010000136.1:0-14234 GCA_964655505.1 uncultured Litorilinea sp. | reverse complement strand
GATGAACAGGAAGAATTAAACAGGGGTATCGCATTCTACCTAGCGCATACCTTCCCGCAAGCTCGCAACTTCCGGGAAGACCCCGTTCCGGATCGATCCTGCCAGCGATGCGGATCCCCCATTCGTTTCTTAACCTGCATCATGACGGCCTGGAACATGACAAACATATGGCGGGTAGACGGCGCGCCTACCCCTTTAACCCGCTCATGGCGATGCCGCGCACGAAATACTTCTGGGCCACAAAAAAGACGATGATGATGGGCAGCGTCGCCATGACCGCGCCCGCCATCAACAGGTTGTCTTTGGGCAGACCCGCCTGCCCCTCTTGGAAGCGCAAGAACCAAAGCCCCAGCGGAACCGTGTACTTGCGCGCACTGTTGAGGAAGATCAACGGCTCCAAGAACTGGTTCCAGTGGCCGATGAAGCCGAAGATCGCCACGGTCGCCAGCACCGGCCCCGAATTGGGCAGGATAATGCGGAACAGAATCCCCAAGCGGCTTGCCCCGTCCATCAGCGCCGCCTCATCGATCTCAATCGGCAGGGTCATGATGAACTGGCGCACCAAGAAGATTGTGAACGCGCCGCCGCCGAAAAAGCTCGGCACGATCAGCGGCAAGAAAGTGTCGATCCAGTGCAGCGAACGAAACAGCACAAAGAGCGGAATAATCGTCACATGCGGCGGCAGGATCAACGTGCTCAGACAGAGCGCAAAGAGCACATTGCGCCCCGGAAAGCGGAAGCGGGCAAAGCCGTAGCCAACCAAGAACGCGGAAAAGACCTGGCCGATCAACGCCGTGCCCGTAATGATCGCGCTGTTTAGAAAGAAGCGACCAAAGTTGATGCCCGACCCCAGCCCCCAAATTTGAGTGTAGTTGTTCCACTGGGGCACTTCGGGGAAGATCGTGGGCGGAAACGCGATCAACTCAATAGGCTTCTTGAGCGATGTCGTCACCGTCCAAAAGAACGGAAATAGGAACATGGCCGACAGCACCAACGCCAGCACATAGAGCAGGGCGCGGTTGACAATCCCAATAAAGCGGTGGCGGTTCATCCCCGCTTGGGACGTGGGCCGATAGGTGGCGCTTGCTTGCATAACGGTTTTCTCTCTCTAGTTCAACTAGACCGCGCTCTCGTAGTAGACCCAGCGCTTTTGCAGCCACAACTGGAACAGCGTCAGCGCCAAGACCGCGGCAAAGAAGATCCATGCCAGCGCGGAACCATAGCCCATATCAAAGCTCACAAACGCCTGTTGATAGAGGTGGAGCGCATAGAAATAGGTGGCATAGGCCGGGCCGCCGCGCGTCGTCACAAACGCCATGCCAAAGACCTGGAAGCTGGCAATCACCCCCAAGATCAGGTTAAAGAACATGGCGGGCGAGATCAGCGGCACGGTAATGCGCCAGAACTTCTGCGGCCCGGTCGCGCCGTCGATGTCCGCCGCTTCATACAGCGATTCAGGAATCGCCTGCAAGCCCGCCAGGAAGATCAGCATCTTGTTGCCGCCGATCCCCGTCCACAGCGCGATCATCGCCAGCGCAGGCATGGACCAGTGAATGTCCTGGAGCCAGTTGGGGCCGCGAATCCCCACTCGCCCCAATAGACTGTTGAGAATGCCAATATCCGGCTGCAAGATCCACGTCCACAAAATCGCCGCGGCCACCACCGGCGTCAGATGGGGCAGGAAGAAACAAGTACGATACCACGCCATGCCGCGCAGCGACTGGTTGAGCAGCACCGCGGCCAACAGCGCGCCGATCAACGAGGTCGGCACGGTCATGACCGACCACAACAGCGTGCGGTTCACCGATACCCAAAAGAGCGGGTCTTGGTTGAAGGCGTAATCGTAGTTGTACAGCCCCGTAAAGCGCGGCACCGTCTGCACATTGTACAGCGTGAAGCTGTAATAGAACGACGCCAGCATTGGCCCCAACGTAAAGACCAAAAATCCGATAACCCACGGCATGATAAACAGATAGCCCTGTATCGCCTCCAACTGGCGGCGGCGGCTCATCCCGAACAGCCCAGCCCCCAGTTTGGCCGCGCCGCGGCCCGTCACCATGCTCACTTCGCTACTGCTTGTTGCCATGCTACTTCCCTCTTGCAGAGCCGCGGCCACTCGGCGCGCCCGGCTCCATGATCGATGTGTGCGCTTCGCCCTGTGCACTAGGGACAACGTTCGCAGAACATTCGGATCTTCCCGGAAGCTACCCCCATCTCGCGAGCAGATGGGCATGAAGCTCGCAGCGTCCGGGAAGATCAACCGCGAGAACCTTGACTAGATCGGTCGCGCCAGCAGGTCGTTCAGCGTCGTCGCCAATTCCTCGAAGAACGCGTCGTCCGGCTCGCGCTCGCCCAGATAGACCAAGTCCGTCGTGTTGCGAATGGCCTGCTCCCACTCCAACCCGCGGTAGTTAGCGCCGATGCGATAGGGCACGCCCTTGGAATACTCGGCGTGCTGCAAGCGGATGAACGGATCCTCCGCGGCCGGGCCGATCTCCTCCAACTCATTGGTGCGGCCCACCAGATAGCCAATCTCGTTGGCGTTGAGGTAGGCAAAGCGCGCATCTGACAGCGCATAGGTGAGCAGGAAGCTCTCATACTTGTGCGGTGATTGGGTTGTGCCCGCATGGGTGTTGAGACTCGCCCCCCACCCGTTCGACTCCGGCCCCTGGGCCAAGCCGATCGCGCTCCACTTAAAGCCGCCCGTGCTGCCGTCCTCCGGCCCCACAGCCTCGCGCACCGACTGATTCGTCCCGCGCGAAGCCACCATCATGGGCAGCCGCCCCGCGGCAAACAGGCCGATCGTGCCCCCTGTGCCCAGGTCCGACGCCAGCGGCATCACCTTGTCCTCTTGATAGAGCGCATGGGCAAAGCGCACCGACCCCTTCCACCCGTCGTCCGTCGCGGGCGATTGGGTTCCATCCTCGGTCAGTTCCCAGCCGCCAAAGACGCGGATGGCATTGATGATCATTTGAATGTTGTTGGTGGGCATGTGGAAGCCAAAGACCTCGCGCCCGTCCGGATCGCCCTTCGCCAACAGGTTCGCCCACTCACGATAATCATCCCACGTCGTTTCTTCGACGCTGGTCGGAATCGGAATACCCGCTTCCTCAAACGCGTCATGGTTGAGCCAGATATAGGCGTGGGCCGGGTGGCCGGTCTTGGGCAGCCCATAGGTCTTGCCGTTGATGATACACGTCCCGATCACGCCCGGCAGCCATTCATCGTGCGAGATCCCGTCCGCTTCCATGAATTCGTCGATATCCTGGATCAAGCCGAAATGCACCGCGCGGCTGTGCTGCCAATTCTTCTCATCGGTGAACATGTTGTCGCCCAACGTATTGGACGCGGCCAATGTCTCGATCTTGGCCCAATACTCCTCAGCCGGGATCGGCTCAAGCTGCACCTGGGCCCCTGTCTCCTCGGTAAACTCCTGGGGTCGCGTCACATAGATCGCAGGCTCACTGGTTTCGCTGCCCGCGCGCATGTGCAGGCGCAGCACAATCGGCTCCGAAGAGGGCGAACTCCCCTCGCCCGTGCTGCTGGGCGAACCGCCCGGCGCGGCGCAGGCCGCCAACAAACCGCCCGCGCTCACAGCAAAGGCTGCCGCCGCGGACGCACGCAAGAAGCCGCGCCGGCTCAGCCGTCCCCGCGAGTCAGACGCCGTGCTGGAGGGCTGGTTCGATGATTGCATGGACATAGTACCTCCTCTGGTAAAACAACTAGAGTCAAAAAACTTGATATTTGGGATGCAATCGCCTGGGGGGTTAGGCTGCTGGTCAATCCGAATCCTACTCGCCCTCACCTTCCCGGACGCTCGACCTTCGCCCCTGCTAAACGCCCATCAGCGATAGACAGAGTGGATCAGGCCGCGCATATAGCCAACGGCAAAGGCCACGCCGCCCCACTTGGTCTGCTCCGGGTTGTTGAAGGTGGGCGTGTGGTCCATCATATACGGGCCGTTGAAACCGACGTCGCGATAGACCTCCATCATGCGCCGCATGTCCACCTGTCCCTCATCCACAAAGACTTCCTGGAAGTTGCGCGGGGTGCCGCGGATATTGCGGAAATGGACATAGGCGATCTTGCCCTGCTCGCCGACCGTGCGGATCGCCTGCTCCACGTCGACGCCCATCTCCGCCACACATCCCTGGCAGAAGAGCATGGCGTTGGACGCGCTGGGGACCATCTCAAAAATCTGTTGATAATCTTCGATGCTCGACACGATGCGCGCCGCGCCGCCCAACGGCTCAGACAGCGGCGGATCGTCGGGGTGCAGCGCCATCGTGACCCCTGCCTCCTCCGCCACCGGAATCACGCGTTCCAGAAAGTAGGCCAGGTTGGCGCGCAGCGTGTCCGCGTCAATCTGCTTCTCCGGCACATGCGGCGGGTCCTGCATCAACTCATCATAGTTAAAGGTGCTGTAGCGTACGCCCCCGCGCCCAATTGCAGAGGTAGTGCGAAAGTTGCCAATCGGCTTGAAGTTATAGCCCATGGTGGGAATCCCCACTTCACCCAGATTGCGCAGGATCGTGCACCATGCCTCGATCTTCTCATCCCGATCCGGCTTCGCCAGCGTGATCTCATCCCACCCATGGGTGGCGATATTTTGCAGCTTCAGACCATGCTTCTCTGCCAGCTTCCGCATCTCCCACCAATAATCAGTCCGGTCTGCGCCGTCGCGCATATCGGGAGCAGGATAGATCGCCAGATAATCTACGCCGAGCGCCTTGAAATAGGCCAAGTTCTCATCGTTCACCCGATCCCAGCGTAGTTGCTCCTGGATGTACATGCTCAAGATACCGTTTCTAGCGTGTCGTTTTCCAGCGTGTCGTGCAGTGGTTGTAGGGCTGGCCCGCGCCTAGATCGGCCGCGCCAGCAGGTCGTTCAGCGCGGTTTCCAACTCCTCGAAGAACGCATCATCCGGCTCGCGCTCGCCCAAATAAACCAGACCGCTCATGTTGCGGATGATCTGTTCCCATTCGAGACCGCGATAGTTAGCGCCGATGCGGTAGGGCCTGTTCGATGATTGCATGGGCATGGTATCTCCTTTGATGGATGGACCTACAGTAGCTCGAACTGGCAACGCAACGGATGTGGATCGAGTCGATGAAACGGATATAGTTAAGCGGTGACGGCGATGGGTATGGAGTCGATGAATTCAGGGCCTATGACGCCCAGGCGTGGAACACCAACGCGCCCAAGAGGTGATTTACAAATAGCTGATAAGGCGGTACTCACAGCCCCGGTCAAAGAGGGAGCAAGGGCTGTCATTGTGCGCCAAAGTGTAACATGCTCATGCACATGAGGCAACTCTGCAATGCGCAGGAGACGGGCACTCCTGCGCCGCGTCCCGGCGCTTTTTGCGTCATGCCAACCGAAGAAAATTCTTGCGCTGCCGCCATAACCCGCTATACTATAAGGGTCAGCATGTGTGTCCATTGACGTTGGTCTACAGCCGGACCTCCATCCTTCGCCTGCCCAAATCCACACAACGCTTGTCGGCCCACGCAACAGCAGCGCGGGCGGACCTTAAGCGCCGCCAAGTAGCAACACCTTGCACACACTCGGTCAGAGACGAAAGTCAAGCTAGTCATGTCGCATCTTCCCCCAGACAACTCGAACCTCGAACGCGAGCGGCTGGCAGCGCTCTCTCGCTACCGGATCCTAGATACGCCACACGAGCAAGCGTACGAGGATCTCACGCGCTTGGCCGCGCTCATCTGCGAAGCGCCTGCCGCGGCCCTCACCTTCATCGACGCCGAACGCCAGTGGTTCAAATCCTGCCTCGGCATCGCGCTGCAAGAAACGCCGCGTGCGGTTGCCTTCTGCGACTACACCATTCGCGGCACAGATCCCCTGATCGTCCCTGATGCGACCCGCGACCCGCGCTTTGCCGCAAACCCGCTTGTCGTCGGGCCGCCCCATGTGCGCGCCTACCTGGGCATCCCCCTCATCGTTGACGAGGGCGTCGCCATCGGCGCGCTGACCGTCATGGACCACCAACCGCGCCAGTGGAGCGAACAGCAGATCGACGCGCTCAAAATCATGGCGCGCCAAGTCATCAGCCAACTCGACCTACGCCTGCTGCACCGTGAACAGACCGAACTGCTGCAAGCGCAAGCCGCGGCGGAAGAACGGCTGCGCCGATCCGAACAGCAATACCGCTTGCTCTTTCTCAGCAACCCCCACCCCATGTGGGTCTATGACCGCGAGACGCTGCGTATTTTGGCTGTCAACGACGCCGCGATTGAGCACTATGGCTACACGCGCGACGAATTCTTGACCATGACCATCCGCGACTTTCGTCCGGCGCAAGACGTTCCCCAGCTTAACCGTCGCGTCGCCACCCTCACCGACAAACCCAGCAGCGGCATCTGGCGACATATCAAAAAAGACGGCACGGTGATCGACGTAGAAGTCTCGTCCGACTCGCTTATCTTCAACGGGCGACCGGCGCGCCTGGTCATGGCTGTGGACATTACCCACCACCGCCAACTTGCAGCGCGCCTGCGCCAGCAAGCCGCGCTGCTCGAAATCGCCCACGACGCGGTCATTGTGCGTGACCTGGACGACCACATCAGTTTCTGGAACCCCAGCGCGCAGCGGCTCTATGGTTGGGCCGCAGAGGAGGTGATTGGCCGCTCCCTGCGCGACCTGCTCCACCCTGACCCGGTCACCTATGAAAAGGCCCAGGCCCACCTCCTCGCCAACGGCTCCTGGTCGGGCCAGGTCATCAAACGCCACCGCAGCGGGCAAGAGATCGTCGTTGAATGCAGTTGGACCCTTGTCTATGATGACGATGAACAGCCCGCCGCTGTGCTTGCCATCAACACCGATGTCACCGAGCGCAACCAACTCCAGGCGCAAATCCTGCGCGCCCAGCGCATGGAGAGTATCGGCACGCTAGCAGGCGGCATCGCTCACGACCTCAACAACGTCTTGGCCCCCATGCTCCTGGCCGTTGGCATGTTGCGCCAGCGCGCAGCCAATGAAAGAGATCAGCGCCTGCTGGACATGCTGGAACAGAACGCGCAGCGCGGGGCCGAAATGGTGCGCCAAGTGCTCACCTTTGCCCGCGGCGCACAGGGCGATCGCGTCAAAGTCAACCTGGCCCAAAATATCAACGAACTGGAACGGCTGATCCGCGACACCTTTGACCGGCGCATTCACGTCGTCACATCCATTGCGCCCAATCTCTGGCCTGTCATCGGCGACCCAACCCAGATCCACCAAGTGCTGCTCAACCTCTGCGTCAACGCGCGCGACGCCATGCCCCTGGGCGGCGTCCTCGAGCTAAAGGCCGCCAACCTCACCATCGACGCGCAGTATGCCAGCATGAACCCAGAGGCAAAGCCGGGCAGCTATGTGCAGTTGACCGTGGCCGACACAGGCAGCGGCATCCCCCCGGCTGTGCGCGAGCGCGTCTTCGACCCTTTCTTTACCACCAAAGAGCCGGGCAACGGCACCGGGCTGGGCCTGTCCACCGTGCAGGCGCTTGTCAAAAGCCACGGCGGTTTCATCACCCTCTACAGCGAGGAAGATCGCGGCACCATCTTTCACGTCTATCTGCCCGCGGCGGGCATCAACACACCCTTGCAGTCGCCGGACCTGGACACAGACCTGCCCCACGGTCAAGGCGAGTTGATCCTCGTCGTCGAAGACGAGCACTCGGTACGCACCGTCATCCAGGAGACGCTGGAAAACTTCGGCTATCGGGTCGTCGCCGCGGAGGATGGCGCGGCCGCGCTCTCCCTCTATGTGCAGCACGCGCAAGACGTAGCGCTGGTGCTGACCGACATGATGATGCCCATCATGGACGGCTACGCGCTGATCCAGGCGCTCTACAAGATCAACCCCAACGTTGAGATCATCGCCACCAGTGGTCTCTCCGCCAACGGCTTGGTTGCCAAAGCCGTCGCCGCCGGCGTCAAATACTTCCTACAAAAGCCCTATACCGCCGAAGCCATGCTCAACAAAGTCGCGCAGGTGCTTGGGCGGCCATGACGCCCTGACCGCGCCCTCCCTGGTCAGATCAACGCGCACAACACGCGCCAAAACCGAAAACTTTTCGGATTTACGCCTGCCCGCGCCGCAAACCCGCCCGCCCAAAACCCAGCGCGCATTTTGCATGCAGTTTGCTCGAAAGGGCGCTCAAGCGATAAGCTAAAAGGGCCGGTGCAGCCGAACCCAAAGCTCGAACCAAACATCCATCCAACCCCGGCTTCCACCACCCAATCAACCCAATCCCAGCATCGATCCAGTTCCCATTACCCGAATCGATCACCCACCCGAAACCAACACCCACAAAACAACTTTCACCCAAACCAACACTCAGCGAAACCAACATTCACCGCAACCAACATTCACCGCAACATGTAAGGAAAGGAACCACTGACATGGGTACGTTCTACGATCTCGGCCGCGCCGTGGTCGGCGGCTGGATGGGCGGCGCGTGGCTCTCCCACGACCCAACCCATCAGCGTGACCTAATCTGGGGCGGCGAGTTCGGCCAAGAAGGGGCCAACCTCTTCGCGGTCGACGCAGCCAGCGGGCAAGTCGTGGAAGAACACCGCATCGGCGCGCGCGAGTTCTCCGTCACCGTCGATCCAGCAAGCGGAACCCTCTGGATCCACAACTATCATGGGCTGAACCAGCCGGGCAACATCCTGCAATCCTGGAACCCCACCACGCGCAAAATCGCCTTCCACGGCTTCCCCCTGCTCAGCGGCCATCGCTTTGTGGGCGCCATGCTCGGAACCGATGGGCGGCTCTATTTGGGAACCCACCCCTTCGGCCACCTGGTCAGCTTTGACCCCAGCAGCGACACCTGGACGGATCACGGCTGCCAAGCGCCCGAACCCATTGTTCCCGGCCAGCACATCTGGTGCCGCCCCCTCATGACCAACGACGCGGGCGAGATCGTCTGCCAGATCAACCGAGTCCCGCCCCACGAATTCATCGCCTTCAACCCGCAGACCGGCCAAACCCGCAAGCTGGCCGAACGGCCCGACCTGCCGCCCGCGCCGGGTGGCGGCGTGCGCCAAGACGGGCGGCCCAACGCGGCCACTGCCCCGGCCATCACCGTCGATCTTGAAGCCCGCACCTACACCCTCGACGGCGAAGCGCGCACCTTCGACTATACGCCCAAAGTCGCCACCGACATTGTCGGCCTCCACCGCGGCCCCGATGGCAACATCTACGGCAGCACCATCATCTCCATGCACGTCTTCAAATTCGACACCCAGGCGCGCCAACTCTCCGACCTGGGCCGCGTCGGCTTTGGGCATGGCGAGGTCTACGACGTGATCGCCCACCGCGACAAGCTGTACATGGGCAGCTACACCGGCGCATACTGGGCCGTCTACGACCCAACCAAACCCTGGAACCCCCGGCCCGATGTGGGCGGCCAAGCCCCCGACGCCAACCCGCGCTGCTTCGGCCAGATGGGCCACGACATGAACCGCCCCTTTGAATACGCGGTTGGCCCCGACGACCGCATTTACATCGCCTGTCGCGCCGACTATGGGCTGACCGGCGGCGGCATGGTGCGCTTCGACCCGGCCAGCGAAGAGATGCGCGTTTTCCGCGACGAGTTGCAGAGCGTCCAATCCATCACGGCCGATGATCGCTACGTCTACGGCGGAACCAGCATCAGCGGCGGCCGCGGCAGCATCGAGCCAACCAGCCAAGCCCGCTTCTTCATGTTCGACCCCCAAAGCGAGCGCCGCGTCTACGAACTGATTCCCTTCGGCGACGCCATTGCCATCACCTCGCTTGCCCCCAGCCCTGTCACCGGCCTTGTCTACGGCACGACCGACACAGGAACCCTTTTCGCCTTTGACCCGGATCAGCGCCAAGTGGTGCAAAGCTGGCAGCTTCGCAGCCTGGGCACACCGCTCATGGGCGTACCTGAAACCTACGGCGTCATCCACCTGACCACCGGCAGCGACGGCAACATCTACGGCGTCACCAACAGCGACCTCTTCACGCTTGACGTGCATCTGGGCCGGGTAATCTACCTGGATCAGCCGCCGATCCCCGACCTCTACCAGATCGTCGAAGGTCGCCCCGGCGTCTTGTACATGGGCGCGCGCGGCCACCTGCTCGAATACCACCTCCAAGGCACGCCCCACTACCGCTAATCCCTACACGTCCCGGACGCTTCGGGCGCTTGGGGTGATGCAGACCCCTTGCATGGGGCCGCCGCCAAAAACAAAAAAACCGGGCCGCCATCTAGCAGCCCGGTTTTTCTTTATTGAATGGCTCTCCCCCGCTACCCCTTCGTTGCACCGGCCAGCGCGCCGCTGGTCAGGAAACGCTGGGCAAAGATAAAGACCAGCGCCACCGGCACAATCGTCACCACGCCCAGCAGCGCGGCCTCGGCGCGGAAGATGTTCAGATTCGTCGCAAAGGTCGGGCGCAGCGCGCTTGTGCTTGAAATCAGCGCCTGGATGCCCACCGGCAGGTTATAGAGCCGATCGTCGTTGAGCATAACAAAGGGCAGGAAGTAATTGTTCCACTGGTTTGAAAAGCTCAAGAAACCCAGCAGCCCCAACAGCGTGCGCGCCAAGGGCAAGCCAACATACCCGAAAAGCTGCACCTCATTGCAGCCGTCCACGCGCCCCGCGTCCAGCAGATCCGCGGGCAAGCTGGTTTTGAAAAAGATATAGGTCAGGTAAACGCCAAACGGGTAAAAGGCAGTGGGCAGGATCACCGCATAAGGTGTGTTGACCAGCCGCACCAGGCTCATCTCTAAGAACAAGGGCAGCACCAGCGCCGAACCAGGCAAGATCATCAGGATCAGCGTCAGCCACAGCAGCGCACGCCGCCCGCTAAAGGACATCACGCCCAGTGCATAGCCCGTGGGCAGCGTGATCGCCAAACTGAGCAGCACCGACGAAACCGAGTAGTAGACCGAGTTGAGCGCCCAGCGCACCACTTGGCCGTTGTTGAAGTTCATCAAGTTCTTCCACGCCACGCCGATATGCCCCAGCGACCCAAAAGCCAGCGGATGCCACTCCAAAAGCTGGTTGTCCGACTTGGTCACAGCCAGCACCAGCCAAAGCAGCGGAACGCCGAAGAAGATCACAAAGAGCGTGAGAATTCCCCAACGCAGCAGCCAACTGATCACACCCATCGGCCCCATCTGCTTTATCCCACGCCCGCGGCGCGGCGTCGTCACCCGCATCTGTTGCGCGTTTTCCATCGTTCGACTCCCTAATCTGCATCCGTGCTATAGAAATCGGTGAACTTGATCACCGCATAGGCCGCGATCAGCCCCGTCAAAAGCAAGACCAGCGACACCGCAGCCGACGCGCCGAAGTTGCCCAGCTTGAAGGCGAACTCATAGCCCAACTGGTTGAGCGACCACGTGCTGCTGATCACGCCTGGCAGCGCCGCGCCGATCAACTGCGGCTCGGCAAAGAGCTGCACATTGCCCGCGAAGCTGAGGATCAGCATATAGGCCACATAGGGGCGAATCAGCGGGAACTTGATGCGCGTCGCCAACTGCCATTCAGTGCACCCATCCATGGTCGCGGCTTCCAACACCTCCTTGGAAATGCCGTTGAGCGCGCCGTAGAAGATGGCGATCCAGCCGCCCGAGTGCGCGAAAAAGTTGATGATGGTAAAGAGCAGCACCAGCCGCTTGGGCCGGATCACGTCCATCATCGAAGTCACCCCAAAGGGGGTCATCAAGTCGCTAAAGGGGCTAACCATGGGGTCAAACATAAAGATGGCGAGCAGCACCAGGGCAGGCCCGGTCACCGCGCCCGGCACAAAGTAGACCGTGCGATACGCGTCCCCCAAACGGCTGGGGCGCACATGCAGCAAGAGCGAGATCGCCACCACCCCAACCGCGGTCACCGGCAGCGCAGCCGCCAAGTAGCTAAAGACATTCTGAAACGCGGGCATGAAGCGGAAGTCGGTGAACGCGGTCACATAGTTGCTCAACCCCGCTTGGAAAAAGATGGGTCGGCCAAATTGCACCCGCGAGAAGCTGAGCAAGAACGCATAGATCGCCGGGCCAAGGCCAAACGCGCACATAAAGAGAACATAGGGGAGGACAAAGAGGTGACCGGCACGCAGACGCCAGCGCGAGCGAGCGCCGGTAGCGCCCCTGCGCAGCGCGGCACTTGTCGCCACGGAGCTGGTCGCTTGATTCATGGGTGTCTCCTAAAACAAAGTCGATGAACAGCAAGCATGAACTGGGGGAAAATCGCCGGTCGCCTGGCACGCGCGCCCAGGGGCTAAATCTTCCCGGAAGCTACGCCCATCTCGCGAGCAGATGGGGATTGAGCAACATGCCATCTCGCGAGCAGATGGGGATTGAGCAACATGCCATCTCGCGAGCAGATGGGCATGAAGCTGCGAGCCTCCGGGAAGATCGGCTTGCCGTGGCAGACAGGTCATGCAGACCCGCTGCACACCGGGGGCTTACGGGCCTTCGGTAATCACCTCATACCCTTCGGCCTGGGCCAGCGAAACGAGCGCCTCTTGATAGCGGGGCAGCGCCTCTTCAATCGTGCCGCCGCTGATCAACGTCTCGACCACCGTCGTGCCGAAAGGCTCGCCATAGTCGAATTTACCCTCGCGCCACTTAGGATCGATCAGCCCCGCGGCCTCTTCCATCACCGGATAGGGATCAAAGGCGTAGAGCGGGTTGCCGGAGGTGGTTTCCGCCCAAATTTGCGCGGCAGGCAGATAGGCCGGGAAGGTGGGGGCCATCTGGCCCTGATACTCCTCAGAAGTGGTGAGCCAGACGATCAACTGCACAGCCAGTTCAGGGTTCTCGGTATGGCGGGACATGGTCCACGCGGAGCCACCCTGCGCGCCCGTCCAGCGCACCTCTTGGTCGCTCCACTTGGGAATCGGCGCAACGCCCAACTGCCCCTCTGCCGTCTGATAGTAGGTGCTGTCGGGCTTGCCGCCAAAGACATACTCGCCGAACCACGAAGCCGCGGGCATCATGAGCAGCTTGTCCTGCTTCACCAGGTCGACAAAGGCCGGGTCAAAGGGGGGCAGCTTGGCGATCACCCCCGCCTCAATCAGCCGGTCGAGCATCTGCGCCATGCGGATGCAGTTGGGGTGTTCCAAGTTGATGCGAATCTGGTTCGAGCTAATTTCCTCGTTGACCGGGCACTCGCTGGGCCAGAAATACATGCGCAGCCCCTGCAGATCGCCGAACGTGCCGATCAGATAGTCGGGATGCTCCTGCGCCAGCGTCATGCCCAACTCCTCATACTCTTCCCACGTGTCGGGCACTTCATAGCCAAACTCCTCCATCAGCGGCACATTGTAATAGAGGATAGCCTGGGCCAAGTCGTTGCGCAGACAGTAGAGCTTGCCCTCAAAGGTGCAGGGAGCCAGCGACCCCTCGGCGAACCCTTCCAGGATGTCAGGCGACACCCACTCGTTGAGGTCCGCGGGGAAAGCGTGCTGCTCATCGGCCACGCGCGCCACAATGCTCGGCTCGGCAAAGACCACATCCGGCCAACCGCTGCCCGAATTGTTGAAGAGCAAGACCTTGGCCGGGAACTCACCCCGATCCACCGTCGAGGTGCGGATCAGGTGGGCCACTTCAGGGTGCAGCTCTTTGAAGCGGTCGATGGCAGGCAGGCGCGTGGCATCAACCCAGACATTGATCTCCGCGCCGCTGTCGCCCGTGCTCGCCGCCGCGTCGCCCCCAGTGGCAGCCGGTGCGCTGGCGCTGCCCCCACCTGGAGCCGGTGCGCCACAGGCCGCCACAAGAAGCGCCAGCACAACGCAGAGCGCCATCACCTTCCAAAGGGAACGGATTCGATGGGACATAGACGAAGTCTCCTTTGACCTACAATTTGTTGCTTTTAAAAGTTGAATAGATGGACGTTGAATAGATAGGACGGTGATCATGGCGCGCTTGCCCCCTTCGCCTCAACCGGCGCAAGCCCTTGCCCCGTTACCACGATGAAGAGCACGATCTCACCCCACAGCCTACGCTGCGGCAGACGCATCACAACCAACAACGATTACCGTTTAACTGGGTGACGTATGCGAAGAATGAGGTATAGCGCCCCAACAACGGGCAACCCCGCGGGAAAATGGCAGCACAATCAGAAGCGTTTGAGAAACAAGTACACCACGCTCAAGTGTAGCATGGGGGATTGGTTCGGGCAACTGGCGCGGGGTCAATTTAGACCTCTTTCCCGCCGGTGACGCGCCGCGCCCGCCTCGACTGCTACATTGGATTCCCA
>CAZZNG010000135.1:10817-14246 GCA_964655505.1 uncultured Litorilinea sp. | reverse complement strand
GGCGGCCAGCGCCAGCGCATCGGCATTGCCCGCGCCCTCGCGCTCAACCCCGGCTTGATCGTGGCCGACGAGCCGGTCTCCGCGCTGGATGTGTCGGTGCAGGCCCAAATTGTCAACCTCCTGCTCGACTTGCAGAACGAGCTAGGCATCTCCTACCTCTTCGTCGCCCATGACTTGAGCGTGGTTAAACATGTGAGCGACCGCGTCGCCGTCATGTATGTGGGCAAGATTGTCGAAGTCGCGCCCACCGAGGCCCTCTTTGACAAGCCGCGCCATCCCTACACAGAGGCCCTGCTCTCCGCCGTGCCCAAGTCCGACCCGCGGCTGCGCGCCCAGCGCATCATCCTCGAAGGCGATGTGGCAGACCCGGCCCACCCGCCGTCAGGATGTTACTTCCACCCGCGCTGCCGCTATGCAGTGGACCGCTGCCGCACCGAGACTCCCGAACTCATCGAGCTTGAACCCAACCACCATGTTAGTTGTCACCGCGCCGCGGAACTAGACCTCAACGGCGTAGTAGAATAGAATAGAACCAGCGCGGCCACCAGTACCCAACACCAGTCCAACGGTGCGCCGCGCCCTTTATCCTCTCAGCAACATCCAACCGCAATCCTGTCCACGGAAATTGGAGCGATTTGCATGAAGGTCAATACTGCCAAGCAGACCATGCTCGAAGGCAAGCCCGCGTTTGGCTTTTCGTCCGCGCTTGGCTCGCCCCTGGGCCTTGAGTTGTTGAGCAACTCCGGCGTCGATTTCATCCTGTTGGATCGCCAACACGGCTCGTGGGGCGATGACAGCACGATCCTTGCCCTGGCAGCCATGCAGGCAGGCAGCGCCATCCCCATGGCGCGCGTGCTGCGCAACGAATATAGCTTGATCGGGCGTCTCCTGGACGAAGGCATGATGGGTATCGTCATCCCCATGGTCAACACGGCTGAAGATGCCCGCGCGGCGGCTCGTGCCTGCCGCTTCCCGCCTACGGGTGACCGCTCCTGGGGCTGGGGTCGTGCCCGCGCCTATGGCGCAGACTATCCAGAGTGGATCGACGAGCAAATCTTTGTCGCTGTGCAGATCGAGACCAAAGAAGCCGTCGAAAACGCCGAAGCCATCCTCGCCACCGAAGGCGTTGACGGCTGCTGGGTTGGCCCGTCCGACCTCTCCCTGAGCATGGGCTTTCACCCCAGCGAAATGGACAACCGAGAAGAACATGCCGCCGCGCTGCAAGCTGTGCTGAAAGCGTGCGAAAACACCGGCAAAATCCCCGGCATTGCTGGTCGCTCGGTGGCCGATGGCGTCAAGCGCGCGGAAATGGGCTTCCAGTTCATTACCGCGGGCAACGACGCAGGCTTCATCGTCTCCGGCGCAGCCGCCGCGCTGCAAGAGCTGCGCGCGGCCAACTTCAAGGCGGCGACACGCTGACTCTCACCCTGATCGCCTAGCCTTCTAGAACATCTTAGAGTCTGACTATGACGACCAGTGCGCGCTATCTCTATACGCCCGTTCCTTTCACAGCCGTGGAGATCGACGACACCTTTTGGCTGCCGCGCATGCAGACCAATCGGACGGTCACGATCCCCTATGACTTCAAAAAGTGTGAAGAGACCGGACGCATCAGCAACTTCGATAAGGCCGCGGGCCACCTGCCCGGCGATCACGAAGGCATCTTCTACAACGATTCGGATGTCTACAAGATCATCGAAGGCGCGGCCTACTCGCTGAGTCTGCACCCCGATCCTGAATTGGATGCGTATCTTGACGACTTGATCGCCAAGATCGCCGCGGCCCAGGAGCCGGATGGCTACCTTTACACCGCGCGCACCATCGCAGAGCGCACGGGTCGCACGGAACGGCTCGACCCGGAACGTGAAGGGTTGACGCGTTGGAGCAATCTGCGCGTCAACCACGAACTCTACAACGTCGGCCATCTCTACGAAGCGGCTGTCGCCCACTACCATGCCACAGGCAAACGCACCCTGCTCGATGTCGCGCTCAAAAACGCCAACCTGATCGACCAAGTCTTTGGCCCGGATGCGCGACACGACGTGCCCGGCCACCAAGAAATCGAAATCGGCCTGGCAAAGCTCTACCGCGTGACGGGCGAACAGCGCTACCTCGATCTCGCCAAATTTTTCCTAGACGAGCGCGGCCACGCGCATGGTCGCGATCTGTACATGAACCACGGCAACCCCGGCTACATGCAGGATCACCTGCCTGTCGTCGAACAGCGCGAAGCAGTCGGCCACGCCGTGCGCGCCGCCTACATGTACAGCGGCATGGCCGATGTCGCCGCGCTCACCGGCACAGCCGTCTATATCGACGCCATTGACACCATCTGGCAGAACGTGGTCGAGCGCAAACTCTACCTCACAGGCGGTATTGGCGCGCGCCACCAAGGCGAAGCCTTTGGCGACGACTACGAACTGCCCAATGACACAGCCTATGCCGAAACCTGCGCCGCCATTGCCAACGCCATGTGGAACCATCGCATGTTCCTGCTCCACGGCGACGCCAAGTATATGGACATCGTGGAACGCGTCCTCTACAACGGCTTTCTCTCCGGCATCAGCTTGAGCGGCGACCACTTCTTTTATGTCAACCCGCTGGCGTGGGACGGCGAATACGCATTCAACCGACGGCTCGTTGGCAGACAGCCCTGGTTTGACTGCTCATGCTGCCCGTCCAACGTCGTGCGCTTCCTGCCGTCGCTGCCCGGCTATATGTACGCCACCAGCGAGGACGCGCTTTACATCAACTTGTTCATCGGCGGGCGCGCCACCGTCGACTTGCCGAGTGGCCCCGTCACCGTCACCCAGACCACCGACTATCCCTGGGATGGGCGCATCGTGCTCGACATTGAGCCAGCCGCGCCCCAGACCTTTGCGCTGCACCTGCGTATCCCCGGATGGGCACGCAACGAGACCGTCCCCAGCGACCTCTACCGCTACGATGATGAGTTGGATCCCTATGCCGATGTGCGCCTACGGCTGAATGGCGAGCCGCTGCCCATCGCCACCGACAAAGGCTATGTGGTCGTCGAGCGCACCTGGCAGCCCGGCGACCGGATCGAACTGGACCTGCCGCTGTTCGTGCGCCGTGTGGTCAGCCATCCCCAGGTGGAGGCCAATCAAGGCCGGGTCGCCATCGAACGCGGGCCTGTTGTCTACTGCTGGGAATTTGCCGACAACAGCGGCAAGCCCGACGACGTTCGCGTTGCGGGCGAGGTGGAATTCACCCCCGTGTATGATCCGGAATTCCTGGGGGGCGCGACCAAGTTGACGGCGCAAGTGGATGGTCATGGCCTGACGCTGATTCCCTATCATCTATGGGCGCACCGCGGCGACGGCCCCATGGCCGTTTGGCTGCGCCGATAGACGCCCGCCTCACCGCCAAACAGTAGACACCAAAAAGCAGACACCAAAGAGCAGACAC
>CAZZNG010000135.1:0-10717 GCA_964655505.1 uncultured Litorilinea sp. | reverse complement strand
AGCAGACACCAAAGAGCAGACACGGAAAGGGAGACCATGCGCCAAAGCTTTACAGCCGTCCTGGAGCGCAACAAGACTTGGCAAGGTGACTTTGCCCTCGAACCCTATGAGACAGCTTGGGCGACCGAGGCGATCTACTTCGTGCGCGCCCTCGCCGCCGAGGGAATGCCGAGCGACGTAACCGCCCGCGTGCAGATCTCGCCCGATGGCATCCACTGGTGCGATGAAGGCACGCTGATCCCCCTGCCCCACCAGGCAGAGGGACTCACCTTTGCACGCGTCGCCCACTTCGGCGGCTGGCTGCGCCTAGTCGGTAATCTCCCCGACGGCGCGCAGTTAAAGGTTATTGTATACTTGGTGCTCAAAGAGTAACGGCCCTGTGCAGCCCCTGCCGAACGCTTTGCCGTGCATGCTCGCGGCTGCACCGTTCACGATAGGAAGCGCCATGCAACCCAACGGACAAACTCAATCTGCCCACAATTCCGAAGTCGCTACCCTTGCCGGTGGCTGTTTCTGGTGTCTTGAAGCCGTCTACGATCAACTGAAGGGCGTCATCAGCGTCGAATCCGGCTATGCCGGTGGACACGTCGCCAATCCAAGCTATCAAGAAGTCTGCAGCGGTCGCACAGGCCACGCCGAAGTCGTGCGCATTACCTTCGACCCCAACGTGGTCAGCTACCGCCAGTTGCTCGAAGTCTTTTTCACCATCCACGACCCCACCACGCTGAACCGGCAGGGTGCGGATGTCGGCCCGCAGTACCGCTCTGCCATCTTCTACCATTCACCGGAGCAGAAGGAGACGGCAGAAGCAGTTATCAGTGAACTGGAAGCCGAAAAGCTGTGGCCCGACCCCATCGTGACCGAGGTCACGCCCATCAACAACTACTATGAGGCCGAGCCATATCACCAGGAATATTATGCGCGCAACCCCTACCAGGGCTATTGTCAGGTAGTCATTGCGCCCAAGGTCGCCAAGTTCCGCAAGAAATATCTCGACCAACTCAAGCAAGTTGCGTAATCGTACCGGCGGATCGGCCCCACGGTCGATCCGCCATGCGCTTGGCCGCGCAGCCCGATCCCTCGCACTTGGTTGAGCCACCCCAATAGGAGAACACGCTTTGGATCAGAACCTGCGCCAGGCGCTGCTGCGCGCCGATCCCCACCTCAGCCGCTTCGACCCACTCAGCCGCATCATCACCTACGACGACTTTGACAACGGCGCACAAGGTTGGACCCCGCTCGTCGGCAACTATGAGCATACGCTCGACGCCATGCTCCCAGAATACCGGGACATACGCGGCCCCATGATCAGCAATGTCACCGTGTGGGACACAGGCACGGACGGCTCGATGATGGGCAACTACGCGCTCAAGCTCGCCACGCGTGACAAGGCCGGTGGGCTTGCCGTCGCCATCAAGCGGCTCACCTTTCGCCATCTAGGCCCCATCCGCCTAGAAGCCTATTTCAACTTCAAACCCGAAGCCTCGGAGTTGATCCTCTCCGAAACCGACGTGCGCGCAGTCGGCGTCCTGCTTGATCTGCAAGACGTGGATACCAAACAGGACAATCCCATGCGCGTCATGCCGCACCTGCGCTACCTCAATGCGCTCGACGGCAAGCCGGTGAACCGCTGGCAGTACAAAGCCAAAACCGAGCCATTCCAAGATGTGGGCGACACCGGCAAGATCCGCTCCCACTTCCACCTTGCACCCGAAGGCTGGGAGGATTTACCGGGCGGCGAACAGCGACTCTGCTATAATGAGATCGCAACCAAGCAAAATTGGTATTACATGCGGCTCGATTTTGACCTGGCAACCATGTCGTTTCTAGAATTCCAGTGCAACGACCGTGTCTTTGACATGACAGGTGTCGAGCCGATGCGCATCCCGGCCATGGCAAACCTCTGGTGTATGCTCAATATCGTTTTCTTTGTTGAAACCGACCGGGATAAACGCGCATTCCTTTATCTAGACTCAGTACTACTTTCGGGGGAATGGGAATGACGTTAGAAAACCGGCTGACCCGCCTAAACGATGCGCTCAACGCCGCGGGCGCACAGGTCTACATTGCAACCCAGCGTGCCAACCAGCTTTACCTGATCAAAAGCGACGAACCCGTCAGCGATCTGCCGCCCGTGGGCGCAATCCTCTTCGGCCATGAAGAACCGTTGATCTTCCCCGGCGCGCCCTTTTACTTCGCCTGCCGCGATCACCTGCCCCACTACAAGCTGGCCCCGACAACGGTCGGCGCGCCTTCTGTCTGGGAACAACTGGCCCAAGAAATCCAGCGTCGCGGCCTGCACCGTGTTGTCATCGACCCCGTCCCCCCCACAGTCGAAGAACAACTGCGCGCCGCACTGCCGGAGACGGACATCCTGGTCGACCCAGCCTGGGGGCCTCGTCTGCGCCGCACCAAAGAGCCGGAAGAGATCGCCATCATGCGCGAAGCCGCGCGCATCTCTGACATCGGCATGGTTGCCGCCTTTGCCGCGGCCAAGCCGGGTGTCAGCGGCCGCACCATCGCCGCCGCCTCTGCCGCAGCCATGCTCGAAGCGGGCGCGGAAGAAGCCTCGCTCCAGGTCGCAGTTGGCCCTGCCACGGCATACATGGGCACAGGTGATTGGATCTACTCGCCGCGCGCCGTCCTCGCCAACGGCGACATGCTGCTGGTCGATATGGCGATCCGCGTCCACGGCTATTTGGGCGATCAGACACGCACCGCCATCGTGGGCGACGGCACGCCCGAACAGCGCAAGCTGATCGACGTCATACAAACCGCGTACAAGCAGACGGTCGCCGCCATGCGCCCTGGCGCGTCCAGCAGCGAGCTATACGCCATCACCGTCAACTTGCTCAAGGAACACGGCTGGGCCGAATACTTCCCCCATCACATCTCCCACGGTCTCGGCCTGGGCGGCGACCTGCCGCGCGTGGCCGCGGACAGCGACGATGTGCTCCAAGTGGGCGATGCGCTCTCCTGCGAACCTGGCGTCTACGTGCCCGGTCTGGGCGGCGCGCGCTTTGAAAACATGCTGCTTGTCACCGAAAACGGCGTCGAAGCCCTGACCCAATCGCCGGATGATCCCGTTACAGGCGCATAGATCGCTCCATCCAGCGTTTCCAACCAAATCCATTTGATTCATCCCCACACGAAAGGCAGCGACCAATGCGTTTTGGCATGAGCGGATGCTTTTTGCCCGCAAATATGGATGACCTAACCCCGGAGATCTGCCGCCGCGTGCGCAGCCTGGGCTTCAGCGGCATCTTCACCCGTTTTCGCGCCAACGACCCCCACACCACCACCAAAGCCCAGGCCCAGCGCGTGCGCGACCTGCTGGCCGATGAAAATGTACGTCTCTATCAAGCCACCGGCTACTGGCAAAACATGGTCACGCCCGACGAAACCAAGCGCAAAGAGGCGGTACGCACTGTCCAGGCCGCGCTGCGGCTGGCCGGATGGATGGGCGCGCGCGGCATCGACACAGGCCCCGGCTCCATGAATCCGGACGGTCCCTGGTTCCCCCACCCCGACAACTGGACCCTTTCCGCGCGCAACCAATTGATCAAAACGCTCAAAGAATGTGCCGCGGCCGCGGAAGATGCAGGCGTCTACCTCAGCCTGGAGAGCCATCAACTGGTCACGCTCAAGACACCCGAAATCACGCTGGAGGTGCTCGACGCCGTCGATTCACCCTGGGTACGGTGTGACTACGACTCGGCCAACTGGATCACACTTGACACCGTCTTTGACACCACTTCAGCGCTCAATCACCACTTCGACCTGCTGGGCAAGCACATCGTAAGCTGCCACGCCAAAGACATCTGGATCGAGAATAAACTGGCGCTGCACCTGCAAGACGGCTGTCCCGGCAAGGGGCTGATGGACTTCAAGACGCTCTTCCGCCGCATGGAAGACCTGAACCCCGACTACCCGGTCATTGCCGAAGGCAACAACACGGAAGAACTGCCCGCGGTCAGCGAACTCTTCCACGGCATTGCCAAAGAACTGAACATCCGCGTGCTCGATGCGCATGAAGCCGCACCGCAAGCCGCCTAGACAACCCAACCACGATTGAATCTTGCATCCACAACCTTGCACCGAAGAACGTTGCATCTAGAACGAGCTAGCTGACTATGCCCAACTTACGCTTTGCCGCGCCCAAAGAACGACGTGTCGCCGTGATCACAGGCGGCGCGCGCGGCATTGGCCGCGCCTCCGCCCTCCGCATCGCCGAAGAAGGCCGCGACATCATCATTGGCGACGTTTTACCTGAAGGCGAAGACGTGGTAAAAGAAATAGAAGCCTTAGGCCAAAAAGCCTGCTTCGTCCACACAGACGTCACCGACGAACGCGCGGTCCACGCCCTGATCAACACCGCCGTAAACGACTTTGGCCGCCTGGATATCCTGGTCTGCTGTGCTGGCATCCTTGGCAAAGAAGCGCCGTTTCTCGAACAGTCGGCGCAACAATTCGACAAGGTGATGCGGATCAACCTCTACGGCGTCTATTACGCCCATCAAGCAGCCATTCCGCACATGTTGGCCCGAGGCTGGGGACGCTGTGTCACCATCACATCCGGCGCGCGCCACGGCGCAACCAACCAAGTGCCCTATGGCGTATCCAAGGGCGCGGTCTACTCGTTCATCGGCGCGCTGGGCAACGCCTATCCCAAGCAAGGGGTCTTTGTCAACGGTGTTGAACCGGGCCGCGCCTTAACAGAGATGGTGGTCCCGCGCTTCACGCCCGAATTCATCGCCAACCCCGGCAACCCCATCGGTCGCTATTCCGACCCGGAAGAAGTAGCCGAAGTTGTCGAGTTCTTGGCATCCGAGCGCAATACCTATACGACTGGTTCCGTATGGAGCGTCAAAGGAGCGACAGGATGAACACCCAATTGGTGCAAGCGCCGTCCAAACCGGCCATGCAGCTCTGGTCCGAGATTGTCCAGACACCGCAGATCGTCGGCTATTTCGATGGCGTCTTCACCAAAGCGGGTGTTCATGTAAGAGAAACCGGCGAACAGTTCACCGTGACGCATCACGGCGACCGCATCGCCTTCCAGCCCGACATCGACGAGGATGTCGAGTTCGTGGTGGATCTCAGCCAAGAACAGGTACACAATCTGTGGCGACATGCCGAAGGCGGCGAATTCAGCCCCGAAGAATCCTGGCGCATCGTCCAAGCCCTCTTCACGCCGTTGACCCGCGCCGCGCTCCAATCGCCCACCGTGCGCCGCAACTGGGTGCGCTTCCTGGCCGGTGTCGAAACGCTCATTCACGTCCACCTAATCGGCCCGGAGGGGCAGTCTGCCGCCACCCATACGCTCGCCTATGCCGGTTCGCAATGGCTGGTAATTCCAGGCTTGCACGGCAAGGCCGAGCGCACCTACTATCTGACGCCTGATGAAGCATTGGCCTTTCAGCGCCAATTGTACGCGGCCATGAAGGACGACAGCTATGGCGCATGGTGGCGTTTCGCCAACTGGTATCGCGAATGGCGCATCCGCGTCTCCACCACTGACTAGTTGATCACTGACTAGCCAATCGCTCCAATGCAGCTTGACCTACCCAGCCCGCACCTAGACCGGGCAGGCTACGCGGCCATCGGCCTGCAAAATCCAAAAGACTTGCGCAACGTAGGCGGTGTTCTCCGCGCCGCCTACTGTTTCCAAGCCGCGATGGTTGCCATTGCCGGCACGCGCTATCGAACGCAGCGCACCGACACAGCCAAGACCTACCGCCATCTTCCTGTGCTCCAGGTCGAGGATCTGCACGCGGTCGTGCCCTACGATTGCGTGCCTGTCGGCGTTGAGTTGCGCAGCGGCGCGTACCCCCTCCCTGCCTACGAGCACCCAGAGCGTGCCTTTTACGTATTCGGGCCGGAAGATGGTGATCTAGGCAAAGCCACGTTGGGCTGGTGTCGCGATCTCATTTACATTCCCTGTCACCACGCCCTGAATCTTGCCGCCGCGGTCAATGTCGTCCTCTATGACCGTGCCGCCAAACTCTTTGACCTCGCCTAAGCGCGGCGCGCTCCGTCTTCACACCTGCCGCGGGTGAACAGGCTATCAAAAACGCGTTTGACGCCTGCGCCAAAATTTGATAGCCTTTGTTCAAGAAACAAACTATCTTCTTGTTTTCCTAGCCTTTATTCTCCAGTTCGCATGAACACGCAACCGGGCACAGCAACTCCCATCACTTCCTGTGTCTGTCCCTACAGCCAAAGGTGCGCAGTGCCGGTTGTTACCTTTCCATAGACTTCCGTTCAGACGCTACACCCGTTCATACACGACAGTCGTTTAGAGCCTACAGTCGTTTAGAGCCTACAGTCGTTTAGATTCTACAGTGAGTGCCAAGCACGCCGGTTCGTACCATTTCGAGCGAATAGTTGACGGCTGCTGCCGTCAAGGTGACTAAGGCAACACATCGCTACACCATAGCAAAAGCAGAATCACAGGGCGACCTCAACCGCCGGTAGACTCAGGCATGCTGCCTGCTTTTGCTGCCGCCTGCACCGGCCGCGGACATACCCGCATATCCAGGCCCCCGCTCCGTCGCTCTTCCTTACGACTAGACCCTAGCAGAGCAGGCTGAGGTCGCGCCCGCATTGGTAACACAGGGTTCCACAGGAAGGGGAGACGTACCTCGTCACCAAGTCACCCACCCATGCCAGGAGGTGTCACTGATAAGGCGAACGGTCAAGTCGCTCGGCCAGCAGGCCATCCCTTCTTCGATTTCATCCTAATCAATCTGAGTTCGCTGCGAAAGGAGAACCCATCGTGTCCAACCGCCAACGTCTTGTCACCCGGCGCGACTTCCTACGGCTGACCGCGGCCACCACCGGAATCGGTTTCCTGGCCGCCTGCGCGCCACAAGGCGCGGCCCCTGCCGCTGACGCTGACACCAGCGCATCATCCTCGGATGCGCCAAGCGCCGCCGCCCCCCACTTGGTCTGGACAGGTTGGAACCTAGTTGACTGGTTCCAGCCTGTGGCCGAAGAGTTCATGAAAGAAAACGAAGACATCGAAGTAGAGTACATCCAGCTTTCCGACTACAAACAGCAAATCACCCTGCTGGCTGCCGGTGAGCAGTGCGACGTCATGGTCACACGCGACGACGACAAAGCTGGTTTTGCATCGGCAGGGTTCATCCGCCCCATCGACGAAGAAGAGGGTGTCCAGGCCCTAGTAGATGACATGTATGCGGCCAATGTCGCAGCCATGACCTACGAAGGTCGCCTCTATGGCCTGCCCTACTATACCGACTACAACACCCTCATGTACAACGCCACACTGCTCGAACAGGCTGGCTTCAGCGAGCCGCCCAAGACCCTGAACGAGCTATCGGAGATGTGCGTTGAACTCAAGAATCAGGGTATCTCGGACTATCCGCTCTCCTTCTGGCTCTACCAAGAGAGCAACTTCAAAGAGCCGATGTATTCACTCGTCTATGCCAGCGGCGGCGAATGGGTGGACGACAACTGGGAACCCATCTGCCAAGAGCCTGGCTCCATCGTCGAACAGACACTGGAGTGGATGGCGTCGGCCATGAACGACCTCCAGATCATCAATCGCGGCGATCTGGAGATGACCGACGAAGACGTGCGTGAGATCTTCCAGACCGGCGGCATCGCCATCCAAAGCGCCAACCGCTACGACCTCCGCACCCTCAACGACCCGCAGCAGACCGCCCAGGCTGTCGAAGGCGAAAAGGTCTTCCGCTCCATGCTCATGCCGGGCCTCGAAGGGCCGGGCGGCGTTGTCGCCTGGACACGCCAGTACACGATCAACGCCAACGCCGTCGATCAAGAAGCGGCCTTCCGGCTGCAATACTTTGCCGGAGGCAAGAACGCAGCCGGTGAATTCTGGACCCCCAAGCAGTTCCACGACCGCTTCGGTCTGGGCTTCGCCTATGCTTCCATGGCATCCGACCCCGATGTCGTCGCGGCGGAAGAGAGTTGGGGCGACCCCGAACTCTTCGCCCAGCAGAAGGAAATGGCTGTCGCACGCAAGGGCCTGGATGCGCCTTGGTATTCGGAATGGGACAACGCCATGCAAGCCGAATGGCACAAGGTTATGCTGCAGCAGACCACCCCGTCCGAGGCCACGCAGGCCATGGCCGACAAGTGGAACGAACTGCGCGAGTCCTACGAAGGCTAAAGCGCCGCGATTCACTGGAACGTTACAGTGGGGCGGCAAGCGGGCCATGCCGCCCCACTGCCCACCGCACCCCCCACAGCCGGTGCTGTGCCATGACCGCTTTGCTCGGTGATCAATAGCCCGGTGACCAATGGCCCAGACCCGTACCAAGCGAGGCACACAGATAGGCAGATCGTACAATGATTGACAAAGATCTCTCGACGCCCAGCAGTGTAGGGGTAGGCTCCATGCCTGCGCCGCCGACCGGGCGCGAGTTGAGCACCTGGGCGCGGCTGCGGATGCGCCTCGTCGAAAGCCCGGAATTTCGCGCCTATGTGATGAACGGGCCGATGATTATAGCGCTGCTCCTCGTATCGGCGATCCCGATTGCCTACTCGTTTTGGATCAGCCTCCAGCGCTATAACCTGCGCCAGCCCAACAACATCCGCTTCACCGGCCTTGAAAATTACATCGACGTCCTCACCAACGCCGAATTTTGGATGTCGATGCGCGTGACCGCGATCTTCACCTTCGGCTCGCTCATTGGCTCCGTCATCACATCCGTCTTAATGGCCCTGTTGCTCAACGAGCGTTTCGTTGGCCGCGGCATCATGCGCAGCGTCGTCCTTCTCCCCTGGGCGATCCCCGGCGTGATTGCAGGCGTCATGTGGAAATGGATCTTCAACCCGCGCTTTGGCGTGCTAAACGGCCTGCTCTACTCGCTCGGCATCATCCCCGAATACCGCTCATGGATCGGGGTCGATCCCGCGATGGCGATGGGCGCGCTGATCTTCGTCCAGATCTGGAACTCGCTGCCCTTCAACACCATCATCTTGCTGGCCGCGCTCCAAGCCATCCCCAGCGATCTCTACGAAGCAGCGACTGTCGACCGCGCCGGACTCTGGAGTCGCTTCCGCCACATCACGCTGCCTTGGCTGACGCAGCCGATCATGATCATCATGATCTTGGGCACAATGAACGGCCTGCGCGTGTTCGACCTGATCTATGTCCTGACCGGCGGCGGCCCCGGCGACTCAACACGCGTGGTCACCTTCACAGCCTGGAAAAAGGCCTTTGACGCGCTGGATTTCGGCACAGCCAACGCCTACGCCTACATTCTTACCCTCTTCACATTGATTATCGGCTTGATTTACATTCGAATCCTATATAACCGGGGAGAGATTGAGCAATGAGCGCTGCAACCCAGCAACCTGCCAACCGCATGACCCGCAATCTCTATCAGTTGCCAATCCCCTGGAAAAAGATCATTACCTACCTCGCCGCGGTCATCGCCTTCTTTTACATCGTCGGCCCCTTCGCCTGGGTGGTGGTCAGCAGCTTCATGACGCGCGAAGAAGCCATGTCTGTGCCGCCCCATTGGATTCCACAAGAGCCAACCTTGATGAATTACCAGGCCTATTGGGATCAGTCGGTCATCGAAAACATGCTCGCAGAGCGGCGGCTCACCATCGGCGGCGTGGCGCGCAACGTGCCGCTTGCCATGCGCAACAGCATCGTCGTTGCCTTCAGCGTCGCCTTTCTCAATATCGCCATTGGCTCGCTCTCGGCCTATCCATTCGCCCGCTCCCAGTTCAGAGGCAAGACCACGGTTCTCGTGCTCTATCTGCTCACACGCATGGTGCCCGCGCTGGCGCTCATCCTCCCCATTTACCTCGTCCTGCGCCAGATCGGCGCGCTCAACCAGCTTTGGGGCTTGATGTTGATGTATCTTACCTTCACGCTGCCCTATTCAGTCTGGATTCTCAAAAACTACTTCCAGACCATCCCGCGCGATCTAGAGGACGCAGCGCGCGTCGACCGCTGCAACTGGTTCCAGGCCATGACCAAAGTGATCCTGCCCGTGGCGCTGCCCGGCATCATCGCGGTCGGCATCTACAGCTTCATGGCGTCGTGGGGCGAATTCTTCTTCGCCATGATCCTGACCCAGACGCCCGAAGCGCGCACCATGCCGGTGCTCGTCGCCAACCTGAGCAGTGAACTGGGGACAGAGTACGGCTTCCTCACCTCCGCGGCAGTCCTGGCGGTTATTCCGCCGCTCGTCCTCGCCCTCATTTTCCAACGTATGATTATTTCCGGCATTGGTGCCGGTGCGGTCAAGGGATAGGAGTTCTTTGCATGGCACGCGTTTTCCTCAACCAGGTCAGCAAACACTTCGGCGACTTCGTGGCAGTGGATGACCTGAATCTTGATATTCAAGACAAAGAATTTGTGACGCTCGTCGGCCCATCGGGCTGTGGCAAGACAACCACCTTGCGCATGATTGCGGGGTTGGAAAAAGCCACCCGCGGCCAAATCTTCTTCGGCAACGAAGAGGTCGGCCACCTGCCCGCCAACCATCGCGACATCGCCATGGTCTTCCAGAGCTACGCGCTCTATCCGCACATGAACGTGCGCGAAAACATCGGCTTTGCGCTCAAGATGATGCGCTTCTCGCGCGACGAGATCGACCGGCGCATCCAGTGGGCAGCCAAGATGCTGGGCATCGATGCCCTGCTCGACCGCAAACCGCGTGACCTCTCCGGCGGTCAGCGCCAGCGCGTCGCGCTCGCCCGCGCGCTC
>CAZZNG010000134.1:0-14333 GCA_964655505.1 uncultured Litorilinea sp. | reverse complement strand
CGCGCAAGTTGCCGAAGAAGTGGCGCATGATGCCTATGAGCAGGAACGACTGGAGGAGTTCATCCAGACCAAGATCGCGGGCGGCGCGAGCATTCTGGGCGTCTACCCGCCGAATGAGGAAACCAAAGCCGAATTCGCAGCCTGGCGCAAAAGCCAGGGCGTATAACTTCGGCGCACAAGCTAGACAAGCTAGAGGAGAAACCGCATGGCTTTATACCTGACACGCCACAAGACCCCCGCGGGCCACTGTTGGGCGGTGGACAATCACCTCTTGCCCGCGCGCATGACGCTGGACAGCCTCCTGGCGATGCCCGCCGATGTCATGCGGACCACCCTGGAAGGGATGCCCAAAGGCGAACAGGTCGACAGCGCGCCGCTCGCACCCGTCGAGCCGGATCAAGAGGTGTGGGGCAGCGGCGTCACCTATCTGCGCAGCCGCGAGGCGCGCAAAGCCGAATCCACCCAGGCGGATGTCTATCAGCGTGTCTATGACGCGCCGCGACCGGAGATCTTCTTCAAATCGCTGGGCTGGCGCGTTGTCCCCAGCGGCGAGCCGGTACGCATCCGCAAAGACACCACATGGAACGTGCCTGAACCGGAATTGACACTGGTGATCAACGCCTTTGGCGAAATCGTCGGCTATACCATCGGCAACGATATGTCCTCGCGCGACATCGAGGGCGAGAACCCGCTCTATCTGCCCCAGGCCAAGACCTATAACGGCTCATGCGCCTTAGGCCCCGGCATCCTGCTGTGCAGCGCCGAGGAGATGCAGGGACTCACCATCGAAATGCAGATCGAGCGCGGCGGGAAGACGGTCTTTACGGGCGACACATCGACCGACAACATGAAGCGCACCTTCCCCGAACTGGCCGAGTTCCTCTACCGCGAATTGTCCTTCCCCGGTGGGGCGCTGCTCATGACGGGAACCGGCATTGTACCGCCCGATGATTTCACGCTGGCCGAAGGCGACGTGATCCGGATTTCCATCGGTGGTCACACGTTGGAAAATCCCGTCGCCTAGTGGTAGGCTGTTGTCCAGGACAGTCTGCATTGCACAGCCTGATTGTATTGCACAGCCTGATTGTACAGTCTGCACTGAACGGTGCGCGGCCAAGCTGCGCACCGAGACGAACGATATGACGAACGATATTCGGATTGCTAGCAGATGCCGCCTGCTGGTCCAGAGCAGCCGGCGTCTGCCTAGCTGGTATAGAGAGGTAAACCATGCAAGAATTCAAGAATCTAATTGACGGTGAATGGGTCGGCGCAAGCGACGGCGCGACCTTCAACAGCGAGAACCCGGCCAAAAAGGGGGAAATCATCGGCGTTTTCCCCTCTGCCACCAAGGAAGATACGCGCAGAGCCATCGCCGCCGCGCGCGAAGCCGCCAAAGAGTGGGGCAACATGCCTGGCCCGGCCCGCGGCGCAATCTTGGACAAAGCCAGCCGCATTATCGAAGCGCGCGCAGACGAGTACGCCGCCATTCTCACCCGTGAGGAAGGCAAGACACGCACCGAAGCCATGGGCGAAGTCACCCGTGCGCGCGACATCTTCCGCTACTACGCGGGCGAAGGCTGGCGCGCGGGCGGCGAAGTGCTGCCCAGCAACGCCACCGGCGAACTGCTCTACACCCGCCGCGAACCGCTTGGCGTCATCGCGTTGATTACGCCGTGGAACTTCCCGCTTGCGATTCCGGCCTGGAAGATGGCTCCGGCGCTGGCCTATGGCAACACAGTCGTCTTCAAACCCGCGTCCCTTGCGCCCCACTCCGGCCTGGTGCTGGTCGAAGCACTGGTCGAAGCGGGCGTGCCGCGCGGGGTGGTCAACTACATCACCGGCTCGGGCCGCAACGTGGGCGACGAACTGGTCTCCAGCCCGGACATCCACGGTGTCAGCTTTACCGGCTCCTACTCGGTGGGCAAGGGCATCTATGCCAAGGCCATCGAGAACATGACGCGCGTCCAGCTCGAAATGGGCGGCAAAAACCCCATGATCGTGTTCGAAGACGCCGACATCGACAAGGCTGTCAACCTGGCTGTCGCCGGTGGCTTCGGCCTCACCGGCCAAGCCTGCACCGCGACCAGCCGTGTGATCGTCGCCGAGTCCATCGCCGACGAGTTTGCCGAAGCCCTGACAGAAGCCGCGCGCAACCTGGTTGTGGGCGACGGGCTTGAGCCGGGCACGCAGATGGGTCCCGCGGTCAGCGAGGATCAACTCCAAACCGACCTGGAATATATCAACATCGGCAAGCAAGAAGGCGCGCGGCTGCTGGCGGGCGGCGACCGCGCGGGCGATGGCGGTTACTATGTGCAGCCGACCGTCTTTGACTTTGTCGAGCCGAAGATGCGTATTGCCCAGGAAGAAATCTTTGGCCCGGTGATCGGCATCATTCGCGCCAAGGATGTGGACGACGCCATCCAAAAGGCCAATGACATCGGCTTTGGCCTGTCGGCAGGCGTGGTCACCAACGACTTGCACAAGGCCTTCACCTTTGCCAACCGCATCGACGCGGGCGTGGTCAAGATCAACCAGCCCACCACCGGCTTGGCGCTGCAAGCACCCTTTGGCGGCTTCAAGAATTCGAGCGCCAATACCTTCAAGGAACAGGGCAAGACCGCCATCGAATTCTACACGCGCATCAAGACCATCTACGTCGGTCACGGCTAATCGGTTCGCTTGCCATTCGCTTGACTTGATGAGGGGGACGGGCCAGTCCGTCCCCCTTGCTCAATGTACCTAGTTCGACAACCTACCCGCCCACCCACTCGGAACCAACATCCTATGTCTACCTTGAACCTGACGGCTGAGACCGTCGACGTTGTCTTTCAAACGCCAGGTCCGCATCCGAATGGGGTGCAAGCTACGGCGGAGGGGCTTTGGCTGCTCGACCAAGAAACCCATCACGCCTACTTGGTTGACTACGCGGGCAATCTCCTGCGCGACTTGCCGACCGAGTCGGACCGCGGCAGCGGCATCACGGTCGATGGGCAGAGCCTATGGCTGGCTTCGACCTACTCTTGTGAACTGCTGCGCGTCGACATCAACACAGGCGCAACCCAGGCGCGCTACCCCGCGCCGGGCGCGCAAAAGACCGGCTCGCATGGGCTGGAGATCCGCGACGGCTTACTTTGGGTCACCACGCCGCCCGCGGCGACGGTCTATCAACTGGACCTAAACAACGACCTGGCGCTGCGTCACAGCTTCCCCGCGCCGGGCCACCGGCCCCACGGTCTAGCCTTCAACGGCGACGATTTTTGGATTGTCGAAACCAATGACCGCGCCTTCTACTGCCTCGACACCCAGTCGGGCGATGTGCGCGCCAAGCTCACGCTCCCCGACGACGCGCCCGAACCCCACGGCATGAGCATTTGGCAGGGCGTCTTTTGGTATTGTGACGCGACAACCCATGCCGTCTGCCGCCTGCCTGTACCGTCATTAAACGGCTAAGTCATTCAATTTCTGGAGGGCGCAGCCATGAGTAAGCAGGGCACGAATCAACAGGAGATGGACGATCTCGCCGCGGTGAACCGCCAACGCTGGAACGCATTGGTCGATGCCGATGTGCTCTATACGCGGCCATTCCTCGACTACACGCCTGAACGCGCCCGCGAATGGCTCGACCCGACCGGCGTCTTGGGCGATGTGACAGGCCGCGACGTGCTCTGTCTGGCTTCAGGTGGCGGCCAGCAGTCGGTTCTCTTTGCGCTCTTGGGGGCCAATGTCACCGTCTTTGACCTCTCCGACAATCAGTTGGAACGGGACCGCGCCGCGGCCGCGCAGCTTGGGCTTGACGTGACGGTGGTGCATGGCGACATGCGCGACCTCAGTGCGTTCGCCGATGACGCGTTTGATCTTGTCTATCAAGCCTATTCGATCAACTTTGTGCCCTCGGTGCAGCCAGTCATCGCGCAAGTCGTGCGCGTGCTGCGCCCCGGCGGCCTCTACCGCATCCAGTGGGCCAATCCCTTTGTCCAAGGCGTTGACCCGGAACAGGACTGGACCGGGGAGGGCTATCTCATGCACCGCGCCTACATCGACGGCCACGAATTGAGCCTGGACTTTCCAACATGGACCGTGGAGGATGCCAACGGCAACACACGCGAGGTCGCAAGCCCGCGCGAGTTTCGCCACAGGTTGAGCACGATGATCAACACGCTTGGCGCGCACAACCTGTTCGTCTTTAATGCCTGGGAAGATACCCACGACGAACCCGACCCGGACCCTGGCTCCTGGGATCACTACAAGCGCATCGCGCCGCCCTATATAACGCTCTGGGCGCGCTATTTGCCCGCGCTTGCCGGTTGATCGCACAGCGCACGCTCTACCCAACACCGGCCCATCCAGCCCTGGCACACCATGCGCCGCACAGAAAGGAATCGTAATGGCTTCCTCCAACCGCTTTCTCGGTATCACGGTCATGAGTCCCTACTTTCAGAATGAGGGAATCGACGGCGTGATCACCAATCTTGTAGAGCGCGCGGGTGCGACCGCTGTCGCCACCAACACATCCGTCACCGCGCCCGGAGCCGAAGGCGAAGGCTCGTTCCAACCGCCCATCGATGCGGGCGCGAGCGTGCGCCTGTTCGACCGGCCCCTGTGGGGCAAGACATCGCTGTGGCTGCGCAGCGCGCCGGGGCATCATGCCAATCTCGAATTCTTCAACAATTCGCCCTACAAGCCGCGGCCCGGCGACGACTTGACCGATCAGAGCGGTTCCATCATCGGCGAATTCATCGACGCGGCCAAGCAAGCCGGGCTGCGCGTCTACATCCAGACCGGCGCGGCCCAGCCCCCAGGTCTGAGCGAGGACGATCTCCCGCTGCTGCCCACGGGCGAACTGCCCAAAGACCGCATGGCAAATACCGGCAGTTTGGCAAGTCCTTCCATCCGTACCTATAACCGCGCTTGGGTGCGCGACATCTTTGCCGCCTATCCCAACATCGACGGCATCCGCCCGGATTGGCCGGAGTATCCATGCTATAAGCTGGATGAAGCGTTCCAAGACTTCAGCCCCCACGTACGCATGTGGGCCGGGGCCAACGGCTTCGACTTTGAGCGGATGCAGCGCGACGTGGCCGCGTTCTATCGCTACCTGCACGGCAGCTTGACCAATGCCGACCTGCTTGACTTTACCACGCCCGACCGCGGCAAGTTCACCATCCTGCGCCTGCTCAACCAATATCCTGGCGTGGCAGAATGGTTCCGCTGCAAGGCTGCGCTGTCCAATGACCTGCTGCACGACTGGCGCAAGGCCATCACCGACTATGGCGGCGAAGACAAAGAGCTGTCGGCCAACGCGTTCATGACGCCCTACACCTTTGTCACAGGGCTGGACATTGCCGGTGCAGCGGAGGTGTGTGCATCGATCTCGCCCAAGCTCTACACCATGCACTGGTCGCTGATGGTCAAGTTCTGGGGCGATGTGCTGATGGCGGCCAACCCTGGTCTGGAGGAAACGCGCCTGGTGCGCACGCTCGTCAACCTCATGGATTTGGACGACGGCGAGGGCGGCACGCGTATCGACGACTACGGCTATCCCGCGCCCGACGAGCCGCACCCCATCCCAGACAGCCCCCAGATCCGCAAGATCAACCAGGCCCTCGACGCGGCGCGCGGTAAGGCCAAGATCTACGCGCTGGTGCATGGCTATGGCCCGCTGGACGACTTCCGCCGCCGGCTGCAACTGGTGGCGGACAGCCCGGTCGATGGCGTTTGGATCAACCGCTATGGCTATCTGAGCGACGAGAAGCTGGACGTGATCCGCCAGGTTTGGCACGGCGCATAAACATTCATCTAGACAATTTGAGCTTCGGTAATTTAACGTTTCGGGCGATTTCCCACATCCCCACGACACGAAAGAGCAGCCATGCAGCCGCATCTTCTGGTCGATCTCCCGATGCCGATTGAGACGGATCGCTTGACCATACGCCCGCCCCAGCCTGGCGACGGGGCCGCGTTCAACGCGGCTGTCCTCGATTCGCTGGACGGCATTCGCACCTGGCTCGGCTATTATCTCGACGGCGCGCCGACCGTGGGCGACAGCGAAGCGCTCATGCGCCAGAAACACGCGGACTTCATCTTGCGCAAGGACTTGATGCTCCTCGCCTTTCTCAAAGGCACGGATACCATCGTCGCCAGCAGCGGCCTGCACCCACACTGGAAAGTGCCCATGTTCGAGATCGGCTACTGGGGGCGCACAACCTATGCCCGCCACGGCTATGTCACCGAAACCGTCTGCGCCGTGCGCGACTATGCCTTTCAGCAGTTGCACGCGGAGCGCGTCTTCATTCGCTGTGACACCGACAACGAGGCCAGCGCGGCGGTGGCGCGGCGCGCCGGCTTCCCGCTGGAGGCAGTTCTCCATCGCGACGGGCGCAAGCCGACCGGCAGGCTGCGCGACACCTACATCTTTGCCCAACTTCGCCCAGATTAACCACGCTCACAAGCTTCCGAAGGCTAAACTTTCGGAAAGATCACATCTAAAAACCAAACCCTGTACAAGAGAAACCAGAAGGAGTGTTCCGTGAAGATCGCCAAGATCGAACAATTCTTTCCACTGCCGCGCGTTCGTCTGGTCAAGATCACGACCGATAACGGCATTGTCGGCTGGGGCGAAACCACGCTCGAAGGCAAGCCCAAAAGCACCTGGGCCGCGGTCGAAGAGCTGTCAGAGTATTTGATCGGCAAAGATCCGCTGCGTATCGAACACCACTGGCAGCACATCTATCGCTCGGCTTTTTTCCGCGGCGGCAACGTGCTCATGTCCGCGCTGTCAGGCATCGACCAGGCGCTATGGGACATTGCGGGGAAATTCCACGGCGTGCCGGTCTACCAACTGTTGGGCGGCGCAGTGCGCGACCGCGTCCGCGTCTACGCCCATTGGGGCATCCGTGATCTCACCGATGAAGGCAAGGCCCGCGCCAAAGAACGCTTGGATTGGCTCATGAAGCAGGGGCAGTATACCGCGTTCAAGGCTGGCCCCGGCGGCAAGTGGCGCGCGCACGAACCGCCATCCGTGATCGACGAATTTGTCGAGAAAGCCTACCTCATGCGCGAATGGGTTGGCCCGGATGTAGAACTGTGCTTCGATTTCCACGGCAAGATGACCCCCGCGCTGGCAATCGAGATCTGCCACGAAATCAAGGGGATGCGCCCCATGTTTGTGGAAGAGCCTGTGCCCCAAGAAAATGTGGACGCGCTCAAGCTGGTTTCGGATCATGTCCCCTTCCCCATCGCCACCGGCGAACGGCTGCTGACGCGCTGGGGCTTCCGCGAGGTCTTTGAAAAGCACGCGGTGGCGCTGATCCAGCCCGATACCTCCCACTGTGGCGGCATCAGCGAACTCAAAAAGATCGCCAACATGGCCGAGGTCTACTACATGCACATCATGCCCCACTGCGCCATCGGCCCGGTGGCCTTCACCGCGTCCATGCACGTCGATGCGGCTGTGCCCAACTTCCTCATTCAAGAGCAGATCGACCAGGGGCTTGGCGGCGGCCTGTTCAAAGAACCTTGGCAGGTGGTGAACGGCCACATCGAACTGCCGACGAAGCCAGGGCTTGGCTTTGAGATGGACGAGGACGCAGCCCAACGCATCATTGAATATCGTGAAGAGCTGGGCGGCGAGTACTACTACGACACCGACAACTCGGTCGCCGACTGGTAAAACGCCAGCGCAGCAAACTAGAAAGCAGCCAGGGATCAGGTATGCGCATCACGCGGATCGAACTCCTCAAAGTGCCGCCGAGCTGGGTATGGGTCAAGGTTCATACCGATGAAGGCATCGTCGGCTTGGGCGAACCCTACTTGGAAAATCACGCCGACGCGGTCATCGCCGAAGTCCAGCGGCTCGAACCATTCTTGATCGGCCAAGACCCCACACGTATCGAACACCTGTGGGATGTCATGTACCGCTCCGGGTCGGGCTACAAGGGCGGGCCGATCAAGATGAGTGCGATCAGCGGGATCGACATTGCGCTCTGGGACATTGCCGGCAAGGTCGCGGGGCAGCCGATACACAAACTGCTCGGCGGCCCCGTGCGCACCCACATCCCCATCTACCGCGCAACCGGCGGCGCGCTGCCCCACTTCGTCCGGCCCGGCCAGCCCTACCGCGCCGGTTTCAAGAACGGAGAAAAGACGCGCAGCGACGACCCGGCCGTTTGGGCCGAAGCTGCGCGCATCCTTGTGCAGGAGTGGGGCTATCGCACGCTCAAGGTGCATTTCGGCCCTGGCGAAGGCTTGTCCGTCACCTCGCGTCTGGATAGCTTCGTCGAACGCTTTGCCGCGGTGCGCGAAGGCGCAGGCCCCGACGTGGATGTGGCAGTGGACATCCACAACCCCCACCCTGCCATTGCCATCCAACTGATCGACGCGCTGACCCCGCTGCGCCCGCTCTTTGTCGAAGAGCCAATGCCCATCGAGCGCGTCGACGCCCTGGTCGACATCGCCCAGCGCACCAAAGCGCCCATCGCGGCCGGTGAACGCTGGATGGGCAAATGGATCTTCTTCGACGCGCTCAGCCGGGGCGCGCTGGCCGTCGTGCAGCCGGATATCTGTCACGCGGGCGGCATTACCGAATGTCGCAAGATCGCGGCCATGGCCGAAGGAGCCTTCGCCCAAGTCGCGCTGCACTGTCCCCTCAGCCCGCTGGCGCTGGCCGCGTCGCTGCAACTGGATGCCGCCATCCCCAACTGCTTGGTACAGGAGCACAACGAAGTGCTGGATTGGCGCGAAAATGGCCGCACGCTCTTCGGGTACGGCTATTTCAAACAGCCCTTCGAACTGGATGCGGACGGCTGCGTCGCGGCGCCCACAGGCCCAGGCCTGGGCATTGAACTCGACGAGGACGGCATGGAGGAGATCATGGCCCAGCCCTGGTCTACCGTGCGCGGCTAGGAGGCGCAGCCAGGCGAAGGGGTCGCTATGCCGCCTGCGCTCGTGAACTTCCTGGGAGGTTTGGACTTTCCAGGAAGTTCGAGCCGCCGCGCCAGCCATTTGGCAGCGCGTGCACACCTTATTAAAATAGACGCTGTTGCCATAAACCTTTTGTGACAGAAGTTAAACCAGTCAGTTAGGCCAGTGCGGTTGAAGCAGCGCAGCCACGCAGCACAATCAGAACGATGTGTTAAAAAGGTTTGCACTTCGAATCATCTACATTTTAGGGTAAAATGGCCTTACCTGTGGTAGACTGTTAAGAGAACCAAATGAATCCCGGTGCAGCAGTGAAGGTCTGCTCCCTAGTCGACATTGGCCTGTTGACTCCTCGACACACTGCCGGCCTGTCACCGCAATGAGACATAAAGCCGATGAAAATCACAGATGTTAAGGTCTACCCCGTTTGGGTGGGCAGCCGCAACCAGTGCCTCGTCAAGATCGAGACCGATGAAGGAATCTATGGTTGGGGCGAGTCCGGTCTGTCGAGCCGCGAGTTGGCCGTTGCTGGTGCGGTGCGCCACTACCGCGAATGGCTGATTGGCCGCGACCCGATGCAGCGCGGCGCGCTGTGGCAGGAGATGTACCGCAGCCAATATTTTGAGGGTGGCCGCGTGCTCACCGCTGCCATCTCTGCCATCGACATTGCCCTCTATGACATTGTGGGCAAGGCGTTGAATGTCCCCGTCTATCAACTGCTGGGCGGCAAACAGCGGGAGTATATTCCCTGCTTTGCCACCACGCCCGCGCCCATGGGTCCCAAGCTGCTGGAAGATGCAAAGCTGCTGCTGGAACATGGCTGGAATGTCATCCGTGTGACGCCAGGCCACCCCGCGGTCGACGACCGCAGCGTATGGGAACCGCGCGAGTCGATTGGCTTGACTGCCAAATGGCTGACCAAACTGCGCGAGGAGATCGGGCCGGAGCCGGTCTTGGGCATCGACTATCATCATCGGCTCAACGTGGCGGAAACAGCCTCCTTCTGCCAGCGGATGCCTTCGGGCACGCTCGACTTTTTAGAGGAGCCGATCCGCGACGAAACACCCGAAGCCTACGAAGCGCTGCGGCGCATGGTCGATGTACCCTTTGCCATCGGCGAAGAGTTTGCCAGCAAATGGGCCTTCCTCCCCTACATCGAACGTGGCATTACCGACTTCGCGCGCATCGACGTGTGCAACGTAGGCGGTTTGACCGAGGCCATGAAGGTGGCGGGCTGGGCTGAAGCCCACTATATTGACCTCATGCCGCACAACCCGCTGGGGCCGATCTGCACCGCGGCCACGGTTCACCTGGGCGCGGCTGTCCCCAACTTTTCATGGTTGGAGGTACGCATGTCGCCCACCGAGCAGCTTGGTTTTTACGACGAGACGATTTTCCCGCAGCAGCTCCAGCTCAACGGGCCGCGCATCGCCGTACCCACCGGGCCGGGGCTTGGCGTCGAAGTCAATGAAGAGTATATCGCGCGGCAAGAGTTCCGCTTTTCCGAAATGCCGCACTTGCGCAAGCGTGACGGTTCGGTTACCAACTGGTAAAATAGTTTAGCAGCAAAGCAGCAGTAAAGTCGCAGTAAAGTAGTCGACCGGCGGCTTGGCTTCGGGTGCTGTCGCCGGTCCACCCAACACCCGAAGGTTTGTTCGCCAATCCATTGACCTCTATTTCGCTTGGGCTGTTTGCGTTTGTCTTGCGGCCTAGTGGTTTGGCCCGATGCACCGATCAACGAATCGGCGCAGGAGCCTGCATGTTCACCCACGTTTGAAGCCAGCACACGCTATGGCTACACCGAGCCTGTACAGCCAAATCAACCTGTACAGCCAAGCCGGCGGGCATCAATGCGGTTTCAAACTGGATGCTCATCTTCGTTCACGACGCAGACTCAATGGCCTGCGCCTTTAACCCCGTTCTTTTCCGAGTCTTTCTGTGCCTTCGAGGAGCCGTAAGTTGACTTTCAAACGCATGCTACACACCCTTGGCGCGCTGCTGGCCGCAGCATTAGTCACCGGCTGTGCATTGCTGCCGCCGGTAGACACGAATCGTGCCACCGATGGGCAACCGACCCCCACCCCCATCCCAACCGCGATTGTACCGACCAAGCCAACCTATGTGGTACAACGGGGGGAGATTGTCAAAGAGCTTGAATTTAGCGGACGTGTCTCGCCGGTTTTGGAAGAAAATCTGTTCTTCCGCCAAAGCGGACGTGTGCGCTCCGTCTTTGCCAAGCGCAACGACATGGTCACCCAGGGACAGATCCTGGCCGAACTGGAAATCGACGGCCTGGAACGTGAACTGGAGGCCGCGCAGCTAGAGCTTGAGCGTGCCACTGTACGCTTGGAGCAGGCGCAAGAAGAGCACGCCTATGCCGTCCACGCGGCGACAACCAACCTCGAAATTGCCCAACTGAAGCTGCAAGCGCTGCAAAGCGGAGCCATTCCCGACCGCACCGAGATCGCCATTCAGGAAAAAATGATCGAATTGGCGCAGGCGGAGGTGGAAAAATTGGCCGATGGCGTGGACCCGCTGCTGGTGAGCGATGTGACACGGGCTGAAATGGCGGTTAGCAAGCTCGAAGCGGAGATTGCCGAAGCCCAAATCATCGCGCCCTTCGACGGTCAGTTGCTCTCCATGGCGTTGACGCCCGGACAGGCGGTTGAAGCCTATGCCTCGGTTGCCAGCCTCGCCGACATTTCCGAACTCGAAGTGCGCGCCGATCTGGTCAGCAATCAAATGCAAGACCTGGTCGAAGGCATGAACGCGGAAATCTTCCTGGTTTCGCGCCCCGGCCAGACCATTCCGGGCGCGGTGCGCCAACTGCCCTATCCATATGGCAGCGGCGGGCGCGGCACAACGGTTGAAGACCTGGACAAGTCCACGCGCGTCAGCATCGACGCCGACCCGCGCGAAGAAGGTTTTGCCCAGGGCGATCTGGTGCGCGTACGCGTTGAACTGGAACGCAAAGACGATGTTCTGTGGCTGCCGCCCCAGGCCCTACGCACCTTTGATGGTCGGCGCTTTGCCGTTCTGCAAGACGGCGATGTACAACGCCGTGTCGACGTGACGGTGGGCATTCAGACAACCGAGCGCGTCGAAATCGAAGCTGGGTTGGAAGAGGGCCAGACTGTGGTAGGACAGTAGGAGCAAATCGCATGCAGTTTCTCCTACGTTCCCTAGCCATCTTTGCGGTTGCGGCGCGGCGGCTGCTGGCCCAACAAGGGCTAGCCATCTCCACGGCATTGGGATTGGTGGCCTCGGTCGCCATCGTCATGAGCATCCCGCTCTACAGCGATGCCGTCTACTATCAAGTCCTCCAGCGCGAACTGACCCAGCGCAGCGGCGAAGAGGGCGAGATCCAGCGGCCGCCTTTTGCCTTCATGTTCCGCTATGTCGGTTCGCTCTATGGTCTGCTCGAATGGGGCGACATCGAGCAAGTTGACACCTTTCTGTGGGAAAACGCGCCGGAGACATTGGGGCTGCCCAGTGTGCTCAAGGTTCGCTACTTCCGCACCGATAACTTCCGCCTCTTTCCCGCGTCGGACGCGGCCTATGCCAATGTGCGCGATCCGCTGGCCTGGGTGAACTTCGCCACAGCCAGCGACTTCTTCTCCAAGATCACCATCTTGGAAGGCGCGCTGCCCGCGGTGGCCGACTCCGCGCCGGAAGCGCCCATGGAGATCCTGGTCCATGTGGACATGGCCGACGAATTCGGCATGCAGGTGGGCGAAGAGTATGTGACCTTCCGCCGATCTGAACGCGAAGGAACCCAGCGCAACGTGCAAGTTCCCATTCGCGTGGCAGGTATCTGGCAGGCGACCGATCCGGCCGATCCCTACTGGTTCTATCGGCAAAGCGTCTTTTCGGGGCAATTCTTCATCCCCGAAGAGAGCTACCAACTGCGTTTGGTTCCCCTGCTGGACGACGAAGTGGCGCAAGCGCTCTGGTACTTTGTGCAAGACGGTTCCGAGATCAGTTCGGACGACGTGGGCTGGCTCCTGCGGCGCATCAACACCCTGCAACAGCAGGCGGCTTCGATCCGGCCCAATACACGGCTAGAAGTATCGCCCCAAGATGCGCTCATGCGCTACCGCCGCTCTTCCCAAGTGCTGAATGTCCTGCTCTATGCCTTCAGCATTCCCATCATCGGCTTGATGCTGGCCTTCATTGGCCTGGTGGTCGGCCTCTCGGTCAGCCGCCAGCGCAACGAGATCGCGGTGTTGCGCAGCCGCGGGGCGACAGTGCTGCAAGTCTTAGGGATAGCCGCGCTCGAAGCGCTGCTGCTCGGTCTTGTTGCGTTGGCCGCGGGGATGCCTGCTAGCCAGCAGATCGCCCAAACCATTGGCGCAACGCGCAGTTTTCTCAACTTCACCATCCTCGATTCGGGTCTGCGCGTCGACATGACCATGACCACGCTGCGCTTTGGCCTGGCCGCGGTGGTCATCACCATGGTGGCGCAGGTCTTCCCATCGCTGGGCGCGTCGCGCCATACCATCATCACCTACAAGCGGGAACAGTCGCGCACCATGAAAGCCCCCTGGTGGCAGCGCGCCTGGCTCGATATCTTGCTGCTCATTCCCGCCGCCTATGGGACTTACCTGCTGCGCCAACAGGGCAGCGTGACCATGCCCGGAGCCGGGGGATCGGCCAGCCCGTTCAGCAACCCGCTGCTCTTCCTCGTGCCCGCGTTGGGTGCGCTGGCGTTGACGCTCTTTATTCTGCGCCTGCTGCCCTATCTCATGTCCGCGGTGGCGTGGGCGGCTGCGCGGCTGCCCAGTGTCGGCTTCTTGCTGGCAACGCGCTATCTCTCGCGCGATCCCGCCTTTTACACAGCGCCGCTGGTGCTGTTGATCTTGACACTCAGCCTTTCGACCTTCACGGCTTCGCTCGCCCAGACGCTCGACGCGCATCTCTACGATCAGACCTACTATCAAATTGGGTCGGATGCGCGGCTCATCGAACTGGGCCAGACCACGACAGCCCAAGCGCCGACCGACTCAGCAGATGGGAGTGGCGACCAGAGCGGTGCTGCAGGTGCGGCTGCGGGCGCAGCTTCCGGCGCGAGTTCTACAGTACCCGAAGAACGTTGGGTCTTTGTCCCTGTCTCGGAACATCTCAATGTGCCGGAGATTCAAGCCGTCACACGCGTCGGCGACTTCTCCGGTCGCATCCAAGCCCAGGGCAATTGGCGAGAGGCGCGCTTCATTGGCATCGACCGGCTCGACTTTGCCAAGGTGGCTTACTGGCGCTATGACTTCGCCGCGGCCAGCCTGGGCGCGCTGATGAACTCCCTGGCAATTGCCAACGACGGGGTATTGCTCCACCGCGATTTCATGCTTGCCAACTCGATCCAAGTCGGCGATCCGATCCAGGTGCGGGTAACAAGCTATGGAACCGGCGCGGAAATGACC
>CAZZNG010000133.1:5546-14604 GCA_964655505.1 uncultured Litorilinea sp. | reverse complement strand
ACCTTCCCGGACGCTGCGCCCATCTCGCGAGCAGATGGGCATTGAGCAACATGCCATCTCGCGAGCAGATGGGCATGAATCTCGGAGCGTCCGGGAAGATCTGCCTTCCGGATCGCGGGGCCGCTATTGAAACCGCGCCACGCTGAACGGTTCGATCAGCGCGGGCGCGGCGGCCCCTTGCGCCATCTCCGCCACGACCTTGCCGCTGTAAGGTCCAAGTTGCAGGCCGGTTGGCCCGTGACCGGTCGCCAACAGCACATCGTCCACCCCTGGAACTGTGCCCACCACCGGCAGCCCATCGGGAGCCATGGGGCGCAGCCCGACACGTATCTCCAACAGCCGCGCATTCGCCAGTCCGCTCGCTGCGCGCAGCGCCTCGTCCAGCACTTCGCGTACGCCCACCGCGGTTGTCTCCACCTGATAGCCCGAGCCGGTTTCGCGCGTTGCGCCCACCGCAATGCGGCCATTCTCCCACGGCACAATGTAATGCCCGCGGAACGCGTTGATGATCGGCCAATGGCCGGTACGCGTCTCGGGCAGTTCCAAGTGGGCGATCTGGCCCCGCTGCGGCTCGACCGGAATCGTCACGCCCAGTTGCTCGCCAAAGGCCGCGGACCAAGCGCCGCCCGCGATGATGGTCTTGTTGCTTTCAATCGCGATTTCGCCCACCTGCACACCGCGCACGCGGCCCCCTTCCACGATCAAGCCGGTGACATCCTCCTGGCGTATTGCCAAGCCGCGGCGTTGGGCCGCGGTCAGGAGCGCAGCGGCCATCTTCTTGCCGTCGACGCGCGCGCCGCCTTGAAAGTAGAGCGCGGCATGCACATCGCTCAGGGCAGGAAAGAGTTCGCGTGCCTCCCCAGGCGAGACTGGATGCAGTTCCGCCTGTGAAGGCGCGCCCCGTCGCGCCGCACGGTCCAAGATGTGCTTCTGTGCCTCCTCAAAGACCGGGATCTCGTCTTCCGTCGCCGCCACCAGCAGCATGCCACAACGGGCATAGCTGGTGTCCCCGGCATCTTCCTCGGCCAAGGCCGCGGTCAATGTCGGATAGTAGCCCACCGCGTCGATGGCAAAGTTGAACCACGCCTCCGGATCGCGCTGGTTCACCTCCGGCGCGAGAATGCCTGCGCCTGCATCGGTGGCGCGCCCCGCGTCGCGACGGTCGATCAGCAGCGTATTGACCCCGCTCTTAACCAGATGATAGGCCGCGGACGCACCGACAATGCCGCCGCCGACGATAATTGCATCGTATCCTGCTGCCATGCGCTGCTTCCTTTCCAGTTGCGTCTAGTTTATTTATGTCTAGTCTAGTTGATTCGAATCGAGCCGTACCTAGGCAGTCGTGATTGGCAGCATACGCTCGGCAAAATCGCGCAGCGCCTGCATGTGTTGATCGGGTGAGGTGAAGCCGCACCCCATCGTGTTGACCGTCAAATGGGTTGCGCCGGCTGCGCGCCAGCCCTCGATAGTCTGCTGCCAGGTGTCGGGGTTGCCGTCGCCATAGCTGATGCGCGGCTCGATGCCGATGTCGCTGCGCTTGCGCCCCACCGCGGCCAGATGCTTGTCGAGCGCCGCCAGAGTGTCGCTCGCATCCTCCACACTGCGATAGTTGGGCATCCACCCCGCGCCCCATCGGGCCAGACGGCGCATGACCGCGTCGGCATGGCCGCCGAACCAGATGGGAATGGGCTGCTGCACCGGCATCGGGTTCAGCCCCGCGTCGGGCACATGATGCCACTTGCCTTCAAAAGTGACCAGCGGCTCGGTCCAGAGCCGCTGGAGCAGCACGACCTGTTCCTCGACTCGCTTGCCGCGGTTGCGGAAATTCTCATTGAGCGCGATGTATTCGACCTCATTCCAGCCAATGCCGATGCCCACGCGCAGCCGCCCGCCGCACAACACATCCAGGGTAGCAGCCTGCTTGGCGAATAGAGCGGTCTGGCGCTGGGGCAAAATGATAATGCCGGTGGCAAAACCAAGCGTGCTCGTCACCCCGGCCATATAGGAAAAGAGCACCAGCGGTTCCATGAACGGGCTTTCGTGCGTATAGCCTCCCGACCAGCCGGGCCGGTCGGGGTTCGCGCCCAGCACATGATCATAGGCGAGGACATGCGTATAGCCCAACGCTTCCGCCAGTTGGGCATAGGCCTTGATGGCCGCAGGATCGTCGCCAAATTCGGTTTGTGGATAGACTGCACCGACTTGCACGCGTGCCTCCCTCAATGGCGTATTCTGAGAGCCGTTTGATTGTCATCTTGATTGTCACAGGTCTAGCCCTATGCTACCATAATGCAGAGCAACCGGCCCCATCCAAGCGCGGCCCACCCAAACCCCATCCACCCACAAACAACCGAGAATCCAACGCGCACTCGCTTGCGAAAGACTTGAACTTGAAGAGAAAGGCGTCAATATGCGTGTCCCTGCGTCGCCCCACTTCACCACCCTGCCGCTGCATGATGTTTATACGGTTGAACGAAGCCTCCTGCCCGCGGCGCTGCGCCCGCCCGCTGATATTGCCACAGCCTTTGGCGAACAGACATTGCTGGGCATCCCTTTTGAGATGGGCGCAACCGGCCGCGCCAACGTCATTCTGCTGGACGAGCAGCCGGTACGCATCGACTTCGCACCCCGCCGCGCCACCTACATTCTTTTCGCCCATGTGGTGGCCGACCGCGTGACCAACTACCAGACAGGTCTGGCCGATTTTGCAGTGGACGGCAACGAGTTGGGAGGCCACGTCGCCGACTACACGCTGGTCTATGCAGATGGAGCGGACGAAACCAACGCTGAAACCGCCGAAACGACTGTACAGATCCGGCGGCGCTTTGCCATCCAGCAGGCGCGCATTGGATGGGGAGCCAGCCCCGCGGCCGCCGTGCCCCATGTAGCGCCCGGTGTCTTTCTCAGCACGACCGAAGAACAGAGCTTGGGGCGCGCACCGGCCCAGCCCTATGGCCGCGGCGAAACCCGCCACACTTCCCCGCGCGACAGCGTGCCGGAAAAGATCTGGCTCTATGCACTGCCCAACCCCCACCCGGATCGTCCGATTTCGCGCATTGTGTTGACCCCGCGCGGCGAGCCGGTTGCCATCTACGCCATTACCACCACTGAATTGCTCGATCACCCGCTGCGCCCCGGTGTGCGGCGCAAGCTGCGCCTCAAGTTGCCTGCCGGTGTCGAGCTAAACAGCTTAGGCGAATTGGAGGGCCTCGCTATCGACCTGGGCACGGTCATCTCGGCCCGCGCCCGGCTGCGCTATGACGCGGCTGCCTGGCAGCCGGATCGCCCCGTTGTCCAGCCCGAACGCGCCACCGATGAAGTCATTGTCGAGTATGCAGCCCACCCCGCGGCCAAACTCTATGTGCCGACCGCGACCAATCCCCTCGTCCATGACCTGGCAGATGTACAGGGCGAGGCCCAAGCACAGGGCGATCTGATCCACATCGCGCCAGCCCTGCGCCCGGTCAAGCTGCGGGTGATCTCGCGCACCAGCGGCCAACCTGTACCCGTGCGTCTCCATCTGCACGGCGAGGCCGGTGAGTACCTGCCCCCGCGCGGCCACCACCGCAAAGTCAACGGCTACTGGTTCGAGGACAACTACGGCGAGTTCGTCAACGTCCACAACCAGTATGCCTATATCAACGGCGAATGCGAGGTCGATCTACCCCTGGGCACGGTCTACGTGGAGATCATGCGCGGGTATGAGACCACGCCGATCCGCCAATCGTTCAACGTGACGCCCGACACCCACACCGTCACCTTCGAGCTGGATAAAGTGCTGCAATGGCGCGAAAAGGGGTGGGTCACCGCGGACACCCATGTCCATTTCCTCACGCCCCAGACCGCGCTGCTGGAAGGCCAGGCCGAAGACGTCCATGTCGTCAATCTGCTCGCCAGCCAGTGGGGCGAGATGTTCAGCAATGTAACGGACTTCGACGGCAAAACCACCCTCGGCGCGCGCGAATTTGGCGGCGATGGCGAGTTCCTGGTGCGCGTCGGCACGGAAAACCGTATGCAGGTGTTGGGCCATATCTCGCTGCTTGGCTACCGCGGGGAGATGATCCACCCGCTCTGCAGCGGCGGCCCCTCCGAATCGGCCATTGGCGACCCGCTGGAAGTCACCATGGCTGAATGGGCCAAACGCTGCATCGACCAGGGTGGGCTGACCGTCATGCCCCACGCGCCCAATCCCCAACTGGAACGTGCCGCCGATATTGTGCTCGGTTTGGTCAACGCGATCGAAATGATGACCTTTAACCCGCTCAACCCCGCGCTGGCACAGATCAACCCCTATGGTGTGGCCGACTGGTATCGCTACCTCAACCTCGGCTATCATGTGCCGGTGGTTGGCGGCTCGGACAAGATGGCCGCGTCCTCGCTGCTCGGCGGCATCCGCACCTACGCGCACCTGGGCGACCGCGAGTTTACGTATGAAAACTGGATGGAAGCGGTGCGCGCGGGCAACACCTTTGTCACGGTCGGCCCGCTGGCAACACTGGAAGTCGACGGCCATGTGCCCGGCAGCCGCATCCAACTCGGCCGCGAGGGCGGCACGGTCGACGTTTCGTGGCGCGTCGAGTCGGTCAGCTTACCTATCGAACAGGTGGAGCTGATCGTGGGCGGCCTGGCTGTGGAGCAGTTCACGCCCAGCACACCGCTCGAAGCCAGCGGACAGACCACCCTGCGTATCGACGATTCGACTTGGGTAGCCCTGCGCGTGCGCGGCAGCTATCGCGAGCAGCAGGGCGAGATCGCAGCGCATACCAGCGCCGTGCAGATCCTGGTGGAAGACAAGCCGCTTTTCAACCAGGTCGATGCGGGCCTTGTGCTAGACCAGATCCAGGGCGCAATCGCCTATGTCGACACCCTTGCGCCGCGTCCCGCAGCCCAACGCTACAAACAACTGCGCGCCACGCTTGAATCGGCCTACAACCAGCTACACCAGCGTATGCACCGCGCCGGAATCTTTCACCAACACACACCCATTCATGCACATCCGCATGAACACTAAACAAAGCAGCGGCAACCCCCAGCCTATATTCTCAATCGAAGTTCGCAGTAAGCAGAAGGAGTAGTCATGGCGTCTCGCCTCGTCGATTTAACCCGCATCATCGAACCGACCGACAAGTCGGCCCAACGTAAATTCGTCGTCAACATCCACGACGCGCTCAAAGAGATCCCCGGCAAAGTGCGCCCCGAAGGCGAATGGTACGTCATGTCTGACGTGGAGTTGATGAATCATGTCGGCACGCACATCGAAGCGCCCTTCCACTGCTTGAAGCACGGCGCGGACCTTTCGCAGCTTCCGCTGGATCAACTGGTCGGCCCCGCGGTCATCCTGGACCTGCGCGACGCCGAGGCAGAAGGCGGCGTCACACTGGAGCAGGTACAGGCCGCCGCGCAGAAAGCGGGCGGCATTCGTCAGGGCGATATTGTCTTTGGCATGATGGGCAAAACGAGCTACTTCGCCACCGAGCCGCTGGTCTGGCTGGTGGAACAGGGCATGAAGCTCATGGGCGTCGATTCTGGCGGCGTCGAATTGCTCCACGACACCACCCACGCCAACGTCAATCACTTGGTACTTTTCAACGCGGGGATCCCGCTGATCGAAAATCTGGCTAACTTGGATCAACTGCGCCAATCGCGTGTGCAAGTCTACGCCTTGCCCGTGCCCGTCAAGGGGCTGGATGCCTTCCCGCTGCGCGTGATCGCGGTCGAATCATAACGGCTTCACATCCCCACAGGGCTGTTAACAGAACCACCGGCAGAGACTGTCCAGACCATTCCCGCCTGGACGGTCTCTGCTTTTCTCCCGCCTCCGCCGGTTGATCCGGCCCAAAAAACGCGGTTTGACGTGCCCACACGCCGCGCTATAATAGCAACTATCCGCTTTGGCCTCCTTTTTTATCGTGACAACAGGCATTGCCCCCGGTCACCCCACCGGGCCGATTGGCTGCATGTTCCAGCAGAACGGCATCGATCTTGGTCATCGATCTTGGTATTGCATCGATTAAGGAGTCAACACGATGCACGGCGATCCCTACCCAAGCCGCTACTACCCACGTCTTGAGCGCGACCCGCTTATCACCACAGCGGTAGCCAATTTCCGCCCGCATGAACCGGCCTGGCGCATCCACAGCGCCCGTCTTCTGTTGTTGCTGGCCGCGTTTTATCTCGCCATCGCCATCCTTTTTCTTGCCTCCAGCAGCAGCCATGCAGCCAACGCGCCAACCGCCGAACCTATCGCAAGCACGCAGGCCGGCTGCCTTGTGGCACAGGCTGCCGGCAAGTAATCGCACACAGCCATCACTGTTCATCAAATCGAGCTTTACCCCATCGGGCCTATCACCAGACTGGACAAATTTGCGCGCATCGCTTGACACGCGCCGCTGGCCTATGCTATGGTAGCGGCGACGAAACGACTGATTATTGCGTTTACTTGTACTTGTATTTGTAAGGAAGCGAAGCAACGTGGAGCTACGGACAGCCACAAAGGCGATTTGCCAGGGATGAGATAAGCCTGTTGTCGTCCGTGCGATATTTGCTCGACTGCGGCCACCGGCGTCTCATGCCGTGGCCGTTTTTTGTGGCGCTTGTCCGTTGTGTCCGGCGTCGCAGTCACCCAATCCACAGCCGCTTCCCTTTTGTCCACTGCCACGTCACCTGCTACACAACGTAACATGTGCCCCTCAACGGTCATGGCATATCCCGCCTGTGACCGTTTTTTTTGTTCCCTTGCGGGGCAACATTTGTTCCCTCGCGGAGCAACATGAGGAGGCAGATTGATGTTATTAACGCTTGAAAACATATCCAAAAGCTATGGCGACGTCCAAGTGCTCAACCAGGTGAGCTTGAGCCTGGCACAAGGGCAAAAGCTTGGGCTAGTGGGCGCGAATGGCGTGGGCAAATCAACCTTGCTCAAAATCATCGTGGGAGAGGTCGCGGCGGACAGCGGCAGCGTGCGCCTCCAAAACGGCGCGACCATCGGCTATCTGCCCCAAGTGTTCCAGGATGCCGACGACCTAACCCTGGATCAACTGATGGCACGCGCACTAGGCGATCTGACCGAGATGGAGGCTGAACTGCGCCGCTTGGAGGATGCAATGAGCAGCGCCAACGGCAACTTGGACGCGCTCTTGGCCGAATACGGGCGCATCGCCGAGGCATTCGAGCGCCGCGGCGGTTATGAGTTGGCTCACCGTCGCCAAGCGGTAATGGCCGGGCTACAGGTGGATCATCTGCCGCCGGATCGCCGTGTCGGCACACTCTCCGGCGGCGAAAAATCGCGCGTGGGGCTGGCCGCGCTGCTGCTGCGCAACCCCGATCTCCTGCTGCTCGACGAGCCGACCAACCATCTGGACTTTGGCGCGCTGGGCTGGCTGGAGGCGTACCTGCGCGACTTCAAGGGTGGGCTGATCGCGGTCTCCCACGACCGTCACTTTCTCAACCAGACCATCCAGGCGATCGTCGAGATCGACGAACACAGCAAGGAGGCCAAGCACTATGCAGGCAGCTACGACTTCTATGCAGCAATGAAGGAGCAGGAGCGAGTCAAATGGGAGGAATCCTATTGGGCACAGCAGGAAGAAATCTGGGAGCTGCGCCGCGCCATCAAGACCAGCGCGCGCCAGATAGCCCACAATCGCCCCCCGCGTGACGGCGACAAATTCCTTGCCTACTTCAAAGAGCAGCGCATCGACAAGACCATCTCGCGCAATGTGCGCGCGGCCGAAGAACGGCTGCGCCGCATCGAGGCGGACCCGATTCCCAAGCCGCCGCGCCGCCTGGAGATCAACCCCGAATTCGACCCCGCGGCGCTGACCACCCACGTTCCGCTGGTGGCGACCGGGCTGGTCAAACGCTATGGCGGCAAGGTTGTGCTGGAACAGGCCGACGTGGTGGTCGATGCCAACAGCCGCATCGTCATCATCGGCCCCAACGGCGCGGGCAAGAGTACGCTCCTGCGTATCCTCGCCAGGCATGAACAGCCTGACGCGGGCGAAGTACGCACCGCGGCGGGCGTCATCGTCGGCTATCTCGACCAAGAGCAAGTCGACCTTGCACCCGATGCGACTGTCTTTGAGGTGTTTCGCAACGGGCGACCTGGCGACTATGAAACTTTCAAAGCCGAGTTGTTGGGCTATGGGTTGTTCACCTATCCCGATCTCGCCAAGCCGGTTCATACCCTGAGCGTGGGCCAAAAGCGCAAGCTCCAACTGGCGCGGCTGCTGACCCAACGCGCCAACTTGCTGCTGCTCGACGAGCCGACCAACCACATCAGCCTGGATGTGCTTGAAGAGTTTGAAACCGCGCTGGCGGGCTTTGCCGGGCCAATCGTGGCGGTATCGCACGACCGGCGCTTCATCCAGCGCTTTGCACAGGAGATCTGGCATGTGGATCAAGGTCGCGTGCGGCGCTACCTCGGCGGCTGGGAAGCGTTCCACGCCAACTTAGCCGTCTCCGCGGGGATCTCCCTTAGCTAGAGTAATGCCTAGAATAGGCTTAGAAGAAAGAAGGATATTGGGTCTAAAATGAGGCAAACAATGACAGCGTAGGAGGGGCGCGCATGGAGGCAAAAGACACCACAAACCCGCTGGAAGCAGGCCCCGCGCCTGTGCCCATCCTGTGTGGGCAGCAGCTCACGCTGCGCCCGCCGCACCCTCGCGACATCGAAGCGCGACAGCGGCATGGGCGCAGCGCCGAATTTCAGCGCATGGTCGGCGGCGACGATCCACAGGATGGGCCAATGGATCGGGCCGCGGCGGAACGTTGGTTCGAGCAGATCACGGCTGCGCCCTACTGTTGGATCATCGAGCGCAACGGCGAGGGCGGCGCGCCGGGCGAAGCAATCGGCCATGCCCGGCTGCACAAGATCGACCCGGCCAATCGGCGCGCCCGCTATGCCATCGGCATCTTTGACCCTGCTTGTTGGGGGCGCGGCTATGGCACGCAAGCCACCCAACTTGTGCTGGGCTATGCCTTCGAGACGCTGCGCCTGCACCGGGTGGATCTGCGCGTCCTTGCCTTCAACCAGCGTGCCATTCGCAGCTATGCCAAG
>CAZZNG010000133.1:0-5536 GCA_964655505.1 uncultured Litorilinea sp. | reverse complement strand
GCCAAGTGTGGATTTGTTCAAGAAGGCATCGAGCGTGAGGGCGCTTGGATCAATGGGCGTTGGGAGTCGGACGTGTGGATGAGCATTCTTGAGGACGAATACCGGGCGCACAGAGCAGCAGGCCAGGCTTGAGCACGCGGCCCTGGGCGCAAGCTGAATGATACGAAAACTGGGCGGCGAGAGTATCCCGCCGCCCAGCATATTGGTCAATTCTTTTGACAAGCAGAAGGGTTTACGCCGTCTCCACTTGTTCGACCTTTCCCGCGCCGTTGCTGCTCGCCTCGGCCACAGGCTCACGCTTCTTCTTTGACTTGAAGAGCATCCCCAACTCCTCGCCCGGCATCACCTGGTTCTCCTCATAGAGGAAGCAAGAGGCAACGCGCTTCTCGTCGATGTAATAGAGCGGCGGGCGGTTTGTCTTGCACTTTTCCATCACATGCGGGCAGCGACCGGCGAATTTACAGCCGACGCGTGAAGCCAGCGACGTGTCCTCATCCGTCGTCCGGATCTCCTGCTGGCCCCACTGGCGCGTCAGATCGGGCCAGGGGATCGAGTCGATCAGAAGTTGCGTATAGGGGTGCTTTGGATCTTTGATGATCGTATCCACATCGCCCGCTTCCATGACCGAGCCACGATAGAGAATGATGATGTAATCGCTGACGTGGTAAGCGGTGGTCAGGTCATGGGTGATGTAGAGAATGGTCACGTCCAAGTCGGTGTTGAGCTTGTTGATGCTCTCCAGAATGGTCGCGCGCAGCGATGCATCGACCATGGAGACCGGCTCGTCCGCGATCAACAGGCGAGGGCGCAGCAGCAGCGCACGCGCCACCGCAAACCGTTGACGCTGGCCGCCGCTCAATTGGTGCGGGAAGCGACCGAGGGTCTCTTCAGGGCGCAAGCCCACGCTCACCAACGCCTCTTCCATCATGCGGCGCGCCTCTTGCCGCGAGTTGGTCAGCTTGAAGTTGCGAACCGCAACCTCCATGATGTGGTCTACTTTGTAGAATGGGTTGTACACCGCAAAGGGGTCTTGGAAGACAGCCTGCACTTCTTTGCGGAATTCGACCTGCTCGCGACCAGAGAGCTTGTGCAGGTCCTTGCCTTTGTACAGAACAACCCCGCTGGACGGCGCAAGAAAGCCGAGAATCATCATGCCCAGCGTTGTCTTGCCGCTGCCGCTCTCACCGGCAACCGAAATGATGCTCGGCGTGGTCTCATCAATCGAAAACGAAATATCGTCGAGCGCGACCGTGCCCCCCTTGAACTCCTTCGTGACGTTCTTGAGTTCGAGCAATTGGCTCATTGCTGTGTCACCCCATTCCCATACAAGTGGCACGCACCAAGGTGGTCGGGCGCATGCTCTAACAACTTCGGTATCTGCACTTTACATATCTCCATCACCTTGGGGCAGCGGTCATGGAATACGCAACCTGGCGGCAGATCACGCAAGAGCGGGGTAATGCCAGGGATGCCACGGAAGACCCCTTTATTGCCCAAGACAGGGAGACTGTCGATCAACATTTGGGTGTACGGGTGCATCGGACTCGTAAAGGTGTCCTGAATGCTCCCCAACTCGACCATGCTACCAGCATACATGACCGCCAACCGGTCCACAAACTGGGCCATCAGCCCCATGTCGTGCCCGATCAAGATCACGGCGCTGCCCATTTCCTGTTGGATGCGTCCGATGGTCTGCATGATCTGACGTTGTGTCACCACGTCCAGCGCGCTGGTCGGCTCATCCGCGATGATCACTTTGGGCGTCATCACAATGCCGATGGCAATGCAAGCGCGCTGCTTCATGCCGCCGCTCAACTCGTGGGGGTACATATCGCCCACGCGCGGGTCCAGTTCACAAGCACGCAGCGCATCGCGCGCCATCTTCTCCATCTGCGCCTGGGTCAGCCCCAATTCGTGATCGATCATCGTATCGATGATCTGATCCTTAATCTTCATCACCGGGTTGAGCGAGTTCATCGCACCCTGGGGAATGAGGCTCACTTCGTTGGCGCGCACCTTGCGCATTTCCTCGTCGGTCAGCTTGGTCAAGTCGCGACCGCCGAATTTCGCCCCCGGCGATCTTGCCGGGCGCTTTGATCATTCGCAAAATCGCACTCGCCAGGGTGGTCTTGCCGGAACCGGATTCCCCTACCAAGCCCAGGCGTTCGCCTGCTTTGAGATCAAGGTTGATCTGGTTCGCCGCTCGCACAATACCGGCATCGGTATAGTATTGAACGTCCAAATTCCTGATCTGCAGCACCGTTTCCGTCACGCCGACCTCCGCACTCTGGGATTGGCGAGTTCATCCAATCCAATCGAAATCGTAAACAACATCACAAACACCAAAGCCACAATGGTAATGGGTACAGCGCCCCACCACCAGAGGCCACGCAAGAACGCGCTCTGGTTGATCACCCAGTAGATGGTGACGCCAAGCGTCGGTTCGCGCAGCGGGCCAAGCCCTAGCGCAGCCAGACCCATCGAGGCGAAGATCGCCCCCGTCACCGAACCGACCAGGCTAGCGCCCAGGTAGGGCAGCAGGTTGGGGATCAACTCGCGGAAGATGATGCCCATGCCCGACATACCATTGAGGCGCGCCATCATCACATAGGGGCGCTCGCGCATACTCAACACCTGGGAACGGATGGTACGCGTCGGCCCCATCCATGCCGTCAGCGAAATGATCAACGCCAGCAAGGTAACATTGATCACCCTATCGCCGAGGGCCGAGGCAATCACCACCAAGACCAGCAGGCCCGGCACAGTCAGCAGCACGTCGACAGCCCAGCGGATCACCGTGTCAACCGGGCCGCCGTAAAAGGCAGAGACAAAGCCGAGGATCGTGCCAACGGTGACGCCGATCAAACCGGCCAGCAAGCCGATGCGAATCGTCAACCATGTACCGCGTACGGCCACGGCAAACAGATCACGCCCCTGGCCGTCCGTTCCAAATGGGTAAGCGACGGGGTTTTCACACCCCCCCGCGTCCGCATCCGCCTCGTCCCCGGCTGGGTTGCTGCCACCAGGAATCAGCGACAGCGCCGCATTGGTGGGTGGACAGTAGGCCAGCGTGGGCGGGACGCTCGCAGGGCCGGCCAGCGGATACGCGGCTGCCGGATCGATGAAGAGCGACCCAATGGAGGTGAAGAGAATGAGGAAAAGCAGAATCCCCAGGCCAATCGCAAACGGCACGTTGCGTCGGATGTAGCGTAGGATTGAGATTACTCGTTGCATAGGGCGCTCACACTAGTCGTTCTCGTACCGGATCCGTGGATCCAGCAAAGGGTAGATCAGGTCCATGATCAACATGGCGATACCAATCGCAAAGATCAACACCAAGACCACGCCATAGATGACAAAATAGTCCAGGTTGTTGATCGACCGCGCCAGCAATGTGCCGACGCCTGGATAGCCAAAGACCAGTTCTACCAACACAGCACCGGAGACAATATTGCTAAAGGCCAACGCCAACCCCGTCACTTGGGGCAGGAGCGCATTGCGCACACCGTAGCGGAAGAAGAGGCGTCCTTCTTTCAGCCCCTTGGCCTCTGCAAAGTTCATGTAGTCTTCGCCTTGTACGGTCACCATCATGCCGCGCATGCCGATTGCCCAACCGCCCATACTGGCGAAAATGATCGCCAAGGCAGGCAGGATCGAGTGTTTCATGACTTCTAAGAAGAAACTGACACTCATGTTGGGAACCGTACCGATACCGTAGCCGCCGCCAATCGGCAGTAATTTCATTCGGAAAGCAACGAAATAGATCAATGTCAGCGCAATGACATAGGCCGGAATCGCAGCTAAAACCAAAATAGATGGAACGATATTTCTAAAGAATCGTCCCGCTGTCGGCCAAGCCATCAGCGCGCCGATGAGCGAGCCGAGCAAGAACGACAGGATCGTCGTCGTGAGTAGCAGCCCAATGGTCCACGGCAGCCCTTCGGCGATCAACTCCCATGTCGTTTTGGGGAAGTTCGCAATTGAGACGCCCAGATCGCCGCGCAGGAGATCACCCATATAGGTCGCATATTGCCGCCACAGGGGCTGGTTCAGGCCAAATTTTTCTTCATAGGCCTGCACCATCTCTTCAAAACCAGGGGGAATGTAGCCTGTACGCGCCGCTTCGGCCAGTAGCTTTTCGCGCAATGGGTTACGCGGGGCTAACTTGGGAATGAAGAAATTTAAGGTTGCGGCACTCCAGATAATCAGCACCAGCAGTAAAAGCCGGCGTAGGAGGAATCGAGGTGAAATCATCACTTGCTCCGAACCACAAACTCAACATAGCGCACTCTCTTTGAGCGCGCCGGACTGTGCGAATGCCCCATGTAGGTATTCGCTTTCACACTTTCAAGCCTGCTGATTTCAAAGGGGTGGGCCATAATTTATCTAAGCAGTAGAACCAGGCGCATAGCGCCGGCGAATGAAGGGAAATCTCTCGCCGGCGCTATGCGCTCCTTTGCAGGCGTTTAGGCGGAGGCAGATTTCAGATTCATGAACACCAGGTTCATGGTCTGATGCCAGTACGCGCCGTTCACATAGGGGTTGTCCTGCGTGGGCCAGTTGGTCCAGTAGGTCGTGTTCATCGGCATACGATGCAGCCACTGCTGGATGGGCGCATCGATCAGGTCACGCAGATAGATCTCCACTGCGGCCAGATAGAGGTCCATGTAGGCGGGATCGTCCGGTGACGGCGACATCTGCGCCATTTCCTCCAGAATCGCGTCGTATTCAGGATTCTGGTAGCGCGAGAAGTACTGTGCAGGTGTGCCGGTCGGCTGGAAGTACTTGCTGGTGTACATGTCCAGCGTGTCGAAGGGGTCGGCAATGCTGCCGCCGTGGCCGAAGAGCATGATCTTGGCTGTGCCGTCGGCGCGCTGCGTACCCGCATCGGGCGGCGTCACATAGTCAGCCTCAAAGCCAGCCTGGATCAACTGCTCGGCAATGACCGGGCCGATGTCGTTGAAGATCACATCGCCGATGATCACGGCAGGAATGCGTTCCCCGTCCTTGACCCAGAAGCCTTCACCGTCCTTCTCATACCCCTGGCCCTGGAGCAGTTCCGCGGCCTTGTCCGGGTTGAATTCGTTGGTGTTGTACTGCTCCAACAGCGGGGCCGCGGCCTCGATGTAGGGCATCAGCGGCGGGTAGTAGGGGAAAGGCAGTTGGCTCAGGATACCCGAACCGCCCAGCGCCACATCGAGCATCTGCTCACGGTTGATGCTGTAGCTGACAGCCCAACGCATCTCCGGCGTGGTGAACGGCCCCTCATCGCAGTTGAACCACATGGAGGTCGGCCACCAGTCGATGTAGCCCAACGGCAGGTCGCGATTGGTGTGCGTGATCACGTTGGGGTTCTGCTGGACCACCTGGGTGATCGTGTTGGCGCGCAAGTCCAACGACGAGTCGATCTCATTGTTGATGATCAACTGCGCGGCGCGCTCTTCACCCGTCCAGGCCAGCTTGATGATGCGCTCCACCTCCGGCAGCTCGGCAAAGCCGATCTTGGCCGCCCACCAGTCGTCGCGGCGGTCGATGA
>CAZZNG010000132.1:0-14699 GCA_964655505.1 uncultured Litorilinea sp. | reverse complement strand
CCCTCGTCAGCCTCAGCGATCTGCCCGACCCCAGCCGCAAGCTCACCACGCTCGACCTGCGCACCACCCCAGCCCGCGTGCATGCCCTATTCGAGGTCACATCGCCCCACTTCGCAAGCTACGACCTAGACGAAAAGGTCGACCTCTACCGACAAGCAGGCGTGCCCGAATATTGGGTAATCGACACGGGGCTGCGACCTGACCAGCCACAGCCCGCCTACCGCATTCATGGCTGGCGGCTCTCCGGCGATGCCTATCTGCCCATTGAACCGGATCAACAAGGCCGCTACCAAAGCGACGTCTGCCGCATCTGGCTGGCTCCCAGCGCGGATCAGCAGGGCTTCGACATTGGCGATGCGCGCACCGGCAAACCCATCCAACCGGGCGAAGACGAGGAAGTACGCGACCAGCGTCATCAGGCTGAAGCCAGCGCGCGCGCCCAATCAATCGCCGACCGGCTCAAATTCTAGCCTGCCCCACCACCGCGCCCACGCCAACGAGATAACATACGCCGCGGGGAATGGCCCGCGGCGTTGCACAAGCCCCCGCCCCGTTGTACACTAACCGGCAGCCAGCAGCGGGCCGCGCGCCCAGCGTGCGACACCACATCAAATCAAGCCAGAACCCATCCCGCTCGTCATAACCCAGCCGCGCGGGCCACCCAACGTACCCAAATCCCGTCGTCAGATTGCTCGTCAACTGCCAACCAACAGAACGATCCACAAGCACGACCGCTTGACATCAACCACTGGAGATGAACATGCAGCGCATCTGCTTCCTACTCAAAGTAAAACCCGACCGCATCGAGGAATACAAAGCGCGCCATCGTGAAGTCTGGCCCGAAATGCTGCAGGCGCTGAGCGAGAGCGGCTGGCACAACTATTCGCTCTTCATGCGCGAAGACGGCATGATCGTTGGCTATTTCGAAACGCCCGACTTCGAGGCAGCACGCCGCAACATGGCCGAGCGCGAGGTCAATACCCGCTGGCAGACAGAGATGGCCCCTTTCTTCGAAGCACTTGATGGTGGCTTTGCCGACCAGAATATGCTCGTCCTCGAAGAAGTCTTCCACCTCGATTAACGCCGCGCTCGACCAACGCCACCCTGAATGAACATCACCGGAAACATGACCGAGGAGCCGCGCCATGACCTTTGCCGAACGTTCCTACCCCAAGGCCAAAGTCGGCCTCTTTGCCGTTGGGCTGGCCGCCTACTGGCCCCAATTCCCCGGCCTCAAAGAGCGGCTGGAGGGCTACTACCGCCACGTCGTAGAGCAGCTTGAACAGTTTGCCGACATCGTATCCGTAGGGCTGATCGACACACCCCAGGCCGCTTATGCCGCAGGGGCCGACCTAGCCGCAGCGCAAGTTGACCTGCTCATCTGCCACACCGCGACCTATGCTACCAGTTCGCAGGTCTTGCCCATTGTCCAACAGGCCAAAGCACCCGTTCTCGTCCTCAACCTGCAGCCGGTAGACGCGCTCGACTACGATAATGCCGACACAGCCGACATGCTCGCCACCTGCTCCACCTGCGTTGTGCCCGAACTAGCCAACGCCTTCCATCGCGCCGGGATCGATGCGCACGTACTCTCCGGCCAACTCTTCGACGATCCCGCCGTCTGGGAAGAGTTGCATGACTACTGCCGCGCGGCCGGGGCTGTACGTGCCCTGCACGGCGCACGCTTCGGCTTTCTCGGCCATACCTACCCCGGCATGTTGGACATGTATTCCGACTTCACCCAGCACCACGCCCAACTCGGCCTGCACGTCGAAGTCCTCGAAATGTGCGACCTCGCCGAGCGCGTGCGCAGCGTAAACGACAGCGCGATCAACGCCAAGTTGGAAGAAGCCCACGCCATGTTCAACATCGACACCTCGGTCGACGAGGAAGATCTGCGCTGGGGCTGCCAAGTCGCCGTGGGCCTGGATCGGCTGGTCGCCGACTACGACCTGGACGCGCTGGCCTATTACTACCGCGGCGAACCCCAAAGCGAGTATGAGCGCATCGGCGCAGGCTTGATCTTGGGCAATACGCTGCTCACCGCGCGCGGCATCCCTGCTTCGGGTGAAGGCGACCTCAAAACCGCCGTTGCCATGAAAGTCATGGACATACTTGGGGCCGGCGGCTCTTACACTGAATTCTACGCCATGGACTTCCGCGAAGACTTCGTGCTCATGGGCCACGATGGCCCCGGCCATATCGCCATCAGCGACGAAAAGCCCATCCTGCGCGGGCTTGGCATCTATCATGGCAAAGCAGGCTATGGCGTCTCCGTCGAATTCAATGTTCGCCGCGGACCCGTCACCATCTTCGGCTGCACCCAGACCCGCGACGGCTACCTCAAATTCCTGGCGGCTCAAGGTGAGTCCCTGCCAGGGCCGATCCTACGCATCGGCAACACCAACAGCCGCATCAAATTCGGCCTGCCGCCCGCTCGCTTCGTCGATACCTGGTGCGCCGAAGCGCCAACCCATCACTGCGCGCTGGGCGTGGGTCATGTCAGCAGCACCCTGCGTAAATTCACACGCATAGCCGGGCTGCCCTTTGCCGAAATCGCCGCATAACGCGGCCAACCAACCTTGCAATGACCAGACCAAATCATCCAACCTAAATCTCGCAAACAGCATTCTTGCGACGAGACTTACAACTAGAGGGAAAATAACGCATGATCATTGACAGCCACTGTCACGCCTGGCGCACCTGGCCCTATCAGCCGCCCGTACCCGATCCGGACTCCCGCGCCCGCGTCGAACAGCTTCTCTTCGAAATGGATCAAGCCGGTGTTGATCAAGCGACCATCGTCTGCGCCCGCATCGATCACAACCCCGACAACAACGACTACGTCGCCGAAGAAGTCGCCCGCCACCCCGACCGGCTGCACCAGATCGCCGATGTCGATTGCTCCTGGTGGCCCACCTATCACACCCCCGGTGCGGACCAGCGCCTGATCGAAACCGCCGAGCGTTATCCCATTGTCGGCTTCACCCATTACGTGCGCGAGGACGATGACGGCTCCTGGTTCGTGGGCGATGACGGCATGGCCTTCTTCCGCGCCGCCGCCGACCGCGGCCTGATCGCCAGCATCTCCTGCCGTCCCCACCATCACGCCGCGCTGCGCCAAGTGGCCGCGGCCTTCCCCCAACTGGTCATCCTCGTCCACCATCTTGGCGCCGTGCGCGCCGACGAAGGCCCTCCCTTCAACGGCCTCAACGAAGTCCTGCGCTCTGCCGATACGCCCAACATCCATGTCAAGGTGTCCGGCTTTTACTACGCAGCCCAAGTCAAGCATGACTACCCCTACCACGAAACCCATTGGCTTGTGCGCCAGATCTACAGCCGCTTCGGCCCCTATCGCCTCTGTTGGGGTTCAGACTACCCAGTCTCGCGCCGCTTCATGACCTACCGCCAGTGCCTCGAAGCATTTCGCCAGCACTGCTCATTCATTCCCAGCAGCGATCAAGAGTGGATTCTTGGCAAGACCCTTGCCAAACTCTTGGAAAAGCGAGCGCCGCTGTAACCTGGCTGGCGGCTCAGATGCATCGGCTGCGTCTGAGCCGCCAGTACGTTACCGTCACACCGCATCCACCCCCGCGTTGGAGGAGAACCATGTCCAAGACAGTGGCTGAACTGGTCGCGCCAGGCCCCAATCAGGTGAGTTGGCGCGAGGTCCAATTGCCCGAACTCGGCCCCCATGACATGCTCGTGGCCGCGCGCTATGCCGCGGCCAAACACGGCACCGAGCTTTCGCTCTACACCGGCTCGGCAGCCGAGCGCGGGGGCTACGACAGCACCTATCGCATCTTTCGCCGCGAACTCTCCGGCGTGAACTATCCGGTGCGCCTAGGCAATATGGTCGTGGGCGAAGTGATCGAAACCGGCAGCGCGGTCACCCATCACAAAGTCGGCGACCGAGTTTTCAACTACGCGCCCTTTCGTCCGCTGCATGTCTGGCCCGAAAGCGTGCGTCGTCTGCCCAAAGGCGTGCCCTGGCAAGCCGCGGTCTGCCTCGATCCCGCAGACTTTGCCCTGGGCGCGCTGCGCGACGGCAACGTGCGCATTGGCGACGCCGTTGCCGTCTTTGGCCTGGGCGCGATCGGCCTCATGGCCGCGCAGTTGGCCCGCGTCGCCGGGGCACACCCGATCATTGGCATCGACCCACTTGCCCCGCGTCGTGAACTGGCCCAACAGCTAGGCGTCGATCACCTCATCGACCCGACACAAGAAGACGCGGGCCTGCGCATCAAAGAACTCACCCAAACACGCGGCGCGGACGTAATCATCGAGTACAGCGGCAGCCATCTCGCGCTACAAGCCGCGGTGCGTGGCGCGGCCTACCTGGGCACAGTCGTTGCGGGCGCATGGCCCAAAGCCTATCCCGCCGGGCTCGATTTCGGCGCAGAAGCCCACATGAACCGTGTCAAGATCGTCTTCAGCCGCGCGTGCAGCGAACCCAACCCCGACTACCCCAATTGGGACGAAAACCGCCTCTTTGACGTTGCCTGGCGTCTGCTCGCGACCGGGGCTGTCCAAACTGCGCCCCTGATCCACCCCATCGTCGACTTCGAGGATCTGCCTGCCGTCTACCCCAACATTGCCACCGATCCCGCCCACTACCTGAAGCTGGGCGTGCGCTTCCAACCCGATTAAAAAACGCTGCACGAACAGAATTCTGTTCGTGCAGCGCAATGCTCCTAAAATAGGATCCTAAAACGGGAGAAGAAAGCTCACTCGCGCATCTCCTCAATAAAAAGCCGTGTGATCTCCTGCGGCCTGGTAATCGCGCCGCCCACCACCACCGCCAGCGCACCGGCGGCCAGCGCGGCCTTGGCCTGGCTCGGCAGTCGATAGCGCCCCTCCGCCAGCAGCGGCACGCGCAAATCCGCGGCCAGCCGCTTGACCAAGTCGACATCCGGCTCTTTCTGCTTAGGCGATGCATCCGTATAGCCCGACATCGTGGTCGAAACCAGATCCGCCCCGGCTGCTTCCGCGGCCATCCCTTCCTCATACGTGGCAACATCCGCCAACACGGGCAGCCGCGTCGTCTCATGGATCGCCTGGATATAATCGGCCAGCGTACCCGGATGCGGTCGGGCGCGCGCCGTGGCGTCAATCGCGATCAGATCAGCCCCGGCATCGCCCACCGCGACGGCATCCTCCAGCCGCGGCGTGATATAGACCGGATAGTCCGGCAGATCCACCTTGTGCAGCCCAATAATCGGCAGTTCCACCGCCTCGCGAATCGCCGCAATATCCGCCGGGCTGTTAGCGCGGATGGCGACCGCGCCGCCTTGTGCCGCGGCCAAGGCCATGCGCGCCATGATCGCCGAGCCATGCAGCGGCTCATCCGTGAGCGCCTGACACGAAACGATCAAACCACCCTGCACCGCGGCCACAAAGCGCGCCGTCTTGGCAGCAATGGAAGCTTCCTCCAGCATCATTGAAATTGCCCTTCTCTTTTTCGCATACAAGCCTCACCGTGCAGCCGTACCCACTGGCTCGCCCGCGCGCCTTGCCGCGCGGTTCTCAATCCGCCAGGCACGCAAAGCAAAGAGCAGCCCAATCGTGACCAAACCGGCCATGACCAAGAACGTCTCGCGCAGCGCCAACACCTGCGCCCACTCTGGCGCTCTTGTCGCGTCCGCGGCCTGACTGATGCCACCGTAGAAAGCCACACGGCTCGCCCAAAACGTGCCCAGGATGGCGATCCCGATCGTCTGCCCCATGGTACGTGTGAGCGAAAGCAGCCCCGATGCAATCCCCAGCCGCTCGCGCGGCACAGCGCCCATGATCGCGCTGTTATTGGGCGAATTGAAGATGCCAGAGCCTAGACCAATCGGCAGCAAACGGGCAATATAGCCGAGCGTGGTCGTATCCTCCGTCATCGTGCTGGCAGAGACAAAACCCACCACCATCAACACCAGGCCGATCACGCTGATCGGTCGCGTGCCGAAACGGTCCGACAAAGCACCAGAGAGCGGCGCGGTTAAGCCCAGGGCAACCGGATTAACCGCCAACAAAAGCCCAACCGTCCGCACATCGTAGTCCAGTACACCCTGCAAAAAAAAGGGCAGCAGGATCGTCATACTGCCCAGGGAGAAAAAGGAGAGAAAGCCCGTGCCCAAATTCGTGCTAAACTGTAGATTGCGGAACAGCCGCAGTTCGATCATCGGCCAACGCACGTTCCACTCAATCCAAAGGAAAAGGACAAAGACAACCACCGAGGCCACAAGCATCGCCTGGATCCACAGCTGGTCAAAGCCCCACTCTTGCCCCAGCGTAAGCCCAAGCAGGAGGCTGCTTAACGCCACAAAGAGCGTCACAGCCCCTACATAGTCGAATCGTTCGCCGCCGCGCGGCTGCGTCGCCGGGATATTGCGCAACGCAATCAACGTGCCGACCACGCCCACCGGCAGGTTCACCAAAAAGATCCAGTGCCATGACAGCGCATCGATCAAAAGGCCGCCCAAAGTCGGCCCCGTGACAATACCAATCGACACCAGCGCGCCGCCGATGCCCAACGCACGCCCCCGCTCATAGGGCGGAAAGGCCTCGGTCAAAATAGCCGTGCCAAGCGCCTGGACCATGGCCGCGCCGATGGCTTGCAGCACCCGAAACGCGATCAAAACGCCAATCGTCGGCGCAAAGGCACACAACACCGATCCAATCGTAAAGACAACAAAACCAGCCAGATAGATGGGCCGCTTGCCATAGATATCGCCCAACCGGCCAACGCCCAACATCAAAGTCGAGACTGTCAGCAGGTAGGAGAGCACAACCCACTGCACCGAAGCAAAACTCGCATCGAACGCGGCTTCCAACGTCGGCAGCGCCACATTGACAATGCTGCCGTCGATGGTCGCCAGAAAAATGCCCATCCCAACCGACAACAGCACATACCACTTTCGGCTATAATCAACGTTGCTCTGCGCAGTCACATTCATTCTCTTTCGAACTCAATGATCCAATAATTCCATCAATAATCCAACGAGGTCCAATCATGCATATAGCGCTCTTCGGTGCCACAGGCGGCACCGGCAACCAAATCGCCCAGCAAGCCCTCGACGCAGGCCACAGCCTATCCGTTCTCGTCCGCGACCGCAGCAAGCTCGACCTTGCCCACGCCGATCTGACAGTCGTCACCGGCGATGTGCTCAACCAAGATGATGTCGCCCGCACCCTGTCCAGCGCAGATGCAGTCATTGTGAGCTTGGGCCAAACGCCCGGCAACCCGACCGATATCGTCTCCCAGGGCACAGCCAATGTGATTCACGCCATGCAAGCGCAGGGGATTCGGCGGCTGCTCGTCATCACCTCGCTCGGCGTCGGTGACAGTCGCAGACAAGTCCCCTTCACCTTCAAAATTGCCGCGGCCACCTTCCTGCGCGGGCGGCTGCGCGACAAAGAAAAGCAAGAAGAATTGGTACGCGCCAGCGACCTCGATTGGACCATCATCCGCCCAGGCGGCCTGACCGATGGGCCGCCCACCGGTCAATATACGGTCGGGCTGGACAAGTCGCTCAAAGCAGGCCGGGTCGCGCGGGCCGATGTCGCTGCCTTCGTCCTCCAACAACTACAGGATACAACCTATCTGCGCGCCGCACCAGCCATCACATGAACCGTGCCTACTTCACCGTTGGCTACTTCACCGTTGGCTACTTCACCTTTGGCTCAAATCGATAGCCGATGTTCATCTCGTTGAATATATACTCTGGGTTCTTTGGATCACGCTCGATCTTACGTCGCAGATGCCAAACATACACCCGCAGATAATCGACATCGTTGATGTACTCATACCCCCATACCGATTCAAGCAGCCGCCGAAACTCGACAACCTTGCCCTTCTGCTCGACCAATTCAGCCAGGAGCTTATACTCTGTAGGCGTTAATCGGATACGCTGCCCCTCAATCGATACGCGCCGGGCAGCCAAATCGACGGTCAAATACCCATCATCATAGCCCCTCGTTTTGCTCGCCACAGGCTCCATGCTTGCCCGCCGCAGCGCCGCGCGCACACGCGCGCCAAACTCCTTGAGCCGGACGGGTTTCACCACATAGTCGTCCGCCCCTGCCTCAAACCCGCGCACCACATCCTGCTCCCCGCCCCGCGCCGATACCATAAGGATCGGTACATTCGACAGCGCGCGCAGCCGCTCGCAAACCGCATAACTGTCCAGCGGCGGCCCCGACAGATCCAACACCACCACATCTGGACGTTCGTCATAAAAGCGCCGCAGCCCCTCGGCGCCATCCTGGGCAGTGAGCACGCGAAAGCCTTCGCCCGTAAGGCTACTCGCCAACAACTCACCAGAACTCGGCTCATCAACCACCACCAACACCGTATGGCTCACGCCGGAAAACCTTCCTCACCATCACCCCGCGCCCCAGGCACAAGCCGTGCACGGTAGTGCGCCGCTTCCTGCTGCGCAGCACTCGTCCAAGGCATCGGGTGATACTCCCCTTCGAGCCACATCCCCATCTGGTCAGCGTACTGCTGCGACATTGGGTGTCCCGATTGGCCGGTCGTCGTGACCGAGTGGCAAGCATCCCACTCGCCCACATCCAACACCTGCCGGTAAGACGCGGTCACCTGCACCAAAGGCAAGGGCAGCCGCAGCCCAGAAAAAGTCTGATTGGGCGTCGTCAGATCGCCGCCAACCGGGAACGGCCCCCGATTGAAAAGACCGCGAAACAGGCGCACGCTCCCCAACGGATGAACATAGCGCACTTGGTGGGCACGCCCCCACTCCCAGCGCCGCACATTATCGCCCAGATCGGCGCGCAACCGCCGCGTCGCCCGCGCCAAGGCCGCATAGAGCACCTCCTCCCGGCTGCGCTCCCGCCCCGTTTTCACATCCGCATACCACGCAGACGTCTGATTCTGCGTCACGATCTCCAGCACGCGCGTTGCAATGCGCGCGGGCACGCCATTGATCAAAAAGAGGGGGCTGCGACCTGTACCGCTGTAATGTTCGCCAAACGCCCCCAACTTTGAGCCGAACACCTCCTCCAAGAGACAGATCAACGCATAGTGGAAAATCATAGCCGCCGGGCTGTCCGCATCCATCCGGTAATTCCACCTGCGCAGCGTCGTCGTCGCCACCTTGATCCACGGATCATCGCTGTCCAACTGTGCAAAGAGCGGTGCGAGCGCGGCCGCGAACCCGCTGGTCGTATCAAGCTGAACATCCATCATATCGCGCAGGCTATAGCGCTCCTTCTCCGTCAGCATCTCTTCGATGCGTGCCGCGCGCCAGCCGGGCAGGAAATCGACCCCCAAGAAGTGATGATAGTCATCCCCCGCGATCTTGTTGTTGGCCGTCACAATCCGGCCCGATGGCGGGTTGAACAGGCGCGGCAATTCGTGCGGCGGCACAAGCCCATCCCACTCATGCTTCCCATCCCACCCCGCAGCCGGAACCAACCCCAAATTATAGCGGCGGCCTGGCACAGCTCCCGCCAGCACAAAGCCAATGTTGCCGTCTACGTCCGCATAGGTCACAGCCTGGGCCGGTACAGACCAGTCAGCCAACGCCGCTTGGAACTCCGCCCAGTTGCGCGCCCGGTTGAGTTTCAATAACGCACGCGCCGTCTGACCCGGCATATGGCCCACCCAACGCAGCGCAAGCGGTGTGGGCGGCTGCACATCACCCTCGATCAAACCGGAGATCAAAGGGCCATGCCGGGTGATCACCACCCGCTCCACAACAGGCTGACTGCGCCGCCGGACGTGGATCGTCTCCTCCAACACCGTCGCCGCTTCCCAGCCTTCAGCCGTCTCAAACGTATTCGGCTCCTGCGGATGCGCCCGCTCCATATACAGATCTTGCTGGTCTACAAACGCATTGGCGATCCCCCAGCCAATGTGGGCATTGTGGCCGATCATCACGCCCGGCATACCGGGCATGGACACGCCCGTCACGTCGAGCGTCGGACAAGTCAGATGGTTTTCAAACCAGACGCCCGGACTTTGCACCGCCAAATGCGGATCATTGGCAAGCATGGCCCGCCGCGTCTGCGTGTGGCGCGGCGACAGCACCCAACTATTGCTGCCCTTGCCTTCGGGAACCGCCCCAATCCACGCCTTGACCTTATCGTACTCGTTGAGCAGCAAGCCCGCGGTGGACAGCAGCCGCGTGACCTCCTGGCTACCGACCCCCTCCAAGATAATCGGACTTGTCGCAGGATAGTCAGGCTCAAGTTCCGCGGCACGCAGCGGCCCCAGTTGCGCCACCAACAGCAGCCGGTTGAGTTCGCTCTCCCAATTCACACTTAAGCCCCACGCCATCACCTTGCTCACTGTCAGCACATCTTCCACACGCCACAAGGCCGGATCGACCCGCAGCAAATTAAACTCAGCCGACAGTCGCCCGCGGTTCGTCGTGATGAACCCATTGACGCCATCCACATAGGCTTGGAGCGCCGCGCGCGTCTCCTCGTCCAATTGGGCGGCTTCCGCTGCGGCCGCACGCGCAAAGCCGATGATGCGGCTAAAGCGATCGGCCTCAATCGCCGTCTCGCCGAAGACCTCAGCCAGCGTGCCATACCCAATCCGGCGGTTCTGCTCCATCTGCCACAGACGATCTTGGGCATGGACAAAGCCCTGCGCCCGCCACAGATCAGCTTCATTCTGGCTGCGGATGTGAGGGATCCCATAGCGATCGCGCAGCACCTCGACCGTTTCGCCCAACCCCTCTACTGTAAATGTACCGTCATACCGCGCAGTAGGCCGTTGGATCAGCCACCAATAGATATACAGAATAAAGCCGCTCAACAGCACCACGCCGAGGAGCAGCACACCGAGAGCAATTACAAGAGAAGTTATCGACATAGCAAGCCATCTACTGATTGACTGGGTAATTTTACCGGCCTAACACAATACCGCGGATCCAAGCGCATCTACAGTTATAACACACGCCAATATCTGGGGTAGAATCCCAATGACGGCACAGCACGCGCCAACTATGCACACAGACTATACACACAAACTGCGTTGCCCATCACTTCGCGGCTCATCATATCGCTGCCATCATAGCGTGCGCTTGCCGCATGTTCTGCGCGGACGCTTCCTGTTTGCGAAGGATTTCACATGGCTCATCTCGACTCGCGGTTGATCATAGGGGTCACGTCTCTCCATGGCGATGAGGCGTGGCTTACCCGCAATACCCAACATTATCTGGCGACACTCGCCGCCCATCAAGCGCAAGCCGTTGTCTTGTCGCCCGATGTTCCCGCCACGTTGCCTTCGGGCCAACAGTTCATACCCGATGCGCTAGGACGGCTTGATCCCGCCATTCTCGACCACTTGCACGGGCTGGTTCTCTCCGGTGGCGGCGATATCGATCCCGCCTACTTCGACGCGGAGCTAAACGGCGCAGAAGTGGATCGCATCGATCGGCGTCGCGATGAACTCGAACTCGGCCTCGCCAAAGCCGCGCTGGCGCGCGACATGCCCGTCTTTGGCATCTGCCGCGGCTGCCAAGTCTTGAACGTCGCTGCGGGCGGCAGTATGATCCAGCATTTCGACGGCCATCGCTCGCCCAAAAACCAGACCGCTTATCATGATATCATCGTCAACAGCGACAGCCGCTTCCACCGCATCGTCGCCGCCGATCAATTCGCGGTCAACACCTTCCACCATCAAGGCATGGACCGCAACACGCTTGCGCCGCTCTTTCAACCCGCCGCGGTAGCCCACCCCGATACCTGGCTGATCGAAGCCTTCGAAAGCCCCACCCACCAATGGGTCATCGGCGTGCAGTGGCATCCAGAGCGCATCTTCGAGTTGACCGAGCCTCATCACCGGCTCTGGCCCAGCTTTCTAGCAGCCTGCGCCGCGCGTGCCACCCAGCACACGAGTGCTGTCCCATGAAAACATCGCTTCTCGATTACGACCTGCCGCCTGAATACATCGCCCAAGAACCCGCCGAGCCGCGCGACAGCAGCAAACTGCTTGTGCTAGACCGCGCCAGCGGCAACATCGAGCACCACATCTTCCGCGACATCGTCGACTACCTAGCCCCCGGCGATCTGCTCGTCGCCAATGACAGCCGCGTCATACCGGCCCGGCTCTTTGGCACAAAAAGCACAGGCGGCCGCGTCGAGCTATTCCTGCTGCGGCGGGTGGATGAAGATGACAGCACTTGGCAGGCGCTTGTACGCGGGCGCGGGCTGGTCGAAGGGGTCACGATCCATCTTGACGGCAACATGACAGCCACCGTCATCGCCGTGCAGCCCGACGGCAGCCGCCACGTTCACTTCAGCCGCCCGGTCAACAGTTGGCTCGCAGACCAAGGCGAGATCCCGCTGCCGCCATACATCACCGCTTATCAAGGTGACCGCGAGCGCTACCAAACAGTCTACAGCCGCCGTGAAGGCAGCGTCGCCGCACCCACAGCCGGGCTGCACTTCACGCCCGAATTGCTTGTCGAGCTACGCCGCAAGGGCATTCACTTTGCCACCGTCACGCTGCACGTCGGCCTCGACACCTTCCAGCCTATCAGCACAGATGAGGTCGAACAGCATCCCATCCACACCGAGTTTGCCGAGCTTGACGCCGATGTCGCCCGACGCATCAATGAAACAACCTTAGCGGGTGGGAAAATTGTCGCCGTCGGCACGACGACTGCGCGCGTGCTAGAGTGGGCGGCGACCGGCGCACAGCAAATAGACCCCTACGACAGCCAAGCCTGCCCCTGGCAGCGTACAGCCGCCTTTGCCGGCCCAGTGGATCTCTACATCCGCCCTGGCTACCGCTTCCGCGCCATCGATGCCTTGATCACCAACTTTCACCTGCCCCGCTCCACCTTGCTCCTGCTTGTCAGCGCATTCATCGCCCAAGCGCACCCGCAAGACCCGGATCAAGGCCGCCAGATCCTGCTTGCCGCCTATGAAGAAGCCAAACGCCACAACTACCGCTTCTATAGCTTTGGCGACGCCATGCTGATCCGCTAGGCACACACGCAAAGAAAACGCACCAATAAAAATACGCCTGGGCTGATGTGCCCAGGCGTTCGCTATCCGCAAAAGCTCCCTTATATTGTCTTGAGTAAATGCTTTTGCAGCTTGCCCATTGCATTGCGCGGCAATTCATCCACGCGGATGAACGCAGCCGGAACCTTAAAGCTCGCCAATTGCTCACGGCAGAAAGCCACAACCCCGTCCTCATCCAACTCCGCGCTGCAGACCACATAGGCCACGGGCACTTCACCCCATTCCGCGTGCGCCCGCCCCACAACCGCGGCCTCAGCGATGCCAGGGAACGTTGCCAATACTTCCTCGATCTCGCGCGGGTAGATATTGAAGCCGCCGCTGATGATCAATTCGTGGCGTCGCCCTAACAAGGTCACATAGCCCGTTTGCGGGTCTTGGCGCGCCAGATCGCCCGTGTGAAACCACTGCTGGCCGGATGCATCGTGGCTAAAGCTTTCTGCGGTCTTTTCCGGTGCATTCCAATAGCCGCTGAACACATTGCTGCCCCGCACCAAAAGCTCACCCTCTTCACCGGGCGCAACATCCCATCCATTCGTGTCCACAATACGCATGGAGACACCCGGCAGCGGTAAGCCGACGCTGCCGGGCACGCGCGGCCCAGCATAGGGATTGCTCAGATTCATCCCTGTTTCCGTCATGCCATAGCGCTCCAAGATCGTATGCCCTGTCAACCGGGCAAACTCCTGATGCGTCTCTGCCGCCAAAGGCGCGCTGCCGGAGCAGAACAAGCGCATATGTCCCAGGTCCACCTTGCCAAGCTGCCGCAATTCCTCGACCAGCCGCACATAGATAGTCGGCACGGCAAAGAACATAGTCGGTTCGCCGCCGACGATCTCGGCAAGCGTCTTGCCAGCCTCATACTTCGGACGCAGCAGCAGCGTCGCCCCCACAGCCAGCGCACAGTGCATCCCAACCGTCAGCCCGTGCGTGTGGAACAAAGGCAGGCACAACAGCAGCCGATCCGCTGGCTCCCACGCCCACGCCGAAACCAGCCCCGTGACCGATGCCAGCACATTGTTGTGCGACAGCATCGCCCCCTTGCTGCGCCCCGTCGTCCCCGACGTATACATGATCATCGCGATATCGTCGGCCAGCACCAGCGGCCACTGCATCGACACTTCCGCCGATGACCATGCGTCTAGCTCCTCGACCACCAGCACAGGAAGATCACCCTCCCGCGCAATCCCTGCCGCCTCCAGAATCGAAAGCTGTTCCTGCTCTGTGATCAACAAAGAGGGCGTACAGTCCTCGACAATATGCGAGATCTCAAGCCGACGATAGCGCAAGTTGATCGGAACCATAATGGCCCCAACCCGGATAACAGCCAAATACGCAATGACAAACTCAGGACGATTCCCCAAATAAAAAGCGACCCGGTCACCCTTGCGGATGCCGCGCGCCAGCAAACCCGCTGCCAAGCGCTCAGCAGCAGACATCAGCTGTTCATAGGTCAGCGTCGCTTGCGTCGTGCCGTCGGCAAAGCGAATGGCATCTTTCCCGGGAGTGCGTTGGGCCGCAATCGCGAATAGCGTGGAAAGATTCATCGTATTTCAATCTGATGTTAGTGAAGCAAGGGGTGGATAAGAGTACAAGCGGACAAGGAGATAACAATACCGCCGCTTGTCGAGTTCAAGTCAAAATTAGCCTAATCAAAGGGAAGAGGCGAGGGGGAGAGATGGGGTAGACAGGTTGGCGATGACCTACTC
>CAZZNG010000131.1:0-14723 GCA_964655505.1 uncultured Litorilinea sp. | reverse complement strand
GTGAAACAGCGCGTCGGCATGGTTAGCAAGTGTCTGGACATAGCGCATGAACTTGTGCGAAGGCTGCGCGCCTGCTGCGTCCAGCTTCGCGCCGCGCGCGGCGCTGTAGACCACCCGCTCCACCCATGTATAGACCAACAGCAGCGGCAGAAAACGCCGGTCGATCGCGCGTGCTTCCATATAGTCGCCAATCGCTGCGCGTGCCGCGGCAGCAGGCGGCTTGGCGGCAGGATAGACGAAGAGATCGGTCAATCCCTGCAACTCTGCTTTCAGTGTAAAGAGCCGCTGCGCCACATTGTGCCAATGCACGGCAAAATAGAGCACGTCACACAGGCCAGGTCCGGCCTCGGTCTGCGCCCAACTGCGATTCGCTTCCCAGTCGATGATCGTCAATTCGTCTCCATCTCGATAGATGTTCCACGGTGCGAAGTCGTGATGCTGCCACGCCAGCGGCAGCGAAGTCCCTGCCAACGTCTCCGCATAGGCGAGCAGCCGCGCAAAGAGCCGCTGCTCGGCAGGCGTCACCGCTACCGCTTGGCGATACGCGGCCAGCGGCTCCTCGATCCAAGCGGCAATGGCTTGTCGATCCCAGACGATGCGCCTGGCTTCTGTCTGGGCGTGAAAGTCCGCCAACCAGCGCACCCCCAACCGCAGGTCGTCGATCTTGCGGCTGGTCGGGCCGCCCCAATCGCCGCTGGATGCCCACAGGGTGCGACCCGGCGCGACGCCCTGCACGCCAACCGCCAAGCCGCCATGCTCAAAGGTGGCGCAGGCTTTCGGAATAGTGCGCTGCAGCCGCGCATCCAGTTTGGCGCGCACCGTCTGCACTGTCTCTTGTTCGCGCGCGGTCTCTGCGTTGAAGCGCGGGTGCGTCGCCACCTTGATCACCGCTTGCGGCTGGATGCAGCCCTCGCCGCCCGCGTCCAGAGCAAAGGGCAGCATGACCAAGCGGCTGGCGTCATCTTGGCCGCTGGTCAACAACATAGGCCGCAGCCCACGCTCGGCCCCATCCTGGGCCAGCAGTTGCTGCACCTCGGCCCGGCTGAGGATGCCGGGCAAAGCCCGCTGCGCGGCCTGTGCTGCATCGCCCGCCACCGCAGTCACGCTCAAGCAAGGGGCCAGCGCGCCCAAGCCGCGGTGGTTGCGCCCCGCGAGCAAACGGATGCCCCCCTTGATTACGCCATGCAGCGGCGTGCCCGCCACAAAGAGCGTGGACAGATACCACTGCACCACGCCGGGCACGTCGAGCGGGACCATGCGCTTGCACTGCTCGAAGTTGGGCGCAACCCAGTAGAGGCCCGTAGGCGTCAGCCCCGCTTCCTGCAAGCGGCGGCGAATGCGCGCTGGGGTCTGGCGCAGCGCAGCAGGCGAGCGCCGCGCAATCTCCTGATAGAGCACGCCGCCGGGCACAAGCCCCTTCACCGCGCGCGCCACATTTACATCACACCCATGCAGGATGACCACCGCATCGACCGGCTCTGCCTGCATAGGCTCCGCGGGCGAACAGCAAGTCACGCACGCGGCAAGATTGGCGCTTACCATAAGATCGGCCAGGTCGCGCGAGCCGCCAAACAGCCGCAGATGTTGAAATTTGCCTTGTGGCGGGTGGGGTAGCAGAAATCGCCAATCCAACCGGCGCAAGCTCAGGCCCTGTGCCGACGCAGCCGGCCGGTTGGATTGGCGGCGATTTACGCCGGCCTTATACACGTCGTGTGGAGGGAAACAAGTGCCGGCACAGAAGGCGATAGCGCACGTGCAAAATCTCCGATGAACGCTCACGCCCTGGCGTATGCCATGCACGTACATAGCGCACCACATCATGAGCCAGTTGGCCCAGCAGCGCCGGGATCATGACCAGGCGCAGCCGCACGGCATGGCCGCGCGAATAGTGGCGCGCATAGAAAAGTTGGGCACTGTCGAACAGTTGATGCTGGGTGCGGGCATAGTGCTGGCTGGTGCTTGCGCCGCCCAGGTGCACAATCGTGCCCACTGGCGCAAAATGCACCGCCCACCCCGCAGCCCACAGCCGGTGACACAGGTCGGTTTCCTCAAAGTAGAGGCGAAACGCGGGATCAAAGCCGCCCACAGCCAAGAATGCCTCGCGCCGGATCGCCAGCGCCGCGCCCAGCACCCACGGCACAGCCTTGGCCGAATCATGCGCCCAGGTACGCAGATAACGCTGGCGTACGCCGGGCAAATAGGCCGCCAGCCGCCCCAGCAGGCTCTCCTCCAAGAAGAGATTGAAGGGCGTGGGCGCAGGGTAACAGGAAGCTTGCAGCGTACCGTCGAGATTGTGCAGCCGCGGCCCCACGACTGCGACGCGCGGATGTTGGTCCAAGTAGCGGCGCAGCCCCGCCACCACGCCTGCTTGCAAGAGCGTGTCGCTGTTGAGCAGCAGGATATAGTCGGCGTCGCTCTCGGCAATGGCAGCGTTAGCCGCCGCGCCATAGCCGTTGTTGGTCTGCCTGGCGTGCAGGGTCACTTGGGGAAAATGGGTGCGAACCATCTCCACGCTGCCATCGGACGAGGCATTGTCCACTACGATAATCTCGCTAATCTTGCTTGGGCTTGCCCCCGCGCCCGCCGATAGGCTGTCTGATGATTGGCTACCGGCGGACTCGATAATTGACGCCAGACAGTTATGCAGACAGTCGCGCGTATTGTAGTTGATGATGACGATGCTTAACTTGCTCGACTTAGAAGCGCCCTTCTCAGCCGAGGGCTTGATTGCTGTCTCGCTCTGTTCGATCATTCACTCACTCGCTGCTTCATGTGGCTGCATCGGGTGCAGCCCCAAGAGGGCGCGCAACCGGCGCTGCACGCGCCGCCGGTAGACGCCGGGGTAGAAGAGCGCCTCCGCCAGCAGCCGCACAGCGCCCGGCCCAGGCACAAGCGCCACCAACAAGAACCAGACCAAATACAGCAGCCGGCGCGGCAGCGACAGCCGCGGGTTGTACAGCGCGGCCCACATGCCGCGGCGCATCAGCCCCAACCGTGTGTCGTCGGGCAGCGGATGGCGCGCCCAGTCCAGCCGCAGCGAAACCAGCCGGTTGGCCGGGTTCGTCACCGACAGCCAGCCGATCCCCCACCGGCTCACCTTTGCGCCCGTACCCGTCAGCAGACCGGGCCGCTGCGCGACCGAAGCGATGTATTGATGGGTCTGCGCGGTGCGGACAATGTTCTGGCGCAAGCGCTCCGGCTCCACGCGCTCGGCCTGGTGGTTGTTGACGCCATGCACGCGGTAATAGCCGCCAACCTGATCCAGCGCGATCACCTCGCCAAAGAGCGGTGACAAGTTGGACAGATAATAATCGGCACAGATGCGATAGGGCGCGGCAGGGATGGGAAAGATCTGCCGCAGCATGGCGGCAGCAAAGGCGTTGCCGCTGGTCGGCAGCCACGCCAGATCATCGCCATAGTCAAGCACCGCTTGGCGCAGATCGCCCGCGGGGATCGCGGTGTGGGCGGGCACGGTCTCGCCCGTTGGCTTGCCCCCCGCGTCCACCACAGCCAGCCGAAACTGCAGACGCACCGCGCGCGGGTTGGCCGCCAGCGCGGCCACGGCTTGCGCCACGATCGCCGGATGCAGCAGGTCGTCGGCATCCAAGAAAAAGACCAGCGCGCCGCGCGCCCGCGCCAGCCCCGCGTTCAGCGCGGCGGCTTGGCCCCCGTTCTCCTGCAAGATGGGGACGATGCGCTCGCCATAGCTGGCAATGACCGCGCGCGACGCGTCGGTGGAGCCGTCGTCCACGACAATGACTTCGGTCTGGGGGTACGACTGGGCCAGCGCGCTCTCAATCGCTTCACCCAAGAAGCGGGCGTAGTTATAATTGTTGATCACAATTGAAACAAGCAAGGTTGAATGGCTCATGGCTCGATCCTACTGGGCCAATAGATGCCGGTAGGCCGCTTCGATCTGTGGAACAACGGCAGCAGCGGAGAATTGGGCTGCGCGGCGGCGTGCCGCTTCGCCCATCCGCTCGCATAGCGCCGGCTCCTCGATCAAACGGCGCATGGCCGCGGCCAATGCATCCACGTCGCCCGGCGGAACCAACAGGCCCGACTCCCCCTCGACCACAATCTCCGGGATCCCCCCGACGCACGACCCGATGACCGGGCTGCCCCCGGCCATCGCTTCGATCACCACAATGCCAAACGGCTCGCGCCAGAGCGACGGCGCTAACCCGATGCTGCTGCGTGCCCACGCCGCACGCACAGCCTCGTTGGGCCAATCGTGCAGCACATAAGTATTGGGCGGGAAGTCGTGCGGCGTATCCGGCCACTGCTTGCCGATCAGCACCAGCGGCGGCGCGTGCTCCAGCCGGGCATAGGCCGCCAACAGCACTTCCAGCCCCTTGATCGGGCGTAGATCGCCCACAAACATCAAGAACGGCTCTTGGGGCAGTTGGGCCAGATACGGCTCCACTTGGGCCGCGGCGGGCGCAGCCGCATCGAGCAGGAAATTCGGGATCACCGCCTGCGGCACATCCACCGCGTCCAACTGGTTGCCCGCGGCGGTCGCGTGGCTGACCGAGATAAAGAGATCGACCGCGGCCCGCTCCCAGGCGGCCATGCCCCAGTTGGCTGTGACTGTCGCCGCGCCTTTGGCCGCGCCATAGTGACGAACCCCACAGCGCATACACTTGACCGGTGCAGGCCCGTCACAGGGCACATCGTCCACCATCAAGTTCTTTTTCGCACACGAAAGCGTGTAATAGTGCAGGCTCATGACCATCTTGGCACGGCTCCACCGCTTGAGCGGCCAAACCGAACGGGCCAGCCAATCATGCCCATGCACGATCTCCGGGCGGGTCTGCGCAATCACGCGGCGCAGACCCAATAGGATCTCTGGGTCTGGAAAGGGCGGCGCCCACGGTCGCCTTGGCTCGCTGAACAGCCACTTGGCGCGTTGGCTGCTGCCGCGCAAGCGATGCACCTGCACCCCCTGATCCAGTTCGGTTTCGGCCAGGCCCTCTCGCCAGAGCGTCGCCACGCTGACTTCATGGCCCCGCTCGCACAACGCCTGGCTGAGCGTGCGAACGTGCTGCTCGACTCCCCCCAAGAACGGCCAATAAAAATCGGCCACCATCAAGATACGCAAACGACCGGCTCATCCTCTTCTAGATGCTTCTAGGTGACCGCATCGAATCACCGCACTAGACCATGCCAGCATGACGATGGCATAGCGGCGGGGTGGCGATCCACACGTGGAAGCCGCGTGCCGGTGGCCTCCACAAATGTTGTACTCGCCCCCTGACAGGCGCTGAGGCTTTTGTCGCGCCTTTTCCCAACATTTGCCCATCGTTAGCAGCGAGTTATTGCTCTAGTATACATGCAGCGAGGTAGTTGTGCGCCGCCCCCCTCTTCGATGAAGCCCTCACATCTAACCTACGGTTTGCTGGTGACTGCCCTACTCCGATCTTACACAGCAGCTTTATGTATCCAGAGGTCTACCCCTAAGTCAAAGAGGGCATATATCTCTGGCAGGTAAATTGCGGATTTAACAGAACTTGTACTATCTTAGGAGCGTTGAATTGTTACCAAAGTGGATTGTGCAGACAGTCTATTCCTGGCTGTCCATTTGCAACAGAGGACTCGTACACCTGCTGCATCGAGCGAAAAACGCAGCAAGCCTGTACCCAAACCGCGGTCTAGCCCTCGCACCGACGCCTCTTCACAACCGACCCGCGCACAATCACAAACGGCTGTCCCTCCTAGCGTTTTCGATCCTGCTGAGTGGATCGGCTGTGCTGGGTGTGGTTCATCGCGCACAGGCCCAAGCGCCGGTGGCCTATTATGTGGATTGTAGCGCGGGGAAGGACGGCAATCCAGGTACATCGCCGGCCTTGGCGTGGAAGAGCATCAACAAGGCCAACAATGCAACGCTGCGCCCCGGCGACTCCCTTCTCTTCAAGCGCGGCTGCGCCTGGCAAGGGCCGCTGCGCGTCACTTGGAGCGGAACTGCCAACCAACCGATCACGATTGGCGCGTATGGGTCGGGCAACTTGCCCAAGATCCAGGATTCCTACAGCGGCAACGTACAGATCTCAGGCTCGCATCTCATCATTCAACACCTTGAGACGACGCTGACCACGCCGCCCAACCCAGACCCAAAGTGCATGAACCAGCCGGTGGCCTGGAAGGTCGGCTTTTCCATTAGCGGCAGCGCGTCCTACAACACGCTGCAATACATCAAAGCCAGCAACCTGGCGATCGGCGTCTTTCTCGACTATCCGAGCCACCATAACAAGGTGTTGCACAGCGAACTGGTCAATAACCATGTGGTTTGGCAGCTCGACAAGAACCAAGCCCTAGGCGCAATGGGCATCCTGCTCCACGGCGACCATCAGGAGATCGCGTACAACACCTTTGCGAACAACAGCACCATCTGCACGTACAACGGCATTGTGGAAAGCAATTCCATTGAACTGCACGGCGCGAGCTACGCCAACATCCACCACAACATTTCGTACAACGATCGTGTCTTTTCGGAGCTTGGCAGCAGCTCGACCTATGTGTCGACCGACAACGTCTATGCCTACAACCTGCACATTGTCGAGCCGCAGCAGTCGAACATTGGCTCGCGCTTCATTGTCACACGCGGCGCCAACCATGCCCATGGCCCTGTCTGGCGCACCAAGGCCTATAACAACACGCTCTATCACACCGGCGCGGACAGCAAAGGCATCACCTGTCAATCCTGTGGCACCGACGTGCTGACCGCCAAGAATAATATCTTTTGGGTGGATCGAGAGCCGATCAGCGTCGATGGCCCCTTCGTCGAAGGTCACAACCTCTACTGGGCCAGCGGCGGCAACCCCTTGATCAATTTCGTGCCGAGCACGACCTCGCGCACGGCCAACCCGCTCTTTGTTGACCCGGCCGCGCAGAACTTCCGGATTCAAGCCGCAAGCCCGGCCCGTCAAGCAGGCAGCAACGAATCGATCACCGCGGGCTACACGCAGGATCTGGATAATATCTCGCTGCCCCAGGGGGGAACGGTCGACATGGGCGTCTATGAGGTTGTCGAGTCCGGCGGCGGCGCGCCTGCCCCGACGCCTGAACCCGAGCCAGAGCCAGAGCCGCAGCCGCAGCCGATTGTCGATTGTTCGATCAGCATTAACGACGGCGCACTCTACACCGGACTCAGCAGCGTGCGCGTCAAGGCGCATGTGACCAACGGCGCGCAGATGATGGTCAGCAACGATGCAGGCTTCACCGGCGCAACGTGGCAGCCCTACCAGCCTGAGTTTGACTGGATCTTGCGCGATACGGAAGGCCGCATCGCCACGCTGGTGGTCTATGTGCGTGTTATGGACGGCGCGCAGGCTCCGCTCTGTGGGCCAAGCCACCTCAGCGATGACATCATCTATGACCCTGTTGCGCCGCAAGTCTCTGTCGCGCTGGCAGAGGTGAGCGCGGCCACAGCCGAAACTGAGACGACCGAAGGAGGAGGAGCGCAAGACAGCAAGATTGTTTCGCTCGCCATCACCGCGCAAGATCAAGAAAACGGCAGCGGCGTGGCGCAAATGCAAATCAGCCCTGACCCATCCTTCGAGGGCGAGGTCTGGCAGCCCTATGCACCGGCAGCCACCACCGACGCAAAGCCCGGCCAAACCATCTATGTGCGTGTGCAAGACGGTGCGGGCAACATCTCGAATCCGGCCTCGGTGACCATTCCCGGTGCGGATGCAGCAACCGATAACCGGGTGTTTATTCCCTATGTGTCACAGTAACAACGTGTCACAGTAACGGTGTGACATAGTAATCGTTCTTGCCCTGCCGGAGGTTCGAGCCTTCGGCAGGGCAGCCAGCAAGAGATGCATTCTTGGGACAGTTTATCTTTGGAGAGTATCGGAAATTGTTCGACATCTTATTGAGTAAGCCCGCTGCCCGTTTGCACCGTCCCTTCCACAACCGGTCAAAAACATTCAAAACGGTCGGGGAAGCGGCGGTCATTCAGCAGGGAGGAGTCAATCCATTGTTGCGTATTACCATTGCGACACTTGCATTACTCACCTACTTCATCGGTTCCATGGCCCTTGCGGAAATCGCCTACGCAGCCGATGAATATCCATACCACAACTTCTTGCCCAACGTTGTCTCTGCCCAGGACAGCGGACAGGTCGGCAGCGCGCCGGGCGCAGAAACTAACGGCGATGCAGTGCTGACGACGACCGAGGGCGTCACCTACTATGTGGACTGCAAAGGCGGCAATGACAGCAACGATGGTCGCTCGCAGGGCCGCGCGTGGAAGACGTTGGGCCGGGCGAATGAAGCGGAGTTGAAGCCGGGCGACACCCTGCGCTTCAAGCGCAACTGCCAGTGGACTGGCCCGCTGGATGCCAGTTGGCACGGCACCGCAAGCCAGCCCATCTACATCGGTGCATATGGCAACGGCGAACTGCCCAAGATCCAAGACGCCTATTCAACCAACGTCCGCATCAGCGGCAGCTACCTGATCATCGACAGCATCCATGCCACGCTCTCCTCGCCCCCCAACCCGGACCCGAACTGCAACAATCAGCCGGTGGCGTGGAAGGCCGGATTCGCGTTCCAAGATAGCGCATCCTATAACGTGGTGCAGAACTCCAAGGCAACCAAGCTCGCCATTGGCATCTTTTTCAACAGCGACACACACCACAACAAGGCGCTCTACAACACCATCACCGACAACCATGTGGTGTGGGAACTGGAGAAAAACCGAGCCTTGGGCGCGATGGGCGTGCTGTTGCAAGGCAGCAATCAGGAAGTAGGCCACAACTACTTTTCCAACAACCGCACCCTTTGCACGTACAACGGCGTCGCCGAAAGCAACTCCATCGAGCTTTATGCCGCGCGCGATTCGCTGATCCACCACAACCAATCCTTCAATGACCGCGTCTTTTCCGAACTGGGCAGCAGCCCGACCCAGCGTGCAGAAAACAACACCTTCTCGCACAATCTGTTTGTCAGCGTGAACGACAACTCCGCGGCCACCTCCCGCTTCATCGTCACGCGCGGCTGGAATGGGGATCACGGGCCGGTGCTCAACACCAAAGTTGTCTACAACACGGTCTACATCACCGACCCGGACAGCAAAGGCGTCACCTGTGGCAAGTGTGGCAAAGGGATCTTGACCCTCAAAAACAATATCTTGTGGGTGGATCGCGAGCCGGTCTGGAGCGATACGCCCTTTGTCGAAAGCAACAATCTTTTATGGAGCAGCGACGGGCGGCCTCTGGTGCTCTTCCCAGGCTTTTCGCTCGACCCAAGTTCGCAGATCGCCAACCCGCACTTTGCCGATCCGGGAAACAACCAGTTCAACCTGACGGCTCAAAGCCCGGCTATGGGCAAAGGCGCAGCCGAAAGCGGTCTTGATGTGCTCAAATACGACCTGGCGCAGACGATTGTGCCCCAATCGGGCAAGCCGGACGTGGGCGCATACCAGTTCCGCAATGAACCGTGGCAGCAGATCTTCGCCATTCCCGGTCGCATCGAGGCCGAGCATTACCGCGGCGGCGGTGAAGGCAAGGGCTACCACGATACCACGCCAGGCAACAGCGGCGGCCAGCTGCGTTCTGACGACGTCGATATTGAGCCGACGACGGACACCAGCGGCGGATATGACGTCGGTTGGATCGCGGAAGGTGAATGGCTCGCCTATGATGTCAACGTCGCAACCGCGGGGACGTATCGTGTGATGGTGCGCGTGGCGTCGCCTTCCGGCAGCCGCCGCTTCCACCTTGCAGTGGACGGGAAGAATGTGACCGGTTCGCTCACCGTCCCGTGGACAGGCGGCTGGCAGCAGTGGGTGGATGTGGTGACCAATGTCAAGCTCACCCCCGGCAACCACACCTTGCGCTTTGTGGCTGAAGGCGACCGGTTCAACTTGAATCACATCACCTTCGTTAAGCTGCAATAAAGTCCGGATTGGGCGCGCGGCACACGCGTAGGTTTACAACCGAATTTGCGACCGAAACAGGGATTCGGTTGTAAAAATCATCTACCCAGGGGCGTAGGGTAATCGCACAGTTAGCGGTCGGGCGTCTGACGCGATGAGGTTTACGAGCTTTTGCCCGCTGCACAGTGGCGAGCAGCCTTCAACCCGTTCTCTTTTCTGACGCTACTCCGGTTTCCTCCCTTTGTCGGGCGTTGGCTTGCCGATAGATTCGGTATGCCAACGCCCTTTTTCTTATGGCGCGCGCGTCAGGTTTCCGTCGCAATATCGCATGGAAAACGCGCCCTTCACAGCCCTCTACACGTATGCTTCTCGCCCCCGCAATACATGTGTGCAATCCAGTTTCAGATCCACACAGTTGCTACCATGCCCTTCATGATTCATATCGTTACGATTCATGTCTTTACGATTCGTTACGGTTCGATTTGTTACGGTTCGTTATGAGGGGGTTGGGCAACGATGCCCCAAGCCGGCCGGGGCACAACGTCCCCCCAGGCGGCTGTCCCCCAAAGCCTATCTAGTCGCTGTATCGATATAGAAAGCGGCCAGCCGAACGTAACCCTTACATGGCCCATCCCGTATGTGTCCTGTGGGAGAATCAGGGACTTGGTACGGTTTCTTAGTATGAATTCACGGTACGGCTTGTGTCGCTGTTCAGTAACACGGATAGGTTGACACGCTGGGATATAGACAAGACATAAGACAAGACAGACAGTGCAAGACACAGTTCAAGACAAAGACAAGCTTAAACAGACAAGTCTCAATAGACAGTTGTTCTAGTTCGCCCGTCACACCCTCCGCCACCGTCCGCAACTCAGGCAACGCCTTCCATCAACGGCGCAGACTCATATAGCGCCCTCGCCTTTCAACTGCATTGCCCGGAGCAAGGCAGTTCGCGTGTTCGCTTGGCATGGACACAAGCGAATACGCGAGCGCCATGCTCTGCATCCTGAACGACCTTGCTGTCACGATCAAGCAAGCACGGCGCGGCCCAAAACAAGGCCTAGAAGCGGTCAGCCTAGACACCTGACCGGCATTCAGACAGACATCAGAAGCAACGAAGAAACAACAGACAAGACCGTTTCTGACACATTGGGTAAAGGAGATGAGGTAGAATGGCTTTTTCAGCAGTGAACGTGCCAACCAAGATGGCACAACACCAACTTGAGGGCAGCGGCGGCAACCAGAACTTGGACCAACACGGCGGCGACTACAACCCGCACCCCACGGTCACGGTTGTCATACCGGCCATGAACGAGGCGGAAAACCTGCCGCATGTCTTGCCGCTCATCCCAAGTTGGGTCGATGAGGTGCTGCTGGTGGACGGCCACTCCACCGACGGCACGCCAGAGGTGGCACGCCGGCTGTTGAAGAATGTGCGCATCATCCCCCAGCAGGGTAAGGGCAAAGGGGCGGCACTGCGCACTGGCTTCGCCGCAGCCACCGGTGACATCATTGTCATGATGGACGCGGACTGTTCCACCGACCCGGCAGAGATTCCGCTCTTCTGCGCTGCGCTGTTGAGCGGGGCGGACTTTGTAAAAGGCTCGCGCTTTTTACAAGGAGCCGGGACAGCGGACATGGAACTGCACCGCATGTTGGGCAACTGGGCCTTTGTGATGGCCGTACGCATCCTCTTTGGCGGCAACTACAGCGACCTCTGCTATGGCTACAATGCCTTCTGGCGGCGCGTCCTGCCCAAATTGGCGCTGGACGGCGACGGGTTCGAGATCGAAACCGAGATGAACCTGCGCGCCCTGCGCGCCGGCCTGCGGGTAGCAGAAATCCCCAGCTTCGAGCAAAAGCGCATGCACGGCACAAGCCGGCTACGCGCCATTCCCGATGGGTGGCGCGTCCTCAAAACGATCATGCGCGAGCGCTTCTCGCGCCGGCCAAGCCACAGCAACGCCGAGTTTGTGATCTCCTAACCTGGCAACCGAGGGAGAAAGCCAGACTGCTCGCGGTCGCGCAGATGCGCGACCGCGCTTTGGGCAGCCTGTTGAACTCACCTTGTCAACGTTCCGGGCCAACGTTCCGGATGCCAACGTTCTCGAAGCGGACAATGACAGATAAAACAGACAAAGCAACAACCCCTACAGGCACATTCACCCGCGCGGCAAGCGCAGCGGTAAGCACGGTGGAGGGCACGGCGCTGCACACAGCGGCGGATCGCCCCGCGCGCGGCGGGCAGCAGGATGAGCCGTCGCCAGCCGCCGCGGCAGTTCGCACGCGCGCAGAACCGCGCTTGGGCTTTTCGGTGATCATCTGTGCCTACACGGAAAAGCGCTGGTCCGATCTGGTTAAAGCGGTCGAATCCCTGCGCCAGCAGACTGTGGCCCCTGACGAGGTGATCTTGGTGGTGGACCACAATCCGGCGCTGCTCGCACTGGTACAGTCCGAGATGCCCGATGTGATCGCGGTCGAAAACCAGGAAGAGAATGGGCTTTCGGGCGCGCGCAACAGCGGCGTGGCCGCGGCCAGCGGCGAGATTATCGCCTTCTTGGACGACGACGCAGTGGCCGCGCCCAACTGGCTCGAAGAACTTCTGCAGGAGTATGCCGACCCGCAAGTGGTGGGGGTGGGCGGAGCCAGCTTGCCCATCTGGGTTCACCACCACCCGGCCTGGTTTCCCGAAGAATTTAACTGGGTGGTCGGCTGCTCCTATCGCGGGATGCCGGTGACTACCGCGACCGTGCGCAACTTGATCGGCTGCAACATGTCCTTCCGCAGAGAAGTCTTTGAAGCAGTCGGCGGCTTTCGCAACGGCATTGGCCGGGTCAACACGCGGCCGGTCGGCTGCGAAGAGACCGAACTGTGCATCCGCGCCAACCAACATTGGCCCGACCGCGCCATACGCTACAAGCCGGATGCGCGCGTCTTTCACCATGTGCCCGGCAACCGTACTTCGTGGCGCTACTTCTTTGCGCGCTGCTACTTCGAAGGCATCGCCAAGGCGTTTGTCTCGCGCTATACCGGCGCAAAGGACGGGCTGGCCTCTGAATGGACCTATAGCCTTCAAACGCTGCCCGCGGGTGTGCTGCGCGGGCTGGCCCACACAGCCGTCAACTTCGACCCGGTGGGGCTTGTACGCGCGGGCGCGATTGTGGCGGGCTTGGGCGTCACGGCGACAGGCTATCTGGTCGGCAAAGTGGCGAAAGCAACATAGGCGGCTATATAGACGGCCATTGCATCTACCTTTAGCGGAGCGGAGGGAAACTGCCGAGGGGGCCGGTTCTCGTCTGGTCATGCTGCAAACAACCTGCGGCGTGGGCACGCGGACCGGCCTCACCTCTCAATATGCTCTGTGACCCGAACAATCCGGCAGTATTGAATTCTATATTGTCGAGTTTTACAGCATCGAATACGACAGCATTGAGTACTGACGTGGCGAAAGAAGACATGATCATAGAAGACCAGAGAAAAGCACGCCCCAATCCAGTTTTCGCGTATGGCGAGCGCAACACAGCGGCAGATGACGTGCTTGGGCCGCTCTATGTAGTGGGGGGACAGCAGCGCGCGCCGCGCTCCGTCCTCGACAACGATCAGCAGTGGTACAACTACCAGAAGGGGCTGATCCTTTACGTTGATCCGCAAGCGAACACAGCCCAAACGTTGGTGGAATATCTTTCCGCGCCAGGAACCCACTCCCCCGGCGACCCAGTGCTGTTCAAATCGGGTTTGATCCAAGACGACAAGCTCTATGTCTGCACCGAGACCGAAGTGCTGGTCTATGGGCTGCCCGCGTTTACCCAACTGGCGCATATCTCCCTGCCGAGTTTTAACGATGTGCACCATGTGCGCCCCACACGGGAAGGCAATCTGCTGGTAGCGGTTTCGGGTCTGGACATGGTGGTCGAGATCGACCTGCAAGGCAATGTGCTGCGCGAATGGGATGTGTTCGACGGCAAACCGTGGACACGCTTCCCGCGCGACCTGGACTATCGCCAGGGCATCAGCACCAAGCCGCACAAGTCCCACCCCAACTATCTGTTCTTTGTAGACGATGAAATTTGGGTGACACGCTTTGAGCAGCGCGACGCCATCTGCCTCAATCGGCCCGACCGGCGCATCGATATCGGGATCGAGCGAGTGCATGACGGCTGTCTGCATGATGGGCTGCTCTATTTCACGACCGTAAATGGCTCCATCGTCATCGCCAATCCGGTGACGCTGCAAATTGAAGAAGTGATCGACCTGACGACCATGCACGACCCCAACACGCTGTTGGGCTGGTGCCGGGGCATTCTTGTCCAAGGCGACGAAGCATGGGTCGGTTTTTCCCGCGTGCGCCCCACCAAGTTTCGCGAAGCGGTAAGCTGGGTGCGCCAGGGCTTCAAGAACTCTCTGGGAACCCACATCGCGCGCTACGACCTTGCCAAGCGCCGCTGTTTGGCGGAGATCGAACTGGAGCGTTATGGGCTGAATGCGGTTTTCAGTATTTTCCCTGCCGCCCCGGATCTGAACGAAGCGGAAACGCAAGGTTAACGGACGGGCTGATCAAGTTGCACGCGCGGGCCGCATCAAAGGCTCGCGCACCGAGGATCACCAAGATGAGGCAGACAAGACAACCGATGAACAATATCTTTTCGCATACAAGACAGGTAAACAAGCCATTTTCCACAGAAAGATCCACAGAAAGATCGACACAGAAAGCAGCCAGGCGCGGCCTGCCGCTTGGCTTGGCGCTCTCTCTTAGCCTGTTCCTAAGTGTGGCGCTTGGTCTGGGCTGGAGCGAGGGGGTGCAGGCACAGGGGGAGCCTGATGCAGCCATCCAAGTGCAGGT
>CAZZNG010000130.1:1266-14929 GCA_964655505.1 uncultured Litorilinea sp. | reverse complement strand
GTTGGTTCCGCACAACCGGCAATGGCGGGCTTTCGTTTCTCGTCCTGCCGGTGCTGACGCTTTCTGCCGTCAGTGTCGGGCGCATGACGCAACTGGTTCGCACAAGTATGCTAGAGGAGATCGACAAAGCCTATATGACCACGGCGCGTGCAAAAGGATTGCTCGAGCGTGCAGTCATTTTTCGCCATGCCCTTCGCAACGCAGCGATTCCGATTGTCACATTCGTAGGCTATGAGATTGCTAGTTTGGTCAATGGGGCCGTCGTCGTCGAGGTGATCTTTGGCTGGCCCGGCATCGGTCAGTTGATCATGACAGCCATTGAACGGCGAGATTTTCCAGTGATCCAAGCGAATGTCATTGTTGTGGCGACCCTGATCGTATTGATCAATTTGGTTGTCGATATTGTCTATGGCTACATAGACCCACGCATTCGTTACAGTTAAGACTCGTTACAGTTAAGACTCAATCTTACAGGCATACCGAGCCGCTTGCGGAAATGAGAAATCGAGATATGGCGGAGGCTGCCAGGGTGAACTCGCCCGTGCCCGCGCAAGAAAATAAACGGCCTGTCTGGGAGATGAGCCAGCGACAACGCCTGATGGCGGCACTTCGCTTGCTGGTGCGCGACAAAGTTCTGGTTATCGCGCTTTCCTTCTTGTTATTCGTGTTGGCATCCGCCTCTTTGGCACATTTGTTGGTACAGAGTGGCGTTTTGTCAGATCCCAATACCCAGAACCTATTACTGCGCAACAACCCGCCCGGTCGCGCTGCAGATGGGACATTTCGGCTGTTGGGGACGGATCAACTTGGACGTGATCTATTATCCCGCGTGATATTTGGGGCGCGCATCTCCCTGAGCGTTGGCGTGGCAACGGTCCTCGTATCTGTGCTATTTGGCATGGTGCTTGGACTTGTGGCGGGCTACTATCGGACATGGGTCGATGATCTCGTGATGCGCCTGGTAGACATTCAGATGGGGTTCCCCACGCTGATCCTGGCGCTCGCCGTCTTATACGTAGCCGGTCCTAGTTTTCGTAATCTTATCCTCGTGCTGGCCCTGACACGCTGGCCGATTGTGGCGCGCTTGACGCGGGCGATGACGCTTTCTTTGCGAGAAATGGCTTATGTCGAGGCTGCGCGCGCGTCGGGGGCGTCGAATGTTCGCATCATGCGGCAGCACATCATACCGAATTTGCTGTCCCCCATTCTGGTGGTGGGAACCTTAGAATTTGCCAGTGTGATGCTTGCCGAAGCGGCGTTGAGTTTCTTAGGGATGGGTATTCAGCCTCCAGAATCATCGTGGGGTCTCATGCTTTCACAGGGGCGCACATACATGACGACGGCTTGGTGGCTTGTCGTTGCCCCTGGCGTCGCCATCCTACTCACGACGCTCGCTGCGAACCTATTGGCAACATCCTTGCGCAGCATAAGCGACCCAACGCAGCGCTGGCGCTGGAATCAGTAGTGCGAAACTAGCGTGAAACCAGTCGCCATGTTTACTGCTCGATTGTCTTTCCACGTCCTTTCGTGAGTCCAAATCCAATTTAGTTGGGAGAACCTATGAATTCCGTATCGAAAATACTACGCAAATCCGGCCTGTGGCTGCTGCTGCTAATCGCCTTAGCAGCCTGTGCGCCAACGACCCCAGCCGCACCCTCAGACAGTGGCTCGACGCCTGTCAGCGAGCGTGCGGCCAAAGATGAATTGATCACCGTGCGACCCGAGGAGCCGCCTTCGCTGGATTGGAAGGATCTGACCCATGAGCCGCAAAGTTGGGCAGTTTTTGCGGTTATTGAAGGGTTAACGGACAGAGATGCAAGAACACAAGAAGTGCGTCCTGCGCTGGCCGAGAGTTGGACTTGGGATGAAGCCAACACATGGACCTTTACCCTACGCCAAGGGGTCACCTTCCACAATGGTGAGCCGTTCACGGCAGAAGCTGTGGTCTATACCTTTGAGCGCATTGCCGATCCAGATGAGAATGCGCAGTTAGCGCAGCATCTGCAAAATATGGAGTCCATTACGGCGATTGACGATTATACCGTCGAAGTCAAGACGATCCATCCCGACCCGATCTTTGATCGCCGTATATCCGTCATACGGATCGGCGCGCCGCAGTTTTCGCAAGAGAACCCAGACCAATTGAGCACCACACTGATCGGCACTGGTCCGTATAAGTTCGTGGAATGGGTCAAAGGCCAGCACATCAAGCTGACGGTGAACCCGGATTATTGGGGAGAACAGCCTGCTATCCCAAACGTTACGACGCTCTTCCGGTCGGACCCCACTGTGCGCGCGGCGATGGTCCGCACCGGTGAGGCGGATTTGGCCTGGTCGATTAACCCTGAAGATATCCCCACGGTGGAGAAGGTCGTCCAGTATCCGGATTTACGCACCATTGCCATGCGTGTTGATACCACGGGGCAGAACCCTGCACTGGCGGATGTCCGCGTGCGCCAAGCAATGCTCTACGCCATTGATATAGAAACCCTTGCCGACACCATTTATAAGGATATTGCCCTGCCAGCCAGAGGGAACCAGCAGGTTGCGCCCGCGGTGTTGGGCTATGACCCCAATATGGAAGTATGGCCTTACGATCCAGCGCGCGCCCGACAGCTTCTTGACGAGGCCGCCGCGGACGGCGTTCCCATCGATACGCCGATCACAATCGTGCAGCGCGTAGGCCAGGTTCCGCGCGACAATGAGCTTGTTGAATATGCCATCAACGCGTGGAGCGAGATCGGCCTCAATGTTGATGTGGAGGTGCTTGAAGCCGCGGCCTGGGTTGAAGTGCTTTTCGCCGTCGACGAGGAGCAGGAGCACGGCGATCTCATGTTTATGCTGCACAGCGTGGAGCTTCAGGACTACTCCCACAGCTCTGACCGCTTCCTGGATGCTGACGCCAATATCAGCCTTTGGCACGATGAGGAGACAGCAAGGCTGTTGGCTGTCGCCGCTGAACTACGCGATGAGGAACGGCGAGCGGCCTATCAGGAAGTCTCGCACTATCTGGAAGACAAGGTGCCTTTCTTGGTCTTTGGCAGCATGGTGCAGACCCATGCGGTCAATCCAAATCTGCAGTGGGAGCCTCGACCCGATGGGATTGGCAACTTCTGGGAAATGAGCTTTGTAGATTGAGACACGTACAATGATTATCGCTTTAGACGAGAGTTACCGCAGTGCAAGCACAGGGCGCTTGTCAAACTGCCAACTACGCTACTTCGACGGGCCAAACGCCGATCGTGAGGAGCTATTGCAGCTATTAACGGATGCAGACGTTCTGGCAGTTCGCAGACCTTTCCCGTTCTTTGTAGATGAGGAGTTTATTCAACAACTCCCATCTCTTCAGGTCGTGCACAAATCAGGCAGTGGTGTGGACGGCTTTGATCTGCAGGCGCTCAATGCGCGTGGCATTCTGCTGGCGAATAACCACGGGGTCAACGCTGGCTGTGTCGCAGAACATGCGCTCCTCTTGACCTTGCTCTGTCTACGCAACACCTTTACTTATCTCAATCGGATGCGCGAGGGCCTTTGGCAACAGGAGCCGCCGGTCGGAGGGGTTCAGCAGCTAGAAGGCAAGCGCGTCGGCATCGTTGGGTTAGGCGCTGTTGGCCGCCAGGTGGCTAAGCGAGTCGCAGCCTTTGACGCACAAATTCTCGCCTATCAGCGCACCCCGCAGCCAACCCCAGAGATCCCTGCTGAAGTCCAATGGGTAGCGCTTGATCATCTCTTGAGTGAGTCCGATGTTGTGATTCTGTGTGTGCCGCTCACGGACCAGACGCGCGGCATGATTGGGGCGCGTGAACTTAGCTGCATGAAGAACGGTGCGATTCTGGTCAATGTCGCGCGCGGCCCCGTTGTCGATGAAGCGGCGCTGTACGAAGCGTTGACAAACGGCCCCTTGCGCGCGGCGGGTTTGGACGTGTTTGCGGAGGAACCGACCCCTGCGGATAATCCACTGCTTCGGTTGGAGAACGTCTTGGCAACGCCGCACATTGCTGGCCGTTCGATGGAGATGGAACAAAACCAGATCGAGGCGACGATGAAGGATCTGGAGCGTATCTTAGCCGGTCAGCGCCCGCGCAACGTGGTCAACGCACACAGTCTAGAGCCGGAGAGCCTACGCGCTGCCAGCCTGCGGTAGACCCTGTGAAAGTAAGTCCTAGACGCCCCCTCTTGCCAGAAGCCTTCATCCTGGGCTTCTGGCAAGGGCTTTAGCGCCCCCGTCAGAGACACCCCCTCTCGAATCTGCCCAGCCAGACTCCTCTACGCTATCCTGTTCGCGAAGAACATTGACCACCATTATTACATTGTATTAGTGCTCAATGGGTACTAGTGCGCAATGGCCCCCAAGGCGAGCAACGCGGCGCGTTGCGCCGTGGAAACACCAATCAAATCGGTAATATCCATGCGTTCATAGGGGCGATCAATCCGCAGTTTCTTGATTAATTCGGCGTGATCAATATCCCATAAATGGATGACCCCATCTTCGCCACTGCTGAGCAGCATTGCACCATCGGGGCTGGTGCCAAGTGACCGCACCCACCCCTGGTGACTTTCGTGCCGCTGGATTTCGACCCCGCTTGCCACATCCCACCAATGAACGGTTCCCGCGCTGCCGCCGCCAAGCAAAAGCCTGCCGTCCGGACTCCATACGACGCGGAAAATCACACTGGTGATCGCACTGAAAGAATGCAGCAGTGTCCCACTCGTTGCATCCCAAACCAATAGCTCGCCCACTGTGCCGCCACCGCCCGAACTTGCCAACTGTCGACCATCGGGACGCCACGTCACGCCCGCGACCGCGCTTGCGTGCCCTGTCAATGTGTAGAGCAGCGCCCCGTCCTCTGCGCGCCAGATTCGCACGGTGTGATCTTCGCTGCAGCTTGCCAACTGCTGCCCATCGGGACGCCATACCACCTCGTTGATGGGGCCAGTATGGCCGCGGGCAAGCCAACGGCAAGCACCTGTCGTGGCATCCCAAAGGCGCACCGTCTGATCGCGCCCGGTACTCGCCAACCATTGGCCGTCGGGACTCCACACCAGCCGATAGACAAGGTCAGTATGGGCCTGGATCACGCGCACGCAGACACCTGTCGTCACGTCCCAGATATGGATCGTTCTGTCAAAGCCGCCACTGGCTAGCCAACGGCCGTCCGGACTCCATGCCGCGGTATAGACGGCATGTGTATGTCCGCGCAATGTCAAGCGTACAGCGCCATCGGCAACGTTCCAGATCGTGAGCGTCGCATCGCTATTGGCAGTGAGCAGAAAACGTCCGTCCGGACTCCATACGACGCTGAAAAAGAAAAGCCCGTAGACCTTCAACACGCGCACGCACCACCCATTTTTCACGTCCCACACCCGGAACGACTGGTCATCGCTACCACTGATCAGCAGCGTGCCCCCGGCGGTGAAGGCAACCGAATAGACCGTTGCGCCGTGCCCGACCAGCACCCGTTGTGAAGTGTTGCGGTGCGCGGCCCAAAGGCGAATCGTCCCGTCGAAGCTGGAACTGGCAAGCGTACGCCCATCGGGACTCCAGGCAATGGCAGTCACCGCGCTGCTGTGTTCGGTGAGGACTTGCATACATTCGCCGCGGGCAACATCCCAGATACGTACCGTGTGGTCAAAGCTGCCGCTGGCGAGCAGTTGTCCATCGGGCGAAAAGGCGACCTTTGTCATGGCTTGCGTATGCCCCGTCAGCGTCCGGATGCACTCCCCACTGGCAGCGTCCCAGATACGCAGCGCACGGTCGAATCCACAACTGGCAACGGTGCGCCCGTCCGGACTCCAAGCCACGCCATAGGTATTGTCGGTGTGGGCGTGAATCGTCCTGACACAAGTCCCACTTGCGATGTCCCAAATGCGCAGCGTTTGATCATCGCTGCCGCTGGCAAGCTGCCGTCCATCGGGTGAAAAGGCAATGCTCTGCACATAATCCGTGTGGCCTTCCAGCGTAGCCACGAGCGCACCACTTTGCAGGTCCCACAATTTCACGGTGCAATCCCAACTGCCGCTTGCCAAGAGCTTCTCGTCGGGGCTAAAGGTCAGGGTCATCACGGCTTTTTTGTGGGCAGGGATAGAAAGATGGATCGTGTGCCCGCCATTGCGCCAGACGCGCACCGCGCCGTTGATGCTGCTGGCCGCCCAGTAGGATCCGGATGGGGTGGATGCAACGGTATGGACAATGCCGAAGGCTTCGGAGAGAACAGAGTCTTGGAGCGTCGCGCCGGCAAGTCGCGCATCTTGCATCTCTACGCCCTGCAGATACACATCGCGCAGGGCAAGTCGGGCGAAATCGAGGCCGCGCAGGTCGCCACGCAGCAAGCGCAGCAGGTTGACAACATTGCCCGGCCCGTAGCCATGCGTTTGCTGGGGTTGGTCGCGCCAGAAATCAAGGAGCGCCATCAACCGCAGCGCTGCTGCCTCCGCCCCGCGACACAGGGCGACCAACCGTTCCAGCAGTTGCGCCGCGACCAGTTGCTCTTGACGCTGCCGCACGTAGTCCTTGGCCGTTGCCTGCACCACGGCGTGACTTTCGATTCGGTGCGGTTTGGCAGTAAGGATTTCCTGGCACAGCATTTCAATGATCCGAGCCGTGACGAACTCCAGGATCATGGGCTGCAATGTGAAGGTCGGCGAATCTGCGCCCCGTTCGATCTGCCCGCGGTGAATCAACGATTCAAGCGCCACCAGCACGTCACGCGGGGGCACTGTGTCCCCGAGCTTGTTGATCAGGACATCCAGCGGCATCAGTTCACGCTGGAGGGCAAACCAGTACACAATGGTGCGCTCTAGCGGCGTCAAGCGGGCAAAATGCTGCTCCATCAGTTTGTGGACACCGTCGAAGTAGGCGTAACCGGTGGACAAGAACGCGGCGACATCGCCACCGAAGAGATCACGAATTGGCCCCGACACCAAATTGAGCGCCAGCGGATTCCCATCATAGAGGCTGCGCAAAGTCTGGACATCCGCCTCGGACACGACAACTTCCTTCTGCGCCAGGACAAGACGACAAGCCGCGTCGGTTAAGCCTGTCATTTGCAATGCACGGACGGGGGCCGAGGGGCCTTCCCATTGTCCCAATTCAGACGGCTTCTCGCGGCTGGTCAATAGCAGGCAACTGCGATGCTCGCGCTCGCTCAACGCCTCTACCAGCATGGCGTAATCGGCATAGCCAGTGCGATAAGTGCCGGTGAGCGCACCCGGCTGCATGATCGATTCGAAATTGTCGAGGATGAACAGACAGCGCCGTTGGCGCAAGAGGCGCACGAGCAGGGCGATTTTATCTGTGGTCTGTTCAGGCGGGATTGCCTGTTGGTCGGAGACAGTGGTGATGGCGTGATCGAGCACCGACGCCAGCGGCGGGCCATTTTGCAGCGAGCGGAACAACACCACATCAAACTCGGCCAGGGCACGCTGGGCAAAAACGAGCGTCAGGCTTGACTTGCCGATGCCGCCGAAGCCGACCACGGCAACCACGCGACAGCGGTCTTCAACGACCCACTGCTGCAACGCTGCAAGTTCATGCTCTCGACCGACTAGATTGGGAACCGCAATCACCTCGCCCAAATCCACGATGGCACGAGTTGTTTCGGGCACAGAGGCGACAGGAGTTCCCCCATCCGCTGTTGACGGCTTGCCAACGTCGTCGCCGGGTAGAGTGCCCCCCGCGGGGGCTGTTGGCCCCGAGTGGCTCGCTTCCGCCAGGATGCGGGCAAACCACGCTTCATCAAAGGAGACGAGTCGGCGATGCCCATCTTCGCTGACTCGCTGCCACAGGGACAGGGCTTCTTCACGCTCGTTGCCGCGCGTAAAGGCGTCGCGGCGCAGGCACACGGCAATCAGTTGTTGCAGCGTCTCGGCCCGAGGATAGGACTCGCCACTCTCCCACTTTTGTACACTGTGCCAGTGGACGCCGACTTGTTGCGCAAGTTGGCCCTGTGTGAGCGAGATACGCGTGCGCAGTTCAAATAGCTGCTGACCAAACTCGTATCGTCGCTGGCGATAGGCACGGTGTGAACCCATACGGCGGCACCCTTTCCAAGCGATTGCATTCGGGGCGGCTGCGGGGGCATGGTGCGCCTAGATATCCACCCATACCCACTTCCTTACCACTGCGGGACAATGCACTGTCCACGCTTCTCCAGTGACTTCGTGCGCTGACGGTGGTGCTTGTGATGGAGGGGAAATAGCAATAGGAGAGCAGCGCGGCGGATTTGCGCATAGATTTTGCCGGGTTGATGCGTGCGGCGTACCCCACCCGGTCCATGATACCACTGTACAAGGGCTTTGTATATCCATTGCGCGTTCTCGCGTTCTCGGCAGCGCATCCTTCACCGTCACAAGTTACCCACTGATACCCACTGTAAGTGCCCCGCCCTGCCCACTGACAACTGCCCGCGGGCAAGCTATGGTAGACCCAACAGGAAACGAGCCGACAAAACGTGGCGATGAGGCTGTCCTCACCGGCTCCCCTGCAAACGGTCATTGTATCAAGTTGAATGTCGACGGGTTGAACAACAACAGGAGAAAACATGAACAGTCACGACACACGGGCGAAAGTTCTCGAAGCCCAAACCTTAGCGTTTGTGAAGGCGCTTGATGCGCAAGGCGGCCCGCCAATCTACACGTTGACACCCGCCGACGCGCGCAATCTTTTGTTGGGCGCACAGGCCGAGGCCGATGTCACCAAAGAGCCTGCCGAGCTTGAGGACCGCGCTATCAACGGCGGCCCCACCGGCACCATCTCGCTGCGGCTTGTGCGCCCACAAGGCAGCCGCGACCGTACCCTCCCCGCTATCCTCTACATTCATGGTGGCGGCTGGGTGTTGGGCGATAAGGAGACGCACGATCGGCTCGTGCGCGAGTTAGCAAACGGGGCACAAGCGACACTGGTGTTTGTCGACTATCCTCGCTCACCGGAGGCAAAGTATCCCATTGCGATTGAGCAGGCTTACAGCACTTTGGTTTGGATGGCGGAAAACGGTGAACAGCTCAACATTGACCCCAAGCGCATTGCGATTGTGGGCGACAGCGTCGGCGGCAACATGGCAGCGGCAGTGACACTGCTGGCAAAAGAGCGCCAGGGGCCGGAACTCCTTTATCAGGTACTCTTCTACCCTGTGACCGACGCCGGGATGGACACCGCTTCCTATCAACAGTTTGGCGCAGGCGGTTACTGGTTGACCAAGCCCGCCATGCAATGGTTCTGGGATGCCTATGTCCCGGTCGAGAGTCGCCAACTGCCAACGGTTTCCCCCTTGCAAGCGTCGACTGAACAGTTGCGCGGCTTGCCCCCAGCCTTGATCATCGTCGATGAAAACGATGTGCTGCGCGATGAAGGCGAAGCCTATGCGCGCAAGTTGCAGATGGCCGAGGTCCCCGTGACGGCTGTGCGTGTTCTGGGTACTGTACACGATTTTATGATGCTTAATGCCTTGGCCGAGACACCCGCCGCGCGTGGGGCCATTGCGCAGGCGACCACGCTGCTGCGGCGTGCCTTTGAAGGCCAGATAGAGCCTGACTTCGTAGCGGTGCCCTAACAAGAGCACCGACGAGACACAACAGACAATTTGCTGGAGCGATTTTGGAAGTGGCGCAGGCGGGCGCATCCCGTCTGCCGGTTCACATTAACTACCCACGCTGAGTGGCGTTTACAAAGCGAGGAGAACGATGTCTGCCATCGGGAGTGATGTACCACTGTCGCGACGCCGACTCCTAACCTATGCCGGCGCGCTATCCGGTATCGCCCTATTATCTGCCTGCACAGCACCCATGCTTGTCGTGCAGCCCGAGACAATCGCCCCGGAGGGGCAAGGAGAAATGAATATGTACCACCGCAATAACAGCGAGAAGCCCATCATCGTACTCGTCCATGGTGCTTTTGCCGAGTCGTCCAGTTGGGACGATGTGATCCGGCGCTTGCAAGCGCAAGGCTATACGACCATCGCCGCGGCGAACCCGCTGCGCAGCCTTTCGGGTGATGCAGCGTTCGTCGCGGACATCCTCGACAACCTGGAGGCTCCAATTGTGCTGGTCGGCCACTCCTACGGTGGCTCCGTCATCACCAAAGCCGCGAGCAACAACGCAAACGTCAAGGCTTTGGTCTATGTCGCGGCCTTCGCGCCGGAAGAGGGGGAAAACGCCATCACGCTTTCCTCACGCTTTCCCGGCGGCACCCTGGGGGAGAGCCTGTGGCCGATCCCGCTCGCCGATGGCAGCACCGATCTTTACATTCAGTGGGACAAGTTTCACCATCAGTTCGCCGCCGATGTCGCAGTCGAAAAGACCCTGCTCATGGGCGCAACGCAACGCCCTGTACGCGATGTTGCCTTGGGCGAAAATTTCACCGGAACACCGGCCTGGAAGTCGATCCCGTCCTGGTTCATCCTGCCGGAACTTGACCTCAACATCCCGCTGGCAGTGCATCGCTTCATGGCTGAACGTGCCCAGGCGCGTGAGGTCGTCGAAGTACAAGGTGCATCACACGCCATCAGTGTCTCCCACCCTGAAGAAGTGGCCGACATCATTCTGCAGGCGGCGGCGACCATTGCGCCCATCACATTCAACGTCAACGACTTCTACGTTGCCTAACGCCGGGCTTGGCTCTGTCCGAAACTGCTACTGGAGACGGTCATCCGCTCCAAATTGCACATGAACGCTAGTTCGAAAGGATTTGTCATGAAAATCACAGTACTGGGTGGCAGCGGTCTCATCGGCTCGAAGCTGGTTAATTTGCTGCGGCAGCGCGGGCATGAAGTGGTGGCGGCATCGCTCGCCACCGGGCTGAACACCCTCACCGGCGAAGGTTTAAACGAAGCCCTTGCAGGCGCGCGCGTGGTGGTCGATGTGACCAACTCACCTTCGTTCGAGGATCAGGCGGTTTTGTCGTTCTTTGAAACTTCGGGGCGTAACATCATTGCGGCAGAGATAAAGGCGGGCGTCAAGCATCACGTTGCGCTGTCGGTCGTTGGCACGGAACGCCTGCAGGAGAGCGGCTACTTTCGTGGGAAGATGGCGCAAGAAAGGCTGATCAAGGAATCGCCCATCCCCTACACCATTCTCCATTCGACGCAGTTTTTCGAGTTCCTCGGCGGCATTGCCCAGTCGGCGACGGATGGACAAAGCGTCTATGTCTCGTCTGCGCTGGTCCAGCCGATTGCGTCTGATGATGTAGCCGCCGCCCTGGCAGACGTTACGCTGAGTCCGCCGCTGAATGGGATGGTCGAGGTCGCCGGGCCGGAACGTGTCCGTCTGGCCGAACTGGTTGAACGTTTTCTGGTCAAAACCGGAGACTCTCGCCAGGTGGTAGCCGATGACAATGCGCGCTATTTTGGCGCACTGTTAAATGACCAATCGCTGACGCCCGGCGCGAATCCACGTATCGGTTCCAAGACTTTTGAAGAGTGGTTCAGCACCTATACGCCAAAGCCGCAAGCGGCGAAGGCATAACCTAGCAAGTGCGCGGGGCAGGTGATCATCACGGCTTTCCATGTTGTGATGATCACCTGCCCTTTGCCGCAAGAGCACCCACTTTCAGCGCTAGCACGCTCGTCCAACGCGTCCCAGACCAAGAACAGGAGGATACCCAAATGCAACAGCGGGTCCGTAACTACACCGGGCAAGACATTGATGTGTCTTATGATGCAGGGCGCTGCATCCATGTAGCCGAGTGCCTTCGGCGGCTACACACTGTTTTCGATACTGACAAACGTCCGTGGGTGCAGCCTGATAACGCCGCGGCGGATCGTGTGGCCGCGACGGTCTTGGCGTGTCCTTCGGGGGCATTGCACTATGCGCGCAAAGATGGCGGCGCGGCTGAACCGATTGCCGCACACAACACCATCCGCCTCACCGAGAATGGCCCACTCTATATACGGGGCGACTTCACCATTGTAAACAGCGCAGGCGACCTGATTGTGCATGACACCCGTGCCGCGCTTTGTCGCTGTGGCGCATCTGACAACAAGCCTTTTTGCGACAACAGCCACAGAAAAATCGGGTTCGAGGCCCCTCCAACGATTGCACAACCGCAGAACATCACAGAAGCGGAGGCAGAAACCGCAAAGGGAGGGACGCTGTGCATCGAAACCACACACAACGGCCCGCTGTACATTACCGGCAATTTCACCGTGCTGGATGCCAAGGGCCAAGCCGTCTTTCAGGGGACAGAGGGGTCGTTCTGCCGCTGTGGCGGGTCTGCCAACAAACCCTTCTGTGACGGCACCCACAGCCGAATTGGCTTCATTGCCGATTAGCGCAGTAAGTTTGCCCAACGCTAGCCCGCTTCCGTCGCTTGAGGCAAGCCGATGTGCGCCAGATGACGCGCCGCCTACCCTCCAGACGAGCGCATCTGCAAGTCGGGCCGCTTGAACACCTCGGGCAGCAGCGCCAGCCCTAGCCCTGGTCCACTCGGCGCGTGGACGTAGCCGTCCTCGATGTGGGGCAGCGCGGTGACCAGCTGCGGATACCAGCCGTGGTTGAAGGCGCGCACCACCTCCTGGATCAGCGCGTTGGGGCCATGCATGCACAGGTGAACCGACGCCATCAGCGTGACCGGGCCGGTGCAGTCATGCGGCGCAAAGGGCAGGTGGTGCGTCTCGGCCAGGTTGGCGATCTTGCGCGCTTCGGAGAGGCCGCCCGTCCAGGCGATGTCCAACATGACGATGCTCACCGCGTGGCGTTCCAGCAGTTCGCGATAGGCCCAACGGGTGGCAACCGTTTCGCTGGCTGTGGTGGGAATATGCGTAGCGGCCTTGAACTGACTCAACGCGTCCAGGTTGTCCATACGCAGCGGGTCTTCATACCACATGGGGCGCAGCTCCTCCAGCGCCTTGGCGATGCGGATGGCCGAGGGCAGGTTCCACAGCGAGTGCATCTCGACCATGATCTCCATCTTGTCTCCCACCGCGTCGCGGATCTTGCGGAAAGGTTCCAACCCCTTGTCCAGATCCTCCAAGCTGATGTACTGGCCGTTGGTCTTGGGCACAAACTGGTCAAAGGGCCAGATTTTCATGGCGCGGTAGCCTTCCTCGTAGAGGCTCAGGGCCAGTTCGTCGGCGCGGTGCATGAACGCGTCGTAGTCCTCATAGCGCCCCTCGTCGGAAAGCTGGACTTGGCCCGGGGCCATTCTGCGCGTGGCGCTTGGCCCGTAGCGGAACCCGGCGCAAGTGTTGTAGACCTGGATGCGGTCGCGGAACTGGCCGCCTAAGAGTTGATAGATGGGCATGCCCGTGGCCTGGCCGAAGATGTCCCACAAGGCAATGTCGATGGCGGAGAGGGCGCGGATCTCGGTGCAGCGGGTGAGCAGCGAGCGGCCCATGCGGAAGATCTCGGCCCAGTGGCGTTCGATCTCCAGCGGGTTTTTGCCGATCAGGTAGGGCGCGGCTTGGTTGTGGATAAAGGCCGCGACTTCGTCCGGCCCGTAGAGCGTTTCGCCCAGGCCGATCAGCCCTTCGTCGGTGTGAATTTGGACAAAGAGCAGGGTCGGAAAGTCGGTCAGCACGATCGTGTCGATCTTGGTGATTTTCATGGCAGTCTCATCTGTGGGTGGGGTGAGTAGATGGATAGATGGCTCGATGATAGAAGGTTTTGGGGCGATTGACAAACCTGCTGCGGACCTTCACGCCAGCGCGGGAGGCAAGGCGCTGCCCAGCAC
>CAZZNG010000130.1:0-1166 GCA_964655505.1 uncultured Litorilinea sp. | reverse complement strand
CACGAATGGCGGGCATACGCTCGTTTTTGAGCAAGCACCGGAACGGGCAGTCAGCCTCAACCTGCATACCACTGAAATCATGCTGGCGCTGGGGCTGGCCGACAAACTCGTCGGCACGGCTTACGCCAATGCTGCCATCCTGCCGCAATTTGAAGCGGCCTACAACGAGATTCCTATCCTGGCCGAACGCTATCCCTCATTGGAGGTGTTGGTGGCGGCCGAGCCGGACTTCACCTACGGGCGCAGCAGCGCCTATGGCCCGGACGGGGTGGGGTCGGTGGAAGCGTTGGCCGCGCTGGGGATCAACGCCTACACCGTAGAGGGGACGTTGGTCAACGACGCCACGCTGGAGCAGGTCTACGCAGACATTCGCAACCTGGGCCGGATCTTTGACATTCAAGCCCGCGCCGAGGCGTTGATTGCGTCGATGCAGGCCGAGATTGCCGCAACCCAAGCCCAAATTGGGGCAATCGACGCGCCGGTGCGTGTCCTGGTCTATGACGCGGGCACGGACGATCTGTTCACGGCAGGCCAGTCGCTGCAAACGCACTTGATCAGCTTGGCCGGTGGCAAGAATATTTTCGACGACATGCAGGACAACTGGGTGACGGTCAGTTGGGAAGAAGCCGTCGCACGCGACCCGCAGGTCATCGTGATCAACGACTATGGCAATGTCTCGCTGGAAGAGAAGATCGCCTTTTTGCAAAACAACCCTGCTTTGAGCAGCCTGTCGGCCATCCAGAACCAGCGGTTTGTGGCGATCCCGCTTCCCACTGTCTTTGAAGGCGTGCGCAACCCGGATGCGGTGCGGACGCTGGCCGCCGGTTTCTACCCGGAGAAGTTCGACTAAGTTGGCTGTCCGCCTGGCCGGGGGTGCGTGCGCTTCGGGCCAGGCCCAAAGGAGTTGCAACCATGACAACGGATCTGGCGTCAAGCAAAGCGATCCACGTTCTAGGGTGGGCGGAGCAAACGCGCTTTTGGCTGCTGCTGGTTGGGCTGGCCGCGCTGCTTGCCCGGGTGCCCGCTACGGAGCGCCTGGTCGTGGTCGAGGACGCCAGCGAACTGCGGCCCGATCACCCGCATCTGGTCGCGCTGGAGGGCCGGCCACCCAACATCGAGGGCGCCGGTGCCGTGGACCTGCGCACCCTGGTTCGTCAGGCCCTGCG
>CAZZNG010000129.1:0-14935 GCA_964655505.1 uncultured Litorilinea sp. | reverse complement strand
GGCTTCAATCTTCGATCCAACAGACTGGATACTGAAAGAGAGTGTGACATGTACTTCCCCCTGGCGCCGACGGGCTTCAATCTTCGATCCAACAGACTGGATACTGAAAGTGATGCTGGATGGTTCGTGGAGCGACCCGGCCAGCGCTTCAATCTTCGATCCAACAGACTGGATACTGAAAGATAACCTGCAGATCCACAATCTTGTGTTGTGCCCGGCTTCATCACTCGACCCAACAGCCAGGGCGCGTGGTCGATCTGTGGGATCTTTTTGGGCATTTGACAAAGCAAATTGTCTTTAGCACAATGTCTAGCAGGTTGTTGGCTTCCCCAGATGTCCACGCTTGTTCTTCCGTAGATTTCTATTACCGGCTGCCTGGCCGTATACAGAACATTGATATTCGCTGCGAGAGCCGTTGATCCGGACGAGGCAACGGTATTCGCCATCCATTAAGGGTGACGTACATCCCCATGAATTCTATTCTTGAGGTGAACGATCTACGTGTCTATTATCATACGCCGCGCGGCGTGGTAAAGGCTGTTGATGGAGTCACCTTCGACGTTAAGGCAGGAGAGCGCTTCGGTTTAATTGGCGAATCTGGATCGGGCAAGTCTACTATCGCGCTGGCGATTATGCGCCTGATCCGCCCCCCTGGTCGCATCGAGACGGGCGAAATTTGGCTCGACGCCGAGAACCTGCTCACGCTCGACGAAGAGGAAATGCGCCGCAGGCGGCTTGCCCGCGTGGCGATGATCCCCCAGGGCGCAATGAACTCGCTCAACCCGGTCATTCGCATCCGCCAGCAGTTCGCCGACGGGCTAAACAGCCACGGCGAATCGGTCAGTGTGGACGAGGCACGCGCGCGCTTGGTCGAGCTGTTGGTGCGCGTCGGGCTGAAGCCGGAGGTGGCGGACGTCTATCCGCATCAACTGAGCGGGGGCATGAAGCAGCGTGTCTGCATCGCCTTTGCCATGAGTCTGCGCCCTAGTTTGATCATCGCCGACGAGCCAACCAGCGCGCTGGATGTGGTCGTGCAGCGCCAGGTGATGCAAACCTTGCGCCAAGCCCAAGAGGAGCTTAACGCCGCGGTCATCCTAATCGGCCACGACATGGGCCTGATGGCCCAGTTTGCCAACCGCGTCGGCGTCATGTACGCGGGCAAGTTGGTCGAGCGAGCGCCGGTACGCCCCATCTTTCGCCAGCCGCAGCACCCCTACACACGAATTTTAATGGAAAGTCTGCCCTCGCTGGACGAACAGGAGGAGATGCAGGTCATCGGGGGCGCGCCGCCTTCGGTCGCGGATCGGCCCGTGGGCTGCGTCTTTCACCCGCGCTGCCCGGCTGTCATGCCCCGCTGCATCGAGGAAGAGCCTGTATTCCGCGAGGTGGCCCCCGAACAGTGGGCGGCCTGTCATTTGCACGACGAGTCTGCCCCTGTGCAGCGTCTGGATCGGGAGGTGGCGCAATGACAACGGCGCTGCTTGAAGCCGACGACGTCACCAAAGTCTTTGGCAGCGGCGTAGGTCGGCGCACTGAGATCGTCGCGCTGCGCGACTTCACCTTTCGCATTGACACCACACGTCCCACAATCACCGGCGTAGTCGGCGAAAGCGGCAGCGGCAAGAGCACCATGGCGCGGCTCCTGCTGGGGCTGGAAACGCCCACCCAGGGCACAGTGCGCTATCGCGGCACAGACCTGCGCGACCTCAACAGCAGCCGCTTGGCCGACTTCCGCCGCGAGGTGCAGGCAGTCTTTCAAGACCCCTTTGAATCGTTCAACGCGTTCTACAAAGTCGATCACATGCTGGAGATGCCGATCCGCAAGTTCAAACTGGCCCGCTCCAGCGCCGAAACGCGCCAATTGCTCGACACGGTGCTCTCCGCGGTGGGGCTGCGTCCAGAGGAAACCCTGGGTCGCTACCCGCACCAATTGAGCGGCGGCCAGCGCCAGCGCGTCATGGTGGCGCGCGCGCTGCTGCTCAACCCCAAACTGATTGTGGCAGACGAGCCTGTCTCCATGATCGATGCCTCGCTGCGGGCCACGGTGCTGACCGCGCTGCGCAAACTGCGCGATGAATTTGGCATCTCGCTGATCTACATCACCCACGACCTGACCACTGCGTTCCAGATCTGCGACGACATCATCGTGCTCTATCGCGGCTATGTGGCCGAGGTGGGCAGCGCGGCCCAAATTGTCAAACAGCCAAAGCATCCCTATACGCAGATCTTGGTCAGTTCCATCCCGCGGCCCGATCCGGACCGCGTCTGGGCCGAAGAGCCGCAGCCTTCCGCGCTGGCGAGCCAAGCCCATCCAGACCAAGGATGCCTTTTCGCCAACCGCTGCCCTCACACCTTTGAGCTTTGCCTACACAAGCGACCCTGGCTCTATCGCACCGACCCGCGCCGCGCCGTAACCTGCCATCTCTATCAAGACGCGCCCGTGCTGCCCTTACAGCAAATGGGCGAAATGCTGGTGGCCGCGCCAGACCAGACGCAGCCGGAAAGCAGCCGCGAGCCGGCCCAAGCCGGATTGTGACAACGCTTGGCGCATCCGACACCAAGCGCGTCCGACACCAAGCGCGTCCGATATCAAGTGCATCCGATGCCAGAATATCTTCACAAACATCATTGAACCAGGAGGTGATGCCGGAGCCGTAAACCTGTCTATCTCCCGCCCAGCGGCCTAGATAGTTCGACTCGTACCCCATTGTCCATTACCAGAGGAAAGGAACAAGATGCTTCGAAACAGACGTCTCCTAATGGTTTTTGGCTATTTGCTCGTGTTTATGATGGTCGCATCGGCCTGTACAATGGCTGCGCCGGTGGACACAGAACGCGCCCAGACGCTCAACATTGCTGTTTCAAGACCCTTCAGCGACCCCACTAGCTTCAACATCTACGCGCCAGGGTTCGACCGTTCGCGCACGGGCCTGGGCGCTTTGGTTCACGAGTACCTGTTCTATCTGAACATGGAAACGGGCGAGTACATTCCCTGGCTGGCTGAAAGCTACGAATACAACGACGACTTCACCGAGATCACGGTGACCCTGCGCGACGGCGTCTTGTGGAGCGACGGCGAGGCGTTCAACGCCGACGACGTGGTCTTTACCTATGAAATGCTGCGCAACAACACAGCCATGACCTGGGCCAACGAGGCCAATCAAGCCGTTGCCAACGTCGAAAAGGTCGATGACCTGACCGTGCGCTTCATTTTGACCGAGCCGAACCCGCGCCTGCACCTGGTGCGCGAGGCCTTCCCCGCGGTCCCCGTCTGGAGCGGCATCACCATTCAGCCGGAACACATCTGGCGCGATGTGGAAGATCCCGTGACTTTCAAGAACGACCCGCCCATTGGAACCGGCCCCTATCTGTTGGAAACGGCCACAGAATCGGCGTTTAGCTATGTACGCCGCGATGACTGGTGGGGCACAGAGGTTTTCGGCGTCACCCCTGCGCCAGCCAAGGTCAACTTTGTGCATGTTGGGCCGGAGACAAGCGTGGCGCTGGCGCTGTCGGCCAATGAGATCGACTCTCCCGCCATCGGCATCCTCTCACCTGGCGCGTTCCTCTCGGTGAAAGAGCGCAACCCCAACGTCAAGGCGTGGAGCGAAGAAGCGCCCTACGCGTGGTATGACCCCTGCCCGCGTGCGCTTATGTTCCAGCATGAGCATGAGCCGTGGAACGATCCGGCGCTGCACAAGGCAGTCTCCAGCCTGATCGACCGCGAACAACTTGTGACCCTGGCCTATGAAGACGCAACGGTTCCCGCGGATACGGTCTGGCCTGCCTATTCGGGCCTCCAGCCCTACATGGATGCGATCAGCGACCTCGCCGCGGCGAATGGCGTCACCTATGACCCGGCCATGGCCGAGCAGTTGCTCACCGATGCAGGCTACGCCAAGGATGCAGACGGCTTCTGGAGCCAGAACGGTCAGCAGCTTTCCGCGGTGATGCTGGTCAACGCCGACACCCCCGAAAACATGAAGGTCAGCCAAGTTGTGGCCGACCAACTGGAGGCGGGCGGCATCGCAGTCGAGATCCAATCGCTGTCCGGCGCGGTTGCCAACGCAGCCCTGCTCGAAGGCAATTGGGATCTCTACGCACCGCAAGCCTTCTGCCCAGGCACGATCTATGAGAACCTGGAACTCTTCCACAGCAAGTATTACGTGCCGCTGGGCGAGCCTGCGCCGTGGTACGAGCGCAACTCGTTCCGCTATTCCAATCCGGAGTATGACGCGGTAGTCGATCAGATGCTGGTTGCCCTGGGCGAAAACGCCAGCGAGGATGAACTGGTCGAACTCTTCCGCCAGGCGATGGAGATCTGGTACGCCGACCTGCCGGTCACGCCCTTGACCCAAGCGCCCGCGCTGGTCCCCTTCAACTACACCTATTGGGACGGCTGGCCCGCCGCGGAGAACCCCTGGATGATGCCCGTCAACTGGTGGGCGACCATGAATCTCCTGCTGACCGGCTATGAATCACCCGAAACCGGCGAGTGGATTTCGGGTATCTATCCAGCCGGACAGTCGCCGTCTGCCCAGGCATCCGCATCCACTCAATAACCGTAACGATTTTGCCCAGGCCCGGCGCGTACAGCCACCGCAAGGCATTGCCGCCGGGCCTCGGGCCTGCTATGAGCAAGCTATGAATCCGTACATTCTCTACATTCGAGATCGGCTCATCCTCCTCGTCGCCACGGTCTTTATCTCCATGACAGTGGTCTTTTTTGTGCCGCGCATGGTCCCCGGCGAACCGATGGATGCCATCTTTGCCAACATGGCGTCGGTGGGCGGCAGCATGAACGCGCAGCAGATGGTCATCGAATATCGCGAGCGCTTTGGGCTGGATCAGCCGCTTTGGACCCAATATGTCCGCTTCTGGCGCGAGTTGGTGCGGGGCAATCTAGGCATCTCCATCAGCAATTTTCCGGCTGAAGTCTCCGGTATGTTGCTCTCCGCGCTGCCCTGGACAATCGGACTACTCACAGTAACCACCGTGATCAGTTGGACGGTCGGGTCGGTCATGGGCGCGGTGATCGGCTGGCGCGGACGCAAGGCTGGCATGGCACGCCTGATCGTGCCCCTGGCCCTCATCCTCTATACAACGCCCTACTATATTCTGGCCCTGATCCTCGTCTTTGTCTTTGCCTTCCTGTGGCCGATCTTCCCGCTCTCCGGCGCTTATTCAGTGGGAATTCGACCGAGCTTTTCGGTCAACTTCATGCTAGATGTGCTTCACCACGCGGTCCTGCCCGCGTTGAGCATCCTGCTTGTCTCGTTGGGCTGGTGGTTCCTGAGCATGCGCAGCCTGATTATCTCGCTCAAAGGTGAAGACTACATTCTCAACGCAGAGGCGATGGGCATCGAACCGCGACGCATCCTGTGGGGTTACGCCTTTCGCAATGCGCTGCTGCCCCAGACCACAGGCTTGGCGATTGCGCTGGGCCATATTGTAGGCGGCGCGCTGATTACCGAGGTGATCTTCGCTTACCCCGGCATCGGGTATCGCATCTACAACGCGATCAAGAGCCTGGACTATCCGCTGATCCAAGGCGGCGTGCTCTTCATCATTCTCTCGGTCGCGCTGGCAAACTTCTTGATCGACGCGCTCTATCCGCTGATCGATCCACGTATTCGATTCGAAGGAACCGGGGGTCGTTAAGCAATGGCTGTTGCTCCTGTACAACAAACGGTCGTCGAAAGCCGCAGAGGTGTTCTTTGGGACCTGCTGCGTAACCGCAAATTCACCATAGCGGGCGGCATTTTTCTGGTCATTGTGCTGACCGCGTTGGTGGCGGGCGCGCTGATCGACCCGGCGCTGCGCCTTTCAGGCAGCTTTCCCCAGCGGCTCCCCCCCGGCGAAGGCACGCTGCTGGGAACCAACGCGCTGGGCCAAAGTATCGCCATTCAGTTGACGGAGGCGATCCCCAACTCGGTCCTGGTTGGCCTGGTGGCGGCCACCGTGGGCACGCTGCTCGGCGCGCTCATTGGCTTCGTCAGCGGCTACTTCGGCGGCAAAGTGGATGCCGTGCTGCGCGTACTAATCGACGTTTTTCTCTCGGTCCCGTCGCTGCTCTTCTTAATCCTGATCGCGTCCCTGGTGCGCGGGGTTGGTGTCTTGGCAATGGCCCTGATCATCGGCGCATTTGCCTGGCCTTCCCCGGCGCGGCAGGTGCGCGCCCAAGTGCTCAGCCTCAAAGAGCGCGGCTTTGTGCAGGTGGCGCGGCTGTCGGGCATGACCGGCATGGAGATCATCCTGATAGAACTCATGCCCTACATGTTCCAGTGGCTGGGCGCCAACTTTGTCAATGCCTTTATTGCCGCGGTGCTGGCTGAATCGGGCCTGTCGATTCTGGGCCTCGGCCCCTCGCGCGAGATGACGCTGGGCATGATGATCTATTGGGCATTGAGCTACAGCGCCATCTTCCAAAATCTATGGTGGTGGTGGCTTTCGCCGGTCATCGCGCTGATGGTGCTCTTCCTCTTGCTCTATCTGGTGCATCTCGGTTTTGACGAGGTGAGCAATCCCCGCCTGCGCGCAGAAGGCTGACAGCCGCTGCCCGCTCCCGTCGCTTTGCCCTATACCGCGCCCTACATCAAAATGAATGGGCAAACCTAACGACCAACCTACATGCCTGCTCTACAAGGATACATAGACGAGTTCCACGGTTGGGCACACACTTGGCACGAAGTGTCTGTGCGGTGAACGATCCACTTCGTCCCGGAGGAGTGTCCCCGATGAACATGAGCAGCCAAAGCACCAGCCAACTGCTGGCAATGATCCGCACCCATCCACGGCAGCCGCACATGGCGGTGGAAAACCTATCGCAAGCCGTCGCGTCGATTGCCGAATGCGCCGCGGTCTGCACCAGTTGTGCAGACGCCTGTCTGGGCGAGCAGCAGGTGCAGCAGTTGACGCGCTGTATCCGGCTGAATCTGGACTGCGCCGACATCTGCCGCGCAACAGCCGGCGTGTTGACACGCATCACAGAGCCGGACAAGTCGGTTTTGCGCGCACAGCTTCAGGCTTGCCAATCGGCTTGCGCCAGTTGCGGCAGTGAATGCCAACAGCACGCGTCGATGCACGAACACTGTCGTGTCTGCGCCGAATCGTGCCAGTACTGTGAGCAGATCTGTCGCGAACTGATGAGCACCCTTTAGGAGATCAGCAAGAGATTATGTCAAACCAAAGCGGCCATGACGAAGCGGGCCATCATGAGCACGCGCATTCTGCCGCGCCTGCTGGCTCTGGGGCTGTGGAGGAACCGGCTACCCAGGCCAAGCAAGCCCTAGCACGCCACGATCAGGATCCTCACGCGGGCCACGGGGTTGAACATGCCATGATCATGGACGAGGCGACACAGCACGCAGGCCATGCCGCGCATGATGCCCATGCAGACCACGCGGGACATGACGTGCACGCGGGACATGACGTGCACGCGGGACATGGCGCGCATGTAGACCACACGGGCCATGAGGAAATGTTCCGTCGCCGCTTTTGGGTGTCGTTGGTGCTCTCCATCCCGGTCTTGCTCTACAGCCCCATGCTGCAAATGTGGCTCGGCTTTACCATGCCTACCTTCCCCGGCAGCATGTGGCTCGGGCCGTTCTTTGCCCTCATCGTCTTTATCTATGGCGGCGTGCCCTTCTTGCAGATGGCCTGGCCCGAAATTCAAACGCGCCGCCCAGGCATGATGACGCTGATCTCGCTGGCGATCACCGTGGCCTTTGTCTACAGCGTGGCGGCCATCTTCATCGATCCCCAGGGCGGCTTTTTCTGGGAGATGGTGCTGTTGATCGACGTGATGCTCTTGGGCCACTGGCTGGAGATGCGCAGTGTGCGCCAAGCCTCAGGCGCGCTGGGCGAACTGGCAAAGCTGATGCCCGACACCGCCCAGCGCATTCGACCCGACGGCAGCACCGAGGAAATCTCAGTCAGCCAACTGGCAGATGGCGACCTAGTCTTGGTGCGACCAGGGGCCAGCGTGCCGGCTGACGGCGAAGTGGCAGAGGGCGAATCCGAGGTCAACGAGGCGATGATCACCGGCGAATCCAAGCCTGTCGCCAAGTCGCCTGGGGATGAGGTGATTGCCGGGACGATCAACGGCGCGGGCAGCCTGCGTGTGCGCGTCACCGCCACAGGCGAAGCGACCGCATTGGCCGGAATCATGCGGCTGGTGGAGGAGGCGCAGCAGAGCCGATCGCGTACCCAACTCCTGGCCGACCGTGCGGCCGGGTGGCTCTTCTATATTGCCCTTGGCGCGGCGCTGGTGACCGCGCTGGTTTGGATAGCAGCAACCGGCTTCAGCGTAGCAGTGGTCGAACGGGTGGCGACCGTGCTGGTGATTGCCTGTCCCCACGCGCTGGGGCTGGCGATCCCGCTGGTGGTGGCGATCGCGACTTCTTTGGCCGCCAACAACGGCATCTTGGTGCGCGACCGGCTGGCGATGGAGGAAGCGCGCGAGATCGACACGATCATCTTCGACAAGACAGGCACGTTGACCCTGGGCGAGTTCGGCGTAGTGGACAGCATTGCCGTCGAGGGCTGGGACAAGCAGCAGGCGCTGGCGCTGGCCGCCGCGGTAGAAGGCGATTCAGAGCACACCATTGCGCAGGGCATTCGCAACGCAGCCGCGGACGCGGGGGTTACCCTGCCGCCGGTGAGCCGCTTCGAGGCGCTCCAAGGGCGCGGCATCCAGGCCGAGAGCGAAGGCCACATCGTCCACGTCGGCGGGCCGCGGCTGTTGGAGCAGTTGGGCGTCACGCCGCCGCAGCCGATTGTCGAGTTCGAACGGCAGCAGAGCGCCGAGGCGCGCAGCGTCATCTACCTGCTGCAGGATGAAGAGGTGATTGCCGCCTTTGCCCTGGCGGATGTGATCCGGCCAGAGAGCAAGCAGGCCGTGGCCCAACTGCATGAGATGGGCATCGAGGTTGCCATGCTGACCGGCGACAGCCGCGCGGTGGCAGAATCAGTGGGTCGGGAGTTGGGCATCGACCAGGTCTTTGCCGAGGTGCTGCCCGAACACAAAGACCAGAAGGTCGCCGAATTACAGCGCCAGGGCAAGCGCGTGGCGATGGTGGGCGACGGTGTCAACGATGCACCGGCGTTGACGCGGGCCGACGTGGGAATTGCCATCGGCAGCGGGACCGATGTAGCGGTCGAGTCGGCAGACATTATCCTGGTCCAGAACAACCCACTGGATGTGGTCAAGATTATTACCTTGAGCCGGGCCAGCTACCGCAAGATGGTGCAGAATTTATGGTGGGCCGCGGGCTACAACATCTTCGCCATTCCGCTGGCCGCGGGCATCCTGGCCCCGGTAGGCATCGTGCTTTCGCCTGCCGCGGGCGCGGTGCTGATGTCATTGAGCACGATTATCGTCGCCATCAACGCCCAAACCCTGCGACAAGTCCTATAAGTGGGCTTTATACAGCCGGGTAATCAGCATCGACGCAAGGAGAACCTTACTCGCGGCTTGGGTTCTGTGAAAATGAGAGTTCAGGCGCGCCCGCGGCCAGCGCATTGCTGCGGCGGCGAAAAAGCAGGGTCGCCAGGCCAAAGACGAGCAGAAAGACCAGCGCGCCAAAGAAATAGGGCCACTGGTAGCCAAGCACGTCAAACAGGACACCGCCGACAATCGGGCCGAAGATGCGCCCCAGGCTGTTGTAGGAACTGACGATCCCCATAGCCGAACCTTGCTGATCCGGCGGCGAAATCTTGGATGCCAGCGAATTCACAGACGGGCGCAAAGCCGCGTTGCCCACCCCCATGAGCGCCATCACAACGGCCACGCTGACCATGTCATAGGTCAACAGCAGCGCGAGAAAACCAATACTGCTGCTGATCAGCCCGATCTGAATCATGCGTTCCTCGCCCCAGCGGTTGATAAAAGGGCCGACCAGCAGCGCCTGCGTCAGCGCCATGACGATCCCCATCACGCCAAAGAGCAGCCCCATTTCCGACTCGCCAAAGCCGAGATGTACCTCGGAAAACAGGGCAAACGTGCCTTCCAGGTTGGCGCTGGCAAAGCTGGCTAAGAAAGCCAAGATCAAGACAAAGCCAATCGGGCCAAAGAGCGCGGTCCAGATCTCTCCCATGTTGCTTTGCTTGCGCCCCTCCGCGCGCGCCTGCAACTGCTCCGCTTTGCTGCGCGATTCGGGCAAAAGGAAGTAGGCGAAGATCGAAACCAGCAGCGCCAGCAGCGCAGAAAAGAAAAAGGGCAGGCTAGGGCTGATTTCGCCCAAATAGCCGCCGATGACCGGGCCAAAGGTGATGCCAATGCCCGACGCCGCGCCGATGATGCCCATCCCCTTGCCGCGCGACTTCACATCAGTGGTGTCGGCGACATAGGCCAGCACCGTGGGCAGTGTCGCGGCCGAAAGAATGCCGCCCAACGTGCGCGCGGCAAAGAGCATCCACAATTTCGTGGCAAGCCCGAAAAGCGCAAATGAAACACCAAAGCCCAACAAACCGATCAACAGCACGGGCTTGCGGCCAATTCGATCCGAAAGCTGTCCCCACATGGGCGCAAAGATAAACTGCACCACTGAATAGGCGGCAAAGAGCAGCCCCAGGTGAGTCGCGGTCGCGCCCATATTCTCGGCATAGAAGGGCAAAATGGGCATGATGACGCCAAAGCCCACCATGACGATGAACATGGTGAGAAACAAAATTGCGCTGGATCGTCTGACGTTAAATTTCACTTGAACTCCCCTGGTAGGCCATTCTCTACCTGTTCATCCCGGCAAAGGCCCGGCTAGTGGGCAACTCAGCGGACAAAAAAGGGCCGGTACACCCTATTTGGCTCACTCGCCTGGTGCTGCCGGCCCTGAATAAATCACGCGCGACAGGATACTTAGGATCTCTAACTATTATAACTTAATCGATTGATCGATGCACGTCTGTGAGGAAAGCATCGTTTGAATTCGAGCCAGCGAAGAGTGTGCATTATACCGCCCTTCTGGGGGTGCGGCGAACTTAATTGACACAGCATGGCCCCCTGCCTATACTATCCACGACGCCCGCACTGAACCTGCTTCTCTGAACAATTGGTCCCAGAGCGGCAGCGTTCCCCCTCCCCGGCTCGCGCCGCGTTGACAAGCGGCGCGCCCATCCTTCCCAAGCCTCCTCAGGGGCTAACCGCGGGCGCATCGACCATCTCACCCAGAGCAACACAAAACCAGCAACTCAGCAGAGGAGACGAGCAGTGTCCCCACAAGAGCATGCAGCCCCCCACTTCCCCACGCGGGACAAGACCTCTATTTGCTTTGCCCATGTTGCCTATCCGCTGGCGGAGATCTTCGCCAAGCGCGAAACAGGGCTTGCCTACTTCCAGGTCTGGAACCGCCCCGACCTGGACGAAAAGATTCGGGACGCGCATGTGCTGGTGATCTCCGGGTTCTGGCACAATGACTTGCTAGATCGCGCCCCCAACCTGCGCTTCATCCAGTCGATTGGCGCGGGCTATGACCAATTTCCCCTGGACAAACTGGCCGAGCGCGGCATTCGCCTCGCCAGCGCCAAAGGCGTCAACCGCAACGCGGTGAGCGAACATGCCATGGCCTTGATCTTGAGTCTGGCGCGCCATCTGCACACAGGGCGCGACAACCAGCGCGCCCATCACTGGCGCAGCATGATCTCGGATGTCAGCCGCCGCGAGGATGAATTGGGCGGCAAGACGCTGCTGATCGTAGGGCTGGGCGGGATCGGCTCGCGCCTGGCTGCGCTGGCTAAGGCGTTTGGCATGAATGTGCTCGCCACCAAACGCACACCCACAGCGGAGGCCGCGGCTGTGGCGGAGATCCACACACCCGACCAATTCAAAACCCTCTTGCCGCGCGCCGACTTCGTGGCGCTGACCTGTCCCCTTACCCCGGAAACGCGCAACCTCGTCGACGCCGAGGCGCTAGCGTTAATGAAGCCCTCGGCCTACCTGATCAACGTGGCGCGCGGCGGCTGCGTGGACGAGCCTGCCTTGCTTGAAGCGCTGCGCCAGGAGCAGATCGCAGGAGCCGCGCTCGACCATCTGTGGGATGAGCCGCTGCCGCCCGATTCGCCTTTCTGGGACTTGGAAAATGTGATCATCACGCCACATACGGCTGGCGAAACGCGGCGCTACGAGGAAAATCTAATCGACATTTTGTTGGAAAATCTAGAACGGCTCTGGCGGGGCGAAAAAGAACTGGTCAACCAAGTTGTCTAGCTCTCCCCGGCGTGAGCCTTCCGCAGTAGGAACTGCCCACATCGCGCTGTGCAGCGCGCCATAGGAAGAAAAACTGCCACCCCATGCAAACCTAGGGTGGCAGTTTGGTTGGCGGACAAACCCGCGGAGAGCCCGTCCAGCGGTTGACAAAAGTTGGGCATTGCAGGGAGGGTACGCGGGTGCTATAGTTGCGTACAGCCCCAATACAGCGCATGGAGGTTGAGCGATCCATCAGGCTCGGCTCATGTATGGTTCGAGAGGCAGGTACACCGTGACCTTTGCTGACAGTGCACTCCAGCACGCACGACCGAGCAGTGTTCGCGACGATCTCTCCTTGCCGCGCCGTCAATCCTACACGCCTTCGCCGGTCGACTGGCGGCATGAAGTGCTCTATTTTCTCCTTGTGGACCGCTTCAGCGACGGCCAAGAGGCCACGCGCCCCCTATTGGATCGCAGCAACCTTGCCGCGGCCCGGCCCGCGCAGCCAAACGGCGATGCCTGGCGCTGGGATCGCTGGGCCGAATCCGGCGCGGAACGCTGGCAAGGGGGGACGCTGGCCGGGGTCACCTCCAAGCTGGCATACCTCAAGCAGCTCGGCGTGACCACGCTTTGGTTAAGCCCAGTCTTTAAGCAGCGCGTTCACCTCAACAGTTATCACGGCTATGGCGTGCAAGATTTCCTAGAGGTGGAGCCGCGCCTCGGCGATCGCCGCGATCTGGTAGAACTCGTTGCCACAGCCCACCAAATGGGGCTGCGCATCATCCTAGACATCATCTTCAATCATTCCGGCCCCAACTGGCTCTACCCATCCGACACGCCGGGCGGCTCCTTAACACCGTTCTACACGCTCGACCGCTACCCGTTCGGCGCGTGGCTCGACGCCACGGATCAGCCCCTCGCCGGGCGGCCGCAAGCCGGCGACGAGGGTGTTTGGCCGGTCGAACTGCAAGATGAGGACGACTACACGCGCGCGGGAAGCGGCAACTTGGGCGCGGGCGACATCAACGATCCAGAGGCCGAACACAAGCGCAGCGACTTCATTACCCTGCGCGACTTTTGGCTGGCGGCCCCTGGCCTTCTCACCGATCTAGCCCTGTGCTTCAAATATTGGATTGCGTTGACCGATTGTGACGGGTTCCGCATCGACACGCTCAAGCATGTCTCGTTCGAGGAGGCGCGCAATTTCTGCGGCACGATTCGTGAATTTGCCGCCAATTTGGGCAAGCAGAACTTCTTTCTGGTGGGCGAAGTGGCTGGCGGGGACTATGCAGAGAGCCGCTATCTAGAGGTGCTTGGCCGCAATCTCAATGCCGCGCTCGACATCGGCGAAATGCGCCCCATCTTGACCGGCGTCGCCAGCGGCGAAACCAACCCCGCGGCCTACTTTAGAGGGTTCGATCCAGGGGCCGCAGTGCTGGGATCCCATCGCAACCTGGGCAACCGACATGTGTCGATCCTGGATGACCACGATCATGTCTTTGGGGAGAAGATCCGATTTTCCAGCAGGGTTCCGTCCGACCATCAAGTGGTGGCAGGCGTTGCCATCCAACTCTTTACCCTGGGGATTCCCTGCATCTACTATGGCACCGAACAGGCATTTGCCGGGCCGGAGCCGGATGAACGTAAGTGGCTGCCGGCGTGGCAGCGGTCGGATCGCTATCTGCGCGAGGCGATGTTCGGCCCCCTTCATCCGCGTCAAAGTGGCCGCGGCGACCTAATCGCCGCGCCAGAGGGATTGGATACGACGCTGCCCGGCTTTGGCCCCTTTGGCACAGCGGGCCATCACTGCTTCGACGAGCAGCACCCGGCCTATGTACGCATCGCGGCGTTGGCGGCTTTGCGCGCCAGCTATCCCGCGTTGCGCGATGGTCGCCAGTACCTGCGACCCATCGCCTTCTTGGACAAGCCGTTTGCGCTGCACGGTCCCGGCGAACTGGTGGCCTGGTCGCGCATTCTGGATGACGAGGAAGCGCTTTGTGTGGTGAACAGCCACGTCAGCGAGCCGCGCGGGGCCGATGTCCTGGTGGATGCCTCCCTCAACGCGCCCGGCAGTGCCATGACCGTCGTCCTCAACACAGCCCAGGCCGCCAACCCACAGGGCTACAGCGGCGCGTATCCAAGCGGTGAGCGCCTGCCTGTACAACGGTCCGCGGACGGCAAGGCTTATGTGGCGATCCGCGACCTACCCGCCGCCGAAGTGCTGGTGTTGACCAACCAGCCGGACGCATCCCCAGGAGTGGTCTTTGGCTAATGGATGGCTGATGGGCAGCGGGGTGGCGTGTCTACACAAAAAGACCTCTTTGGCTGTCAGGCACGCGATAAGCGGCTAGCGCCAAAGAGGTCTTGATTGCGGTGCGTGCACCGAATTAATGCCGCTTGATCAAATCGTCTCGGTCAACCGACAGTTGCACACGGTCGCCGGATACTGCAGCGATCTGATCCGGCGTGACATACCGATCCGCGGCAAAAATCCCTGCCGCATCCATGCGGATGAAGCCACTGAGCAAGAGCCGTTCTCGAAACACCTCCGGCACTTCATCCGGTCGAAAAGCCTCGGCAAGCATGTCGACAAGCGAATTGTCGCGCATATCCAAGGTATCCGCCTCGCCAGGCTCGGCAGGCCCGGTGCCAGAATCCAGTTGCTCCTTGCTTGACGCACCAAAATAAACAAAATCTACTTTGCCAATGTGGTTGTCGTTGCGATCGTAGATTTCCATGCCCTCGTGTATTTGG
>CAZZNG010000128.1:0-14980 GCA_964655505.1 uncultured Litorilinea sp. | reverse complement strand
GAAGTGCATGTGGGCGACGTGGCTCTGCCCTGGCTCATCGAATTGGGCGACGGTACAATTTGCGGGTTGATGACCGGCACAGTGCCAGGGGCAAACGGGCAGACAGCGCCCTATGGTTGTGCGGATGAAGCAGGCTCTTTCTTGATGGCAGAATTCGACACCGAACTGCCGGTGTGGTTCGCACAGCGCGTCACCTTCGAGGTAGGCGAGGATGGTTTTTCCATCCGTTCCTCTGCGCGCCAGGGGATCGCGGCCGTCTGGCGCTAAGGTGTTTGACTGAAGATTTAGCGGCGATAATTGCGAAGCCAAGCTTGAATTGCGCCTTCTCCCACTGCGCGCTTGCCAGGGTCACGCGGGCAGCAAAATTGTGCAGGCTGCGCCCCTGTGCTAGGCTCTTCGGCAATGCCCAACGTTCTCAAGTCAACATTTTCAAGTCCAACATTAGAAGCCAACCTGTTACGTCGGCTCTAGCATATAGGCTAGGGTCGGCGCTCATCTGTCTGGAGGTTTGCGGTGTTTGGGAAGTCAGCGGTGTCTGGAAGGTCAACGGTGAAGCGCCTGTTCTTGCTGTCGCGTTTATTCTGCTGCATGGTCGTCTTGGGCGTATCAGCCATGACGTATTCGACTGCACTCGGCAATGCTTTGGATGACTCATTGCCTCCGTTTGTGAACGCCCACACCCTGACACCGGAGACAGCCCAGGCCAACGACGGGTTTGGCCGTTCCCTGGCGATCAGCGACGAGGAGGCCAGCCCGGACGGCACGCTGCTAGCGGTCGGCGCGCCTCTGCGCGATGTTGCAGGGCAAGCCGACCAGGGTGCGGTCTTTCTCTATCGCCTGCAAGCGGAGGGATGGACCTTGGAGCAGGTCTTGACCGCAAGCGATGGCGCGGCAGGCGACTACTTTGGCGCATCGCTGGCGCTGGCCCCCACTGCCGATACGCTGTTGGTTGGTGCGCCGCGCGTAGACAGCGGGCCGCACAGCGACGTAGGCACGGCTTACGTCTTCCACTATAACGGCAATTCCTGGCAGCAGGTGGCTCGCCTGGATCCGCTGGCAGTCCCCATCAAATCGTATCAGCTGCGCGGCCAGGGTATTGCCCTAGCGGAAAATGGTCAGGTCGCGTTTGTGGGCGCGCTGGGCACAGAGGCAATCACCGGAGAAAGCAACGCCACCCTGCCGGGCATGGTCCATGTCTTCACGCGCGAGGGCAATACTTGGACCAACAGTGCTAACATTCAAGGCCCCACCGTTGCCACAATCAACACCACCACGACCATCACCATCGCCACCGCTGCGATGGGCAACACGCTTCTCGCCGCATCAGACGCATTTGGCGGGGAAATTGGGCTGCTTGCCGCCGGGCTGTACCAAGAGGAAAGCAGCACAATTGGCCGGGGGATCGTCCACGTCTACAGACAAGAGGGCGGTAGCTGGGCAAGAGCGACAAGCCTTGTGCCATCCGCCGGTTTCGAATTTGATGAATTTGGCGAAGCGCTCGCCATGACGAACCATGCCGAAGCGCCGGAGACACTCGTCCTGATCGGCTCGCCCCGTAACGCTGGCAGCGCCTATCTATTTGCGTACAACGCCGATGAAGACAGCTGGCGAGAGGTGCATCGCTTTACGCCGCCGGACATCTATGGACACTTTGGCGCGGCCGTCGCCTTGACGCAGAACGGCCAAGTCGCGGCTATCGGCGCACCGCTAAACGGCAGCGGCGCAGTCCACATCTATACCCATGATGCCGAGCAAGGATGGCTGTTGGCCCAAACCGTGCTCGCCCCAGGCGAGACCGGCATCCGTCTGGGCGAGTCCATTGCCCTTTCGCCCCTGGCGAGCCACCTCTTCGCCGGTGCGCCTGCAACCACTATCTCGTCAACCGCCATGCAGCACGCGCTGGATGCCGAAGGGGGTGCGCTGCGCGTCTATGTACCTGGCGCGCAAGTTTTCCTGCCCATGACGATACGATAACGCACAGGTCGGGCGCTGCGCCTCGATCAATCCCAGAGTCAGCCCCAGCGAGCGATGCGAGGCAAGAACTGTGCCTTCACCTGTGTCACTTTGGTGACGCTGCTGTAAGCCGCAGCGTCACCAAAGGCAACTTCTCCTGTGCTTGAATGGGCCTATGCAGAAACGGCCCATTGAACAGCCAAGCCACCCACAGGGGGCGTTCACTGCGTGGGTTTTCCTCGGCCTCTTTGCAGTGGACAGAGAAACCGGCTGCTTTGACCCAGAGCAGATGGGGGCAGCGCCCAGCGCGCTGATGCTCCCGCCCCAGGCATTGGGACAGATCCAGCAGGCAGTCAGCAGCCACCTCCAAAGCAATCAGCAGGCAGATCAACCGCTCCAGCTTTCTATCTGCCTGGCCCTTTCAGACGCCCAGCGCACGGTTCAAGAGTTGGCAGCCGCCCCTGCTTGGGGGCTGTTCACGGTGGCGCGGGAGATCCTAGACGAGGACAACCAAATGTCACGCTTGCTCGAGTTATTTCTCTACTCGGCAGGCGGCTGCTAGGCTGGGATAGTCTCAATCGCGGCCAAAACCTGCGCACGGGTCCAGCCAAGCCCTTCGCGCCAAACACAGGCGTAGCGCGCAGGCTCTACCCGTTGGCGCAGGCTGTCGAGGGTTGCCGTGTATTCAAATTGGTCGAGCGGGCGCAATTGCAGCCCCAACTCCTGGAGCAACCCCTCCACTGCCCCTGCTAACTGGATGGCAGGCTCGATCTCCTGGCGTGCGGCAAGGACAGCCGCCACACAAGCCACACACCCAATCATGCCTAGCTCACTTTGGGTTTCCAGGTTCAACAGCAAACTCTCTCGACACAAGGAGAGGGCATCAGCTAGGTTGCCCTGGCGGATCAAAGCCCAACTCCAGTGGCGCAGCGCATAGGCGAGGTGATTCTTGCTCCCGCGCTGCCGAAAGAGGGCTGTCCCTTGCGCAAAATGCGCCACAGCCTGTTCATCCTCCCCCAGCAGGTGAAACAGGTCGCCCAGCCAGGTCAGCACGACAGCATGGGCGATGCTCTGGGGTTCGTGCAGTTCGATCCAGGCCAGCGACTTCTCCAAGTACATCCGCGCGCTGTCGTACTCACCTTGGGCGAGCGTCACCGCGCCCAGTTGACGCCAAACATTCTGCTGGATGTTGGGATCGGTATAGGTCGATAGATAGGGCAGGAGCCGCTCCAACCAGCGCAGCGCATCCACCAACTTGTTCTGTTCATAGGCGAGGAAAGCCGCGGTCAAATGCGCGGTCACCACGACCGTACTCTCCGGGGCCATGCTCTCCGGCGGCGCATCATTCAGCAGCGCGGCCAGCCAGTGCCGCCCTTCGCCATGCAGATCGCGCTGGCTCCAAAACGCCTGCGCCTCGCCTGCAATCTCCAGGCCCAACGCTACCTCGCCGCTTTCAACGGCCCAGCCCAACACGGCGCGCAGGTTGCCCAACTCCTGCTCCAACCGATCCAGCCAGAAGAGTTGGCGCGGCCCGTTGATCTCCGGCCCAGCCGCGCGCACCAGTGCCCGATAATACACGGCAAAGGCTTGCCATGTCTCCGCGCGCGCCTCGTCCGGCAGTTGCTCCAAGCTGTATTGGCGCAGCAGTTCATGCAGCGTGAAGCGATCGCTGCCATCGCGCTGGATCAACGACTTTGCCAGCAGCGCCAAGAGGGACGGCAAAGAGGCCCCTGCCACGGCTTGCGCCGCCTCACGCGTGAAGCCACTGCGAAAGAGCGCCAGCTTGCTCAACAGTTGCTGCTCCTCCGCTGACAGCAAACGCCAAGAGGCATCGAACGCCGCGCGCACCGAGCGATGGCGCGGCGGCACATCACGGCGCATGGTCGTCAGAAAATCGATGTTGCTTTCGATCTCATCCGCAATCTTCGTGCAGGGAAGCAATGCCGTCCAGGCCGCGGCCAGTTCAATCGCCAGCGGCATCCCCTCTAACAAGCGGCAGATGCGAACGATGGCCGCTTGGTTCTCTGCATCGGGCAGAAATCGTGCATCGACCCGTTTGGCGCACGTCAAAAAGAGCGCGGTTGCATCAAACAGCGCCAGATCCCCGGCTTGAAGCGGGACGGGCAGACCATACAATTCAAACACCCACTCGCCGTGCAGGTGCAGCCGCTCGCGCGAGGTGATAAAGAGCTTAACGCCTGGCGCTTCTTGGATCACCTTTGCCAGAAAACGGCCCAGATCGTCGACACCCTGCGCCAGCAAATGCTCCATGTTGTCCAAAACCAGAAGCAATTCTTTGCCGCGCAAGAAGGCCAGCAGTTGCCGCTCCAGCCCAATCGCGCTGTGCATCCCCACGCCTAACGTGCGGGCAAGGGTCGGCACAACATGGGCGATGTCTGTAATCGGCGCGAGTGAAACAAAATACGCGCCATCGGCAAAGCGGCTGCTTACATCGTGGGCAGTTTGCAGGGCCAGGTGGGTCTTGCCGATGCCGCCCAACCCGCACAAAGTCAGCAGACGGCACTGTGGATCGGTGAGCAACTGGACCAAATGGGCGCGTTCTCGCTCACGACCGACTGTTGGAACGGTCAACGAGGGCAAATGCGAGATCATCCAATCCGTCGCAAGCGCACGCGGGGAGTGGGCGGCTGCTTGCGCCGAAGCCAGCGCGGCAATAAACCGCTCCAGCCGCACCTCACCGCGCAGGGCGCGCAGAAAAAGCGGCCGGACTGTCGCAGGGACGGCCAATACCTCGGCCATGCGCTCCGCCACCTGGACGGACGGGCGACGGCTATCAGTCTCAAATTTGCGAATGGCCGAGACTGAACAGCCAACGTAATGAGCGACCTCCTTTTGCGTCAGGCCCAGCGCGGCACGCTGCTGGCTGAGCCACGCCCCTACCGATACCTCTGCGTCTACTTCTGTTTCGGCAGCCTCTATCACAGGCTCGCTCTTCCCTCTTTCCTCATCAATTTGGCTCGCTTGCCATCCCGCGCAGTATACCACATCCGCCGGGTGAGCGTTCACCATTTCACGCGCGCTAGATCGATTCCCCAATACCCAAGTTCACCCCCTGCCTGTGTCACTTCTGTGTCGCTCTGGTGACACCCAGAGCCACCCATAGGGGGTCGCCTTGCAGTTTACTGGAAGCCATGAGCCGATGGCTTTGCAAAGGCTCAGGCATCGTTACGCAAAAAGAAGGAAACACATCGTATGAATTCTATGAATAAACCGAACAAACCGCATCACCGGCAAAAAATAGGCTGGCTGCTCTTGGGGACATTGCTGGCTGCGTTAAGCCTGGCCGTTTGGATCGCCGTATACCCTATTCCCATCGCACAGGCTGCAGCCGTAGCCCAACCGTATGATATCTTTCTGCCACTCACATTGACCGGCTCTGCCACCGATCCAGGTGACGAACCGGGCGATGACGATCCTGGTGATGACGATCCTGGTGATGAAGAGCCAGAAGAGCCTGTTGCGGCCAATGCGCTCTTTTTGGACGAAGAGATCCAGAGCGGCAGCGCCGACATTGCCATCGATCCGCAAGGCGGCGTACATACAGCGTTTTACTTCTATCAGGAGGTAGAGGGCGTCGACACCCCCGTCATGATCTATCTCTACTGCGCCGGTCCGATTGACACCTGCGGCAATGTGGGCAGCGGCAAGTGGAGTGGCATCACCGCATTCTCCAATGTCTACGAGGTACAGCTTGAGTTAACCGCCCAGGGACGCCCGCGCATCCTGGTTCGGGCCAGTTCCAGCGACGGCTCCGGCTCCGATTACATCTACCTTGAATGTAACCAGAATTGCACCGACCCCGAGCAGTGGGCTGGCGATGTCGTCATTAGCACCAGCGGCACAGCCGTCTGGGATGTGACCCACATCGACATGCCCCAGCGCTACTTTGCGCTCGACCCGCAAGGGCGGCCGCGCTTTGTCTATTTCAACCGCAACTTCATTGTCGAACCCGATCTCTATGGCGGCTTTTATGCCTGGTGCGATGCCAATTGCGCCGACCCTGCCAACTGGCAGACAGCCAACATGACCAGCGGCTGGGACAACGAGTATTTCGACTTCGAGCCGCTCACCTATGCGTCGTTGACCTTCACGCCAGAGGGCAACCCGCGCGTCGTGGGCGAGCTTGACCCGTTTGAGGCGGAAACAGGCATCTATTACTTTGAATGCAACGGCAACTGTGGGGAATTGGAGAGTTGGCAGCGGGCGCGCCTGTCGGACCGGGGCCAGGGCCAATATCGGAGTTGGGACATCGCACTGACAGCCGATGGCCGCCCGCGCGTGGTCTACTACCCTGCGGCGCTGCCCAATGACGCGGGCGAGCAGCTCTACTATGCAAGCTGTGAGCGAAACTGCCTCAACCCGTCCAACTGGCAACATGTGAACCTGGGCATCGGCACACTGGACGGTCAAGGGCCGGATCTGGCGTTGGATGCACAGGGGCGGCCGCGTGTGGCCTACGCCATGACAAACGGCGGCGGCTTGGGCTATTCCTGGTGTAATGGCAACTGCGCCTCCGCGGCGAATTGGCAGCATCAGGTGGTGGAAAACCGAACCGACCTCTATGACGCTTGGCCTGTTGCCTACCCGCCCCACTGTGACGGCGGCATCTGGGACGGCAGAACGCCGGTGTTGCACCTAGACGCAGACGGCACTGTCCAGATCGCCTATGACACCTATTACAACACCCGCTGTTGGTATGATGACGAGAATGATTCGTGGGAGCCGATCTACAACTTCCACGTAATTCAGCGGGCCGTACGCGTGGCCTACTTCCCACAGCCATAGCGACACAGCCATAGCGCACCTCCAGCCCTACCACCCTGTTACAAGCCAGCCGTTACATGAACATGGGGATGTACCTTCCGGGACGCTTGAAGCGTCCCGGAAGATCTGCCTTCTGACGCTGCGCTCGATCAAAGCGCCCAATCAAAGAATTGAAAATTGGGGGTTGACAATGGCGCGACCATTCGCTAGACTTTGTAAACGATTACAGTAATCGTTTACATGACGCCGTATCTGCTTAGATTCTCGAATACGTTCCTGTCGCTCCCCAAGCAAACCAGTTGGTTCATAAGTTGGTTTTATCAGGTATCGTATCGACATCTAAGTTCCCCTTTGCAATGTGACAGGCGAGGAGTTCTGTGGCAACAGTTAAGGACGTAGCGGAACGAGCAGGAGTCTCGGTTGCTACAGTCAGCCGCGTGTTGTCCGGAGCGCCCAATGTAAGCGAAGAAACCCGCGAACGTGTTCTGGATTCGATCAAAGCGCTCAACTACCGGCTCGACCGCGTCGCCCGCTCCATGCGCCGGCGGCAGACCAATCTACTCGGTCTGCTTGTCTCGACCATCGAAAATGTCTTTTTCACAGAGGCAGCGCACGCGGCCGAACAGACAGCCCGTCGTCACGGCTACAACCTGATCGTTTGTAACACAGATGAGAACCCGAATCAGGAAAAGGCTTATCTGGAAATACTCGACCAGCAGTTGATCGCCGGGATCATCTTGGCCCCTGCGCCAGGTGACGCGCCCCATCTGCAGGAGTACGCACAAGGTCGACTGCCGATTGTGCTGATCAATCGCCGCCTAGAGCATCTGCCCTTCAGTTCGATTGTTTCGGACGACGAAGCAGTATCCAAAGCTTGCGTGCAGCATCTCATTGCTCAGGGCAAACGTCGCATCGCCGCGATTACTGGGCTGCCTGATGTCTACACAACCGAGTCCCGACTGGCCGGTTACCGCCAAGCGCTGCTCGAAGCAGGCCATTCAGTAGATGAGTCGTTGATCGTATGCGGCTGGGCCAACCTGGATGGGGGCTATGCCGCAGCACAAAACGTTCTTGCGCTGCCCGATCCGCCCGATGCCCTGTTCGTCTTTAACAACGTCATGGTGCAAGGCGTGGTCATGGCGCTGCAAGACCTGGGTATCAGTTGGCCCGACCCAGTGGACGTTGCCGGGTTTGGTGCGTTCAAGACCGCGCGGCTCTACCGCCCGCCGCTCAACCTGATCGAGCAGCCCGCGCGCGAGATGGGCCACCGCGCCGCCGAACTTCTGATTGCCCAAGTCGAGGGGCAGGTTGATCGAACGCCACAGCACCTAGTCCTGCAGAACCGGCTTATCCTACGCCAAGCCTGGGCAACCGAGCATACCTCTGCGGCTCTATCTCAAGAGTCGCGCTAACATAGCATCGTCTGACCGTCACCGTCTTAGATAGCATCGTCTTAGATAGATCGTCTCAAGATCGTCCCGGATGACATTGTCTCAGTAGGCGCGTGACTGCTCCTGCGCCTCTGATAAACAGACCATCGCGCTCCGATCATCGCCACCCAATTGGTATGCCGCTATGGATGCGGCTTGTGACAACCGAACGTACGCGCCTGGCAAGAATCCAACGGGTTCCTGCGAGCTAGGCCGTTGCTTGGCGACTGCATGATGATCCGCAGCCGCTTGCCTGCTTCGACCTGCATGTAATCGATTACAACCGCCTTCGGGCGCTTGTATATATTCTTTCTCACCTACTCAAGAAAGCTCAGGAGGTTAGCATGCTGGAGGAACGTCAACGGCTCCTGGATCTGTACAAGGGGCTGCGTACCACCGATGTCAACGATGCTATGGATGTGGTCGGGCGAATGAATTTGGGGATGATGGACCATGACATCCGGCCGCTCTACCGCGATGTTGAAAACATGAGCCACTGCTTTGTCGGCTTTGCCCATACAGTGCGCTTCATCCCCACCAACCGGCCCATTACCGCGCACACGCCCGAAGAGATGAAAGACTTTATTCGCCACTGGTACCGCGAATGGGCAGGCGGCCCCAAGCAGCCGATTGAGCCAGGTGACGTGATTGTCATCGACGGGACCGACACCGAGGTCGGCTTCGTCGGCTCCAACAACGGCTTCCGCTGGATCACCGATGGCGCAGTCGGCATCGTCACCAACGGCGCGGCGCGCGACACCGATGAACTGATCCGTCAAAAGTGCCCTGTCTACTGCCGGCGCATTGTCCCCACCATTCGCCCGGCACGTCTGGAGTTTGATGCCGAGCAAGTGACGGTCAACTGCGGCGGCGTCATGGTGCGCCCCAACGACTTGGTCGTCGCCGATGGCGACGGTGTGATCGTCGTGCCCAGCGAGATCGTCGAGGATGTCGCCAAGTATGCCCAAGAGATCGCCAACGGCGACCGCGCGGGCCGTCGCAAGCTCTATGAAAAAGCAGGCATGTCGTTCGACTTCACCGTCGAGCCGTTGGGCAATGGCAGTGCTTGATTGAGCGTGGGCCGGGCGGGCAGCCGCTCGCAAAGAACGCCCGCCCGGCAGCGACTCAACGCGCGAACCCAGCAGGCGGATACCGGCAAGTCTGAAGCGGAACGGAGTCAATTGCGCGAGCAGTTAAGGGGGAAGAAGAATGACCCAACGAAAGCCATCGCAGCTAATCGGAGTCGCATTGGCGTTCCTGCTGTTCATTCTGGCGGGATGTGGCTCCGGCGCAGCCCCAGCAGCGGTCGAGGCCCCCGCTGCAGAAGGGGAAGCAGGCACAGCAGAGCAAGCGGCTGCAGACAATGCCGCGCCGTCTGCCTATCAAGAAGCGCCAATGCTGGCGGAACAAGTGGCGGCTGGCGATCTGCCGCCGCTGGCAGAACGGCTTCCCACCAATCCCATGGTGGTAGAGCCGGTTGAACAAGTGGGCGTCTATGGCGGAACCTGGCTGCTGCTCACCGACGGCCAACAGCGCATTGGAGATGTAGGCGAATTTACCGATGTCGGCCTGTTGATGTGGAACCGCGAACAGACCGGCCCCATGCCCGGCTTGGCGGAAAGCTGGGACGTGGAAGCGGACGGCAAAGAGTTTGTCATTCATCTGCGCCAAGGCTTGAAATGGTCAGATGGCGAACCCTTTACCGCCGACGACATCCTCTTCTGGTACGAGGATATTGTGCTGAATGACGAGCTATCGCCCGTCAAGCCCGGCTTCATGTACACGGCCAACGGCGAACTGGGCGTGGTGGAAAAGATAGACGACACCACCGTGCGCTTCAAGTTTAGCCAGCCCCACGGCCTTTTCATTCTGCTCTTGACCAAAGAGATTTGGACCTATGCGCCCAAGCACTATCTGCAACAATTCCACATTGACTACACAGACGAAGCCGCGCTCAACGCAGCCATCGATGAAGCGGGCGTCGACACATGGGTCAATCTCTTCTGGTTGAAGGCAGCTTTTGGCAACAACGGGACTTCGGGCATGGCGAATCCCGATATGCCCACCATGTACCCCTGGGTTCCCACCACGTCCCCACCCAGCGATCGCTTCATTTTCACGCGCAACCCCTACTTCTTTGCCGTCGATACGGAAGGCAACCAACTTCCCTATATCGACGAGGTTGACTTGCGCGTGGTCGATCCCGAAGTCATGAACCTCCAAATTGCTGCCGGCGAGCCAAACATGCAGGCGTCACGCGCCCAATCCTTCCAAGACATGTCGCTCTACGTGCAGGCTGCCGAGGAGAATGAATACCGGGTGTTCCAATGGGGCGATCTTCAGGTTTCCGAAGCCGCGATCTGGATCAATCAGAACACCCCGGATCCAGTCGACCGCGAGATCTATCAGGATGTTCGCTTCCGCCGCGCCTTGTCGGTGGCAATCAACCGTGAACGCATCAACGAGACGCTCTACCTAGGTCTCTCCCGCCCCACCCAGGCGACCATTGGCGTGCCCAAGTACATGAAGGAAGAGTATCTCACCGCCTACACTGAGTATGATCCGGAACAGGCCAATGCCTGGTTGGACGAAATGGGTCTGACCGAACGGGATAGTGAAGGCTTCCGGCTCAAACCGGATGGCAATCGCCTCGCGCCGGTGATTGAAGTGCCAAGCAACCGCCTGGGCATGATCGACAACCTCACCATAATTGTCGAGGACTACAGAGAAATCGGCGTGGACCTGATCGTCAAGCCCATTGACCAAACGCTCTGGACCACGCGCATGGAAGCCGGCGAAATGCAGTTCGACGGTTGGCCCATGGCAAAGCCGGAGACTGAAACCGACCTGGTTCCCATTAGCACCAACACCGACTGGGCGCCGCTCTGGGGCCTCTGGTACAACACCAATGGCGCGCAGGGCGAGGAACCGCCGCAGCACATCAAAGACCTCCAGGCGATTTGGACAGAAATCCTGTTGACAACCGATGAGGCCAAGCAAGAAGAACTGATCAACCAGATCTTGCAAGCCCAAGCGGAAAACGTCTGGGCCATCGGCGTCGTCGGCCCTGTGCCCAAGCCCATTATTGTCAAGACCTGGTTCCGCAATGTCAAGGAAGACTGTAGCTGGAGCTTCCACCACGGTCACTTCTTGGGTTGCACTGCGCCGTATCAGTTCTATATCGAGGCAGACCACCAATAGCCTGATCTCGCTGCACGACCGGCAGCAATCCGGCAGGGTCTACAGATGGTGCGCTGTAGACCCTGCCACGCCTCCAACATGAGACAAGTTCGACCCCAGGAAAAGTGTCATGGTCAAATACATTATCCGGCGTCTGCTGCTGATGATTCCCGTCCTGTTTGCGCTCTCCATGTTCATCTTTGTCCTGATTCAACTCCCGCCCGGCACCTACTTGGATGCGCTGGTCGCCGAGCTGCAGAGCCAGGGGAGAGAAGTCACCGGCGCGCAGATCAACGCGCTCAAGGCGCGCTATGGGCTGGACGCGCCCATTTATGTGCAGTATTGGCGCTGGGTTTCCGGCTTTCCGCGCGGCGATTTTGGGGTCTCCTTCCTCTACTGGGGCCAACGCAACATCGAGATCATCAAAGCGTACTTGGGGTATACCGTGCTGCTGGCAGTTTCAACCCAGCTCTTTATCCTAGCCGTGGGAATTCCAATCGGAATCTATTCCGCCACCCATAAATATTCCTTGAGCGACCACTTTTTCACCTTGTTGGGCTTTATCGGCCTGTCGATCCCCAATTTTCTGCTGGCCCTGGTCCTGATGTTCGTCGCCTACTTTGTCTTTAATGTCTCCGCATTGGGTGGCCTCTTCTCCAACGAGTATCTGGACAAGCCCTGGAGTCTGGGCAAGGTGCTTGACCTGTTGCAGCATCTTTGGATTCCGATTGTCGTGCTTGGCACCGCGGGCACAGCAGGCATTATCCGGCGTATGCGCGGCAACCTGCTCGATGTGCTCAACATGCAATATGTCGTCACAGCACGCGCCAAAGGCTTGAAAGAAGGGGTTGTGATTCGCAAGCACGCCACCATGAATGCCATTGCGCCCATTATCATGGCTGTCGGCATGTGGTTCCCCGATATCCTCTCCGGCTCGGTGATCGTGTCTATTGTGCTTTCCCTGCCGACGTTGGGGCCAGTCCTCTACCGGGCGCTGCTGCTGCAAGACATGTACTTGGCAGGAACGATCCTTTTCTTCCAAAGCGTGCTGCTCTTGCTGGGCAACCTGCTGGCTGATATCTGCTTGGCCTGGGTCGATCCGCGTGTCGAATATGAGTAAGGCAGGCGGCTAAACTGGACTGACTGACCAATGCGGCGATGACGAGAGAGGTGACGAAGCAACCATGTCGGCAATAAACCTTGAGCAGAGCGCCACGACTGTGCCCGCGCCCGCCTACCTCGATGCCGAACAGCAAGCGCGCAGCTTCTCACAGTGGGAGTTGATGCTGCTGCGCTTTCGGCGCAACCGGCTGGCGGTTGTGTCGGGCTGGGTTGTGGGCATCTTGTATTTAATGATCATCTTTGCGGATTTTATTGCGCCCTATCCCATTAACCGCATGAATGAAAAATACGTCTATGCGCCGCCCATGCGGCTGCATTTCACCGATGAAAACGGCCTTACGCGCCCGTATGTCTATGCCTACGAGTCGACGGTCGATCCCAAGACCTTCCAGCGCATCTTTGTGCCCGACCCGTCCACCAAGTATCCGCTGCGCCTCTTTGTCCAGGGGGCGGAATATCGGCTGTTCGGCCTCATTCCCATGCAGACGCGGCTGTTTGGCGTCGACGAACCTGGCGTCATCTACCTCTTGGGCACCGATCGCTTCGGCCAGGACATGTTCTCGCGCATCCTCGCGGGCACGCGCGTTTCGCTGACAGCCGGGCTGTTGAGCGTTGCCATTAGCGTTGTCTTAGGCTCGGTGCTGGGCACGCTTTCGGGCTATTACGGCGGCGTGGTCGATTCGATTGTACAGCGGACAATCGAGTTTCTTAGCTCCATGCCGCGTATCCCGCTGTGGATGACATTGGCCGCGGCGCTGCCGCCGACCTGGTCCTCGCTTCGTGTCTACTTCGGCATCGTCACCATCTTGGCTTTTCTTGGCTGGACCGGGCTGGCGCGCGAGGTACGCGGCAAGGTGCTAACCATTCGCCGCATGGATTACACCATGGCCGCCAAGGCAAGCGGCGCGACCAGTTGGTACAACATCATCCACCACATGATCCCCAATTCCCTCAGCCACATCATTGTCGTCGCCACCCTGGCGATTCCGGGCATGATCATTGTCGAATCATCGTTGAGCTTTCTGGGGCTGGGCATCCAGCCGCCCATGACCAGCTTGGGCGTGCTGCTGCGCGAGGCGCAAAATGTGCGCTCACTGGTCAATTACCCCTGGCTCTTTAGCCCGGCCATCGTGATTGTCGTGGCGATTTTGGCCTTTAACTTTCTAGGAGACGGACTCCGTGATGCAGCCGATCCCTACTCCAACTAAAGCGGACCCGACACAGACGAACCATGCCGCTGCTGCCCCCTCTACCCTGCTGCGGGTGCGCGATCTGCGTACCTACTTTTCAACCGAGATGGGGCTGGTCAAAGCGGTTGACGGTGTTAGCTTCGAGATCAAACGTGGAGAAACCCTCGGCGTTGTCGGCGAAAGCGGCTGCGGCAAAAGCGTCACCGCACAGTCGATCCTGCGCATCCTCCCGCAGCCTTCGGGACAGATCGTCTCCGGCAGCATCGAATATGAAACCCCAGAGGGGACAGTCGAGATCACCCAACTGGACCCCAAGGGAAATACCATGCGCGGCCTGCGCGGCAACGAGATCGCGATGATCTTTCAGGAGCCGATGAATTCGCTCAACCCGATCTACAGCATTGGCGACCAGATCATCGAAGCGATGCGGCTCCACCAGCCGATTACCAAAGCCGCCGCACATGCCCAGGCCATCAGCCTCCTTGAACGCGTGGGGCTTTCCTCTCCCCACCAGCAGATCGACCAATACCCGCATCAGCTTTCGGGCGGGATGCGCCAGCGCGTGATGATCGCGATGGCGCTGTCGTGCAACCCGAATCTGCTCATTGCCGACGAGCCGACCACCGCGCTGGATGTGACCATCGAGGCGCAAATCCTCGAACTCATGCGCGACATTCAACAAGAATTTGGCATGTCGATCCTGCTCATCACCCACAGCCTAGGGGTGGTGGCGGAGATGTGCGAACGAGTGATCGTCATGTACTTGGGCAAAATTGTTGAACGAGGCACAACCGACGACATCTTCTATCAGCCCAAGCACCCCTACACCCAACAACTGCTCAAGTCGATTCCGTTGATCGGGCTGAAAGAACGGCTCAACCCCATCGAAGGATCCGTGCCCATGGCGACTGTACAGCTTCCCGGCTGCCCCTTTGCCCCGCGCTGCCCCCACGCTATGCCCATCTGTCACACAGAACCGCCGCCGCTGGTACACTTCGAGCGAGGGCAAGAAGCGACCTGCTGGCTCTATGCGGAAGAAGCGGGAGGCGTCGATGTCTAATACACCACAGTTTCAACCGGAGAAGTTTCAGCCGGAGAACCTGCTCCAGGTAGAGCGCCTGCTCATGCACTTTCCCATCCGCAAAGGGCTGCTGCGGCGCACAGTGTGCTATGTCAAGGCGGTAGAGTACGTAAGCTTCTTCATTCGAGCAGGCGAGACATTGGGGCTTGTCGGCGAAAGCGGCTGCGGCAAGACCACCGTAGGCCGCAGCATCCTGCGCCTCTATGAGCCGACGGGCGGCGCGGTGCGCTACCGGCTGA
>CAZZNG010000127.1:13473-15179 GCA_964655505.1 uncultured Litorilinea sp. | reverse complement strand
GGCGGCCAGCCGTGCCCCATCCAGCGTCAGTTCATGCACATCGCCGCCCACCGGCGGGCTGCCGGGAGGAACCAGCGCGGCTGTCACGGCATCGAGCCGCGGGATGACCTCCAACGTGCGTGAATTAGACGCGCTGTTGGCCGCATCGTTGAGTACGAGCCGGACACGATAAAGACCGTTCGCCAGCGCGCTGGGCAGCGTGACCGTCGCGCTGCTGTCGCTGCCCCCGGCCCCAAATGTATTGATGTGGGTCACGCCGCCCGGCCCTTCTAGCCACACCTCCTGTGGATTGGTAAAGCCGCTGCCAAACAGCATCAGCGATAGGTCCGCGGCCAAAGTTGGGTCTAGCGCGGTGCGGAGCGGCTGAATTTGGGACAGCCACGGCGTCACGGTAAAGACAAGTGGGGCGCTGACGCGCCCGCCGCGGGTGATCTGGACATCGGCCTGCGGCCCCGCATCCAGGTCGATAGGCAGTGCGACGGTGAGCGTTTCATCTGTCGGCGGCGGTACGGCGCGCGCTGTAGCAGGCCGACCACCGACGCGCACGACCGGGCTTTCGCCGGGAAAGAGGAACCCATAGCCTGAGATTTTCAGGTCGTTGGGCGTTACTTGCCCGCCAGCGATGCGCGCCAGCGCGCCCGCCGCGGGGGTCAGCGAAGTCAGGTGCGCTGGATCGAGCGTGCGCACCTCCACGCCCGTCTGCATGACAATGCCGCCGTTCACCGGTGGCGGGGGGGTCGGCGTCAACTCCGCCAGCGAAAGTTCGTAGGCCGCAGACAGCCGATAGGGTTGGTTGATGGCCCCCCAAATCTTGGAGAGTTCATCCAAGCCAATTGGCAGGAGGCAAATCTTGAGTTGTTCATAGCTGTTCAGCAGGTATGGCGGCAGTACTAGGTCGGCATCAAAGCCAGGAATATGGACATCGTTGAGAACTGGATGCTCGTGCAGCGTCTGCAGCGCCAGACCGAACATGGTATGGGCATCGTCACCGTTCAAACTGCTCGCGTCTGGTTTCGCCCCCAGCGGCGTCAGCAAGTAATAAAGCTGCAACCCCAATGCGGGCTGGGCAGCGGGTGGTGTCGTTCGGTCCCCGCGCCATGCTTCGTTCTTGGTAAATGGACTTTCAAGCACGCGGTACAGGTAGAGGTTGACCCCCAACGTTTTGGGCAGTTCTTCGCCTGGCGGCAGCACGGTAACCACTGCCGTCGTATGGCCCTCTTGGCGCATCCGGGCGTGCAGCAACTGCTGGAGCGCTTTGGTTATGTCGTAGACCGCCATATAGCTCATTGCGGATGTCTCGCGACTTTTCTAGGGCCGTAGCCAAAAACGCTCTAGCCCAAGACGCTCCAGCGCAGACTGGGCCAAGTTTTCCCGCATGGGTGGGATGACGGGCTGGGGCGGCTGGGGACGCGGTGGAGGCGGCAGAGGCGGCGGCTCGTTGTGGACCTGCACCTCCATCCGCCCAATGGTGATCCGGCTCCGTCGCGGTCCGCTGCCCAGGTGCGGCGCTGCACCCCCAGGTGAAGGGGCTGAAGGCTCAACCGGCGTTTTCTCTTGGGGCGCTTGTTCCCTTGGCCGCAGCCTAGACGACCCCTCCGCGGGGGGCAGGGGCGCGGGGCTTGCTGCCGATTGGCTGGCCTCTACGCCGATCTGCTCAACCGGCAGCGCGGTTGAATCAGGATGTGCAGCCGCCTTAGCGCGCCCAT
>CAZZNG010000127.1:9551-13373 GCA_964655505.1 uncultured Litorilinea sp. | reverse complement strand
CCTGCTGCGTTGGTTGAACCGGGGCGTCGAGCATCGCTCACGGTTGGAAAACGGGCATCCGGTGGGGTTGGCATCCTGGTAGGCGTTGCATCCTCCTGTTGTGCGGGCCGCAGTGATCGAGGGACGCGCACAACCTCCGAGCTTTCACTAGCAGGACGAGTGGGAGGGGGCGGTAGCGGCTCAGGCAGCGGTGGCGGCTGTGTATGCTGCTGTCGCTCGCTTGCTTCAGTGTGTGGCGCTGCCGCTTCCTGGCGTACGCCTGGGGCAAGCGGTTCGGCACGCTCCTGCGGCGGGCCAGCCGGTTCGCTTGAGTGGTCAGGGGCTGGTATAGGCTGCGGCCGATTTTGCGCCTCCCCCTGTGTGGCGCGCACAGCGGAGTGGGGAGTCTCTGCCGTCTCCGCAGCAGGGCGCGGCAGTCGGCTCTCCTGTGCCGATGTGGACGCATCGAACGGCGGTGCGTCAGACAGCGGCGCGTCCACGTCCCGGCTCGCGCCTGATGAGACTTGGGGGGGATAGGCTGCGCCAAAGGCCCCCGCTTCCTCTCCAAGCAACGGCGCTGGGCTGTCACTGGCGACCATCGCTAGCCCTGGCGTCGGTCCTGGCATTAAGGGTGGCGCTGCCACCGGAGGGCGAGCCGACTGCTGCGTACGTGCGCCGGCTGCTGCGATACGCGTCAGGTAGTTTGGCATCGAGGCCCCTCACCAACGCTCACTGATTCACTCGTTGATTCACTCGTTACGAAAAGTCTCGTTCAGCAGGGCGAGATACATCCGGCGTCGCGCCCGCGTCAGCGCTAAAATCTCGTGCTCGCCCCAGTGATAATAAAGCGCCAGGTAGTGGACTTCGCGCAACAACTGCCGTCCATTCCCGCGCAGTTCGCTGAAGAAGAAAGTGGTCGTGTCAAACGGAACCACAAAGACGTGGCTGCATTCGGGACAGGCCTGCTCCAACTCCAAGTCTACTTGGGGCGCGAGCGCTTCCATAGCCTCGGCCACCATCTCCTGTTCGGCAGCCGACAGCGGTGCGCCGCCGTCGTCGACCAGGCAGCGATCCAAGAGCGCCTCTGCCGCTGCTTGGGGCGGCACATGGAGCACCGCTTCCTGATCCGCGCCGGTGGGCAAGCGGAAGCGAACTGTCCGCTCTGGTTGCCCATCCATGCTCAAATTGAGCGTATAGCTGGCCGTATGTTGTGGGCGGCGCTCAACCGGCACATCGGCAATCGCAAAGTCTACATCCAACTTTTCACCGCAGGCAGGGCAGACCAGCACCGCGGCAATGGTTTCGCCCAGGGTGATGCGCCGCAGGTGGAGCATCAGATAGTCCCGGTCCCCGACCAGCAGCTTGCGCACTAGGTCCGGGGTGGGCGGCATGTCGTCCAGCCGCAGCAGACAGGCGTTCAGGATGTAGCTTACCGCCAGGGTGCTGGGGGTATGAGGATGCCAGGCCAGCCACTCCTCTTCTTTTCCACTGAGGGGCCGCAGCACTGCCTGGGCGAGCCGACGACCGTCGTCCAGCACCAATCCGCCCGGTAGGGGCACGACCCATTCTGAGAGCGGTTCCACCGGCTATGCCTAGCCGATCCGTGCAGGCCCTTGCGGCTCGACGACTGCCGGGTCGCGCTCGAACCACTCATATTCGAGCTTGATGGTTGTGATCGCCACCGCGTTTTGCCCTGCATCCAGATCCGGCAGTGCTTGGTATTCGGCGACCCAGCAGCGATAAAGGGTGTAGGAGAGCGCCTTTACCCCGGCCTCGTTGAAGACATCGACGATGATGTTCTTGCGGAATTCACCCAGGCTGGCGATGCTGTGGCTGGCAAAGTCGTTGACCAGATTCGCCCAATCCTCAAAGGCCGTATCATAGGTGATGCCTGCCTCTAGAGTCACTGCCGTATAACTGGTCTTGCCCGGCAGCTTGCGGCTGGTGATGTTCTCGCCCGCTTCGCGGAACTCGACCATCTCCGTTGTCCGGCGTAGAGCGCCCATCTTGGTGAGACCTGCCACATACTGGTTGTCCCACTTCACTTTAAAGCGGAAGTTGCGGTAGGGATCAAAGCGGTTGGTGGAGGGGTTCATCCGCGCCATGGTTACCGGCACTCCTTTTCCTTAATCAGCTTTCATCAGCTTTCATCTTACTCAGCCGGCTGGTTAACCTTCTGCTGAAGCTTCAGGACGACAAACTCCGCCGGCTTGAGCGGTGCAAAGCCGACCAGAATATTGACAATACCCAAATCAATGTCTTGTTGGGTCGTGGTGCTGCTGTCACACTTCACAAAGAAGGCATCGTCCGGTTTTTGGCCCTGAAAGGCGCCCGCGCGGAATTGGGTGAGCATAAAAGAGCGGATGTTGAGCCGCAGACTGGCCCACAGCGGCTCATCGTTCGGCTCGAAGACGGCCCACTGAATGCCGTAGTAGATGCTGACTCGCAGGAAGATAGCCATGCGCCGAACCGGGATGTAGCGCCATTCGGGGTTGCTGCCGAGTGTGCGCGTCCCCCAGACCACCAGCCCGCTTCCGGGGATGGCGCGCACGACGTTTACGCTGATCGGGTTGAGTTGGTCCTGCTCGCTATCATCAATGAGCGTGTGGGGAGCGAGCGCGCCAGCCACACCGGCTTCAGTGCCCGCCGGGGCCTTGAAGACCCCCCGCGAGTTGTCGATCCGGGCGTAGAGGCCAGCCAGAAATCCGGAGGGGGGTAACAGGATGCGTGGGTTGCGACCGCTGCCGATAGGATCTGCCGCCCAGACCCAAGGGAAATAGATGGCCCCGTAGTCGCCGGCGGATTTGTCGATCTGGACGCCGCTCAAGCCAGTGGTGGCAAAGTCGCGTGCCTGCTGTAACGTGGTGACGGTGGGGGTGGCGTCCTCTCGCCGCGCGGCGTCAACATCCAACGCACCCATATCGCCGATAAAAAAGCAATCCTGCAACGGGCGTTCATTCTTACAGTAGCCGATGCCTCGGTCCACTGTTGCTGGGTCGCCTTGGCCGGGGATGGCGATCAGGTTCACATCGGTGATTTTGTCCAGCGCATAGAGGCCGCTGCCGGTTTTGGTGTTGTCCATAGCCGGGAGGCCGATGTAGTTGACAGCGCCGGAGCCGTCGGAGCCTCCTGCCAGCGTGAGCGGGGAATTGGCTGGCGTGTTGGCAGGTCGGCTAGCGATATCTGCCGTGATGGCGATGTACTCGGAGCGGCTGTTGATCACCGTGCGGCCATATTCCGCTTGATTGGTCGCGCTCTCCGCCAGCGTGGGGCTGTCTAGAAAGGTGATCCGATCGTAGGTTTCAACCGGATCGCCGCCGTAATAGACCACGAGCTTAAAGTTGTTGGCATCTAGGTCCGAACTGTCCAGGATGCGCACGCTGATCCGGTCGCCCCATGCTCCTTCTGTGAGCGCCTCCATTGTGAGTGGACTGGTGGGCGGCGGGGGGCTTGGCGGGCTTGCAGATGCCGGAAAGCGGGCGCGCAGCGCGTCCGGCGCGGCCACACGCACGATGTACAGCCGTCTGCCGCCGTTCATGAAGAAAGCTTGCACCGCATAGGTTAAAAAGCTGTCTGTGCGGAAGCCGCCAAACTGGCGAAGATAGTCGGTAAAGCTGGTGACCATTACCGGGCGCGCCATCTGGCCGGTCGGCAAGAGTGTGCTCGGAACAGGCCCCTTGTCCGCCACGCCGATAAATGCCGCGGTCGAGGTGCTGACCCCTTCAATGGGCCGCACGCCCGAAGCGATCTCTTGCACATAGACACCTGGATGTAAGAGTTCTGGCATGAGCTACCTCTTTCCCTGCTGAACGCATGCAGACAATGGGCACATAATGGGCACAT
>CAZZNG010000127.1:1351-9451 GCA_964655505.1 uncultured Litorilinea sp. | reverse complement strand
AATGGGCACATAATGGGCACATGGACAAAAGGTAGGCGCGCCTATCGTCAGTACAGCGTCTGCCGGGGGGGATAAGCGCAACCAGAGCAAAATGGCAGAACCATCTGCACCTTTGCAGATGCTGCGTCTACGGAGTGCTCGCGTGATGAATTAAAGAACGAACTAAAAGTAACTAGGAGATGCGCTTAGAGAGCTAAGATCAGCGGAAAAAGGCTATAGAGGGGCTTGACGATGCAGCGTCAGGCAAATGGTGGTAGTGGAGGATGGCAACGTGTATTGCTGCACAGATAGCCACACAGATTCAACGAGAAAACAGAACGAATTCTGTAGTTGACTGGGTGAAAGGTGAGGAGTTGATGAAAACGGCGAAGGTTACGCGAGTATATCAGCGTATAGACGGCATTGTCAACCCTTTTGTTTTCTTTGTGACTGTGCATAGAGGGTGAAGGAAAAGAGGTGGCAGAGAGAGGACGGGCGGGAGCTAAACCCGCGGCTGCCATTCATGCTCGCAAAGCAAGAGCCTCGTGGGTGTAGACGATTGTCGAAAACACCCATGAGGCTCTTAGCGCTTTACTTCAAGGCTTCACCTTACTTGGCTAACCCTTGCCCTTGGCTCAAGCTTGGCTGAGCTACTTCAAGATTGAGGGCAGGTAGACCTTCACTGCATTGGGGTTAGCCGGTTGATCTGTCGGCTTCTCGCTTGTCGGTCGCTGCACGACCACATTGTCATCGGCAGTCGTTGGCAACAGCGGGTCGGGCATGTCAACCACGCCCAATCTGGCCTCGTTGCGGATCGTTGTCGGCGAATCCGGCAGCGTGTCTGCCACGCGCAATACGAAGATTGCCTGACCGTGGCTGTTCGGCTGCAGATCCCCCAACATCAACTGGCAGGAAGTTCCTTCTGTTGCACCATCCGCACAGCTCCAGCCAGGGGTGCTGCCGTCGGCGACAAAAGAGGTGAACTCCGGCACAATCTCCTCAATGAAGACATTGGCGACGATCCCGCTGCCCGTATTGCTATACAGGAGCGTATAGGTGATCAGCGAACCTGGCATCACGGTTCTATTGTCCGCACGCTTGCTCAGGGCAAGGTCGTAGCGCGCGATGCCAAGATCCAACGAGAGATCTTTGGCTCCGGCAGGCAACGGCCCGGTCGCAGGCGTGCGTCCATTGATATCCGCATCGCTGTCCACTTCATCATCATCGCCCTGATTTGCGAGAACTGGGCCGTAGCCCGCGGGCAAGGTCATCCTATCGAAGACCACGTAGTAGTTGCCTGGGGGCAGTTCGCTGAAGAGATAGAGACCGTCGCTGTTCGTTGTTGCGGTCAGCGGTAGCCCACTACCCATGTCCAGCACGGGTTCGTTTGTATCGGCGTCATAGATTGCCACCACAACATTGGGAACCCCAGGCTCACCATCGTCCTGAATGTTATTTCCGTTTAAGTCTTCCCAGACTCGATCCCCTATGACCACAGGCAGATAGATGCCCATGTCCAGCGTCAGATTCTCATCGCCGGAAGCGAGCGTAACCGAATGCGTGCGTCCTGTGGTGCGGTCCGCGTCGCTGTCGACAGCGTCGTTCTCATCACCACCGACATCGCGATGGGTGACGATATACTCTTCATAGCCTGGGGGCAATGCACTTAGGTCAAACTCCACAAAGTAGCTGCCTGGGACCAGGCCGGTAAAGAGATAGCGCCCATCAATGCCGGTTGTCGTGGTTGTGACAAGCGTATCGTTTGCATACAGATTCACGATGACGCCCGGCACACCTTCTTCACCATCATCTTGGATGCCGTTGACATTGGCATCGACCCAGACGCGGTCGCCCAGTTGGGCAGGCTTGTAGAGGCCCAAGTCCAACGTCAGATTCTGCTCGTCGGTCGCCAGGGTAACAGGCGGTGTTTGTCCCGTGATGGGATCGCCGTCGCTGTCTACTTCATCGTTGTCGCCTACATGGGGCGTCGTCACCACATAGCCTTCGGGCAAGGTGTTCAGGTCGAAGGTTACGTAGTAGTCGCCTGGCGGCAGATCAATGAAGCGGTAGTACCCTGTTGCATCGGTCGTCGTGGTCATCACCGCGGTCGGCACACCAGGGATGTGCAGCGTCACGGTGACATCGGGCACACCTTCCTCGCCCTCATCCTGGATGCCGTTACCGTTCGCATCGATCCAGACGCGGTCGCCCAACATGGACAGTTTATAGACACCCAGGTCCAGCGACCAGTTCTCGTCGCCCGATTGCAGCGTGACCGGCGGAGTCTCCCCCGTAGTGGGATCACCGTCGCTGTCCACTTCGTCGTTGTCGCCGACGTTGGGCGCTGTCACCACATGGTTGGGCGGCAGCGTGTTCAGGTCGAAGGTGACATAGTAGCTGTTCGGCGGCAAACCAACGAAGCTGTAATAGCCGTTGATGTCCGTGGTGGTTGTCATGACAACACCGGGTGTGCCGGAGATATGCAGCGTCACCGTGACATCCGGTACACCAATGTCAGGGTCATCTTGGATGCCGTTGAAATTGGCGTCAACCCAGACGCGATCGCCCAGTTTGGCAGGCTTGTAGATGCCCAGGTCGAGCGACCAGTTCTCATCACCCGATTGCAGCGTGACGGGTGGGGTTTGCCCCGTGAAGGGGTCGCCGTCGCTGTCCACTTCGTCGTTATCACCTACGTGGGGCGTTGTCGCCACATAGCCTTCAGGCAAGGTGTTCAGATCGAAGGTCACATAGTAGCTGTTTGGCGGCAAGTTGGTGAAGCTGTAGTAGCCGCTGGCATCGGTGGTCGTGGTGCCGAACACGTCTGCCGTACCCGAGATGTGCAGCGTCACGGTGACATCGGGCACACCGATCTCGCCGTCATCTTGGATGCCGTTGCCATTTGCATCGATCCAGACGCGATCACCCAACTTAGCAGGTTCATAGATGCCTAAGTCGAGTGACCAGTTCTCATCGCCAGATTGCAGCGTGACAGGCGGCGTTTGCCCGTTGCTAGGATCGCCGTCGCTGTCTACTTCATCGTTGTCGCCTACATGCGGTGCTGTGACCACATGGTTGGGCGGCAGCGTGTTCAGGTCAAAGGTGACGTAGTAGCTGTTCGGCGGCAAGTTAATGAAGTTATAGTACCCCGCTGCATCGGTAGTGGTCGTCATCACGGCAGTCGGGTCACCCAGGATATGCAGCGTCACGGTGACATCGGGTACACCCTGCTCGTCACCATCCTGGATGCCATTGCCGTTTGCGTCGATCCAGACGCGGTCGCCTAGTTTTGCAGGCTGGTAGATGCCCAGGTCAAGTGACCAGTTTTCGTCACCCGATTGCAGTGTGACAGGCGCGGTTTGCCCGGTAATGGGATCACCGTCGCTGTCTACCTCGTCATCACTCCCCGCGTTAGGCGTTGTCACTACATAGCCCTGGGGCAGGGTATTCAGGTCAAAGGTCACATAGTAGCTGTTCGGCGGCAGGTTGGTAAAGCTATAGTAGCCGCTGGCATCGGTCGTTGTAGTTGCCAGCACATCCGCTGTACCGGAGAGATGCAGCGTCACCGTAACATCGGGCACACCGATATCACCGTCATCCTGGATGCCGTTGCCATTGGCGTCGATCCAGACGCGGTCACCCAGCTTGACGGGCTGGTAGATGCCCAGGTCCAGCGACCAATTCTCTTCGTTTGGCTGCAGCGTAACAGGCGGCGTCTGCCCGGTTGTGGGGTCGCCGTCGCTGTCCGCTTCATCATCGCTCCCCGCGTCGGGTGTTGTCACCACGTAGCCTGGAGGCAATGTGCCCCGAGCAAAGGTCACATAGTAGGTATCGGGCAGTAAGTTGGTGAAACTGTAATAGCCGCTGGCATTGGTGGTGGTCGTCATCACAGCGGTCGGATCACCCAGGCGATGCAGCGTCACCGTGACATCGGGCACGCCGACCTCGCCACCATCTTGGATGCCGTTGCCGTTGGTGTCGATCCAGACGCGGTCGCCTAGTGCTGCGGGCAGCACCAAGCCTGCGTCCACCGTGGGGTTGATTTCTGCCACGCCCAGTGTCACTGCATCGGAAATGCCGGTGGATTGGTTGGCATCGCTATCTGTTGCATCATCACCCACGTTTTGCAAGGTGAGGAGATAGCCGGTTGGCGCTGCGAAATGTACTCGGTAGGTTCCCACGGGCAGGCCGGGGAATTCATACCATCCATCGATTGCTGTTACAGGGTGGGGGCTGGTCGTTGTGGCGATAGGCGTGCCATCCGCGTCCAGTACAGGCGAGCCATCTTCGTGCAGCAAGCTGACGACAACACCGTTGACGCCTGGTTCGCCGCCATCTTGTACGCCATTATAGTTCTGATCCAGCCAGACATAGTCGCCCAACGCGGCCAGCAAGTAATCTTCAACCTCGCCGGAGTGCGCCAACCCAACGGGGGAATTCCCGCCCTGGTTTTGGGCTTCTGTATAGCGGAAACGTGCGGCCATTGTGCCTGTGGCCGTTGCCGGCACATTGATGGTCAGCGTGTAGATACCGCTGCTGTTCAGCAGCGTATCGCCTAGTGTTCCTGTGGCTACCGGCGCAGGCCCCTGGGCAGAGACCAACGTAACCGGATCCAACGTGCCATCGTTATCGAAGTCGATGAACGCGCTCAGTGCGCCTGGCGTGCCCGCGGTGACCTGGATGAGCGCATTGCGCCCAGGCACAAGCGGGGTGAGGAAGAGAATGCCATCTTCGTCGTCCAGGCCATTGATATCATCGCCGGTGGCGGTATCGTTGGGCTGGCCGTTCGCTTCGGCGTCCACACTGCTCCCCAAGTAGGGGTTGCCTACACCCAACAGGGTATGGCGCGCACCGTTGTCACCGGACAGGGTTGGGTAGCTTGAAGGCAAGTCGCCCCAATCCCCTGTGATAAACAGGTCGACGCCATCCTGGTCGTTATAGTCGTTGACCGCTGGCTCATTGCTGCCGTCGCGCTCGCCGTCCTCATCGCCGGAGTCGCCGGGCGTATTGGAGCCGGTTGGGTTATCCGGCGTTCCTGTACCGGGCAGACTTGTCCAGGTCAGGTAACCGATGTTGGCAATGATGTCCTCTGCTTCGACATCGGCTGCGAGTATGCCGGAGACGATCACGGTGATGCTGTCGCCCAGTTCAAGGTCGAAGGGATCAAGCGTCAGCACCCCGCTGTTGATCGCTCCTGTGGCCGCGCCGGATGGGCTAATGCTGACCAGGGTCGGGTCTGTAAGCTCAACCGGGAGCGGGTCTGTCACAACCGCATCGAAAGCGTCCAGCGCGCTGTTGCCTGTGTGTTCGATTTGAAGCGTATAGGTGACCGTTGCGCCCGGCCCCAGCGGTTGTGAAGTGGCAAGGCTCTTGCTGATCGCCAACTCAGGCTCACGCACTGTGATCGTGACCCGGTTGGATTCCTCTTTATATTGCCCATAACTTACATCGAAGTAGTTGGTGCGCTGTGTCCCATTCTGGTTGGCAGCGACATTCAACACCAGGGCATTGAACTCGATGACCACATATTCAGCGTTGTCGTCGTCATCGCCGTTGTGCAGATCGCCCAGCACAAAGACGGGATTCGTACCGCTTGCAAAAGGCCCGCCCAGAATCTGAGAAGACGGGAGCGTTGCATCCGCGTGGGGTGCTACCGCGCTGCTCCCTTCGATCTGGATATTGGCAATGCCGTTCACCGCGTCCAAGGCGGGCGTGATGCCGCCATTTGAGATCAGGGCGACCTTGACGGTGCCGTCGTCCAAGAAGCGGAGGTGATCCGGCAGGTGATCCGTGACGGTGAAGTTGGTCAATAGCCCTTCTGGGATTTGCGTGACCAGCCGATAGCGCACGATTTCACCCACAGCGAGAGAATTGTCGGTAGAGTGCGCCTCAGAGGTCGCTACGACGCTCTTGACGGGTTTGGCAACAATCTGCACGACATAGTCTTCAACTTCGCCGTCGATGGCTGTTCCCGTGGGCGGTACATTGGGCTCCGTGCTATAGCGGACACGCATGTAGGTACGCCCAATCGTCGCCGCACTTGCCGGTATATTGCGTGTGAATTGATAGGTGGCTGCCTGACCAGCCGGTGCCGGCCCCACAGTCTGATAGATCACGCGTTCGTCATTCTGCCAAGTCCCATCGCCGTTCAGATCCACCCAGACGCTGATGTATGCGGTGGGGATCGTGAGCGGTTGTGTGCGCGTAATCGTCAGTTGATTGGCACTGGCATTGCCCACATGCAGGAGGCCGACCGGTAGCTCGGCTGTCTCGATGTAGTCTGCAAAAGCCACGCCGTCTTCATCATCGGGCGAGCCTGCCAGATCATCCCCCCAAGCGTTGTCATGGGGCACGCCGTTCGTTTCTGCATCCACGCGGCTGCCCAAATGGAAGTCGGGCAGAATGATATGGCGTGCTGCATCCGCACCGTGTGTTGCAGAACTTGTGGGGTACTCATCCGGTGCGTCGCCGTAGTCGGTTGGCTTCCACAGGCCAAAGTCCCAGCGTCGGTCTGCGTTGTCCGGCCCAACCGAAGCGGCGCTCAACGCAATGGGGTCAGTTTCATAATACTTGCCGAGCAGTGCATCCTCCCCAGGATGCAGGCCATCGCTGCCCATTTCGGCATCGCCTTGGCCTTGTACTGTCGCCTCATAGCCAGGCGGCAGGTAGAAGCGCAGTTTATAGGTTCCAGTGATTAGGTTGCTGAAAAGGTAGTAGCCCGCGTCACCGTCTAGATTGTCACCGGTGAAGCGAGTGCCCAACAGCGTATCGTTGTTGTCATAAAGCTCGACACGGACGCCGTTCACACCCCAATCGGTCCGCTCGATCTCCTGCTGGATGCCATCCTTTTCGATACCGGCAACGTCCAACCAGACAAAGTCACCCAGGGCCAGTGTGCCTGTGGGGGGCGGCGCAAGACGCATGCCGACCTTGATCGGCTCGGAGGGCCAGAGCGCCTCGGCAGCGCTGGGATCAGACGGGCGATATTCAGATACGGTGTATCCAAACGAGTTCCACGCGATCTGGCAAGCGGGGCTGTTCGTCGGGTCAAAGCTATCATCCGCGGGGTTGAGACAAGATGCATGGCCCTTTACCAAATTGGTTTCATTGGGAGCCACCATCGGCCAGGTGAAACTCAGCGTCTCGTTGCGCGGCAGAACCAGACAGTCATCCCCTGCCTCATTACAGAAGACGATCTTGATTGCCTTGACGCTGGTCACGTCGTCAGGCAACTCTGTTGACCAGTCATCCACACATGCGGTCGATGCAAGTTCGGGGCGGCATGGGTTGGGTGCGGTGCTGTAATAGATGGTGAGCGGGCTGGCTACGCTGCTGCCTGTGCTCAGCACTGGGCCTTGTAGATTGGGCCGCCATTCGCTGTCACGCGGCTTCAGGTCCACCACGCCGATGTCGCCGACATGGGGGAAAATGTCCACGAGTGTAATGTTGGTGACCGAGACATTGGAGGTGTTGGTCAGAACCAACTTGTAATCCATGGGGCCGCCAGGGAAGGTCAAGCCTAGCTTGTTGAAGTCCTCATCTTCACAAGCGGTTGTGGCCCCATAATCGTCTGTGTTGAGACAATCGAGCGCGCCGCGCGTCCACTTCTCCGAATCGAGTTCCAGGGCCACAGCTACTATCGTCGTATGCTCGGCCTGACAAGAGACTTCGTCGGTGCGACCATCGCCATCTAGGTCAAGTGTATCGACATACTTCTCTGCCCCGGAGCAAAGATAGATTTCTGTGTTTGGCGCTGGGTTGTCCGGATTACCTGGGGATACCCAATCCACCAGTGCCGCGGTATTGACGTAGGTGCCGGGCGGCGTGCCGTCAATAATGCGAACGCGGTAGCCCACTGTCAGCGTGTCACCGGGCTGGAGGCTGTAATCCGCCGGCCCCTCCCATGTCCAACGAATGAGCGTGCGCCCATCCACGTAGTTCGGGATAATCTCTGGCGCAAACGTGTTGCTGCCATCCACGATCTGCGTGGCGCTGTCGGGAATGTATTCAAATTCCGCGGGCAACAGGTCGGCCACCACAGGGTTCACCAGCGGGAGGTGGGCCACATCTGCATTGCTCAGTGTAACGTTGAACTCGACTACGTCATTGGGGAGTTTGGCCCCA
>CAZZNG010000127.1:0-1341 GCA_964655505.1 uncultured Litorilinea sp. | reverse complement strand
TCGCCCTGTTTGGTCAGCCGGGGAATGGCGCGTTCGCCGATGATCGAGACCGTGCTACAGGATTCTATCGTCTCACCAGTGGTAGAGGTGGAGACGTCGCTGCAATTTTGAAATGTATTGTAGGGGGCGACAGGGGTTGCAGTGTTGATTGTAGTAACCACCTGAGCGGAAAAAGGCTCCGACAAAGGCTCAAGCCCGCCAATAATTCGCCAGTGTAGGGCGACCTCATCGGTGGGCTGCACCGTCCCCAGTACACTGGCGTCAATCCAGACGTCCTCTGTGAAGGGGCTGCCGGGCACGTCCTGCACAGGGCCGCCATTGATGCTGTAGGTGATCTCCACCGGCCGCGTTGGGTGCGCGCCGGTTGACCAGCGCACCAGGCTGACTTCTGACGGCACGGTATCGGTGACGATGACATTTTCGAGCAGTACGTAGCCTGTGTTGGCGGCACTGACCGTGTAGGTGACCGTATCACCTGGTTCGCCAGCCGTACTGTCATATGACGCAGGGCTTGAGGAATTTTTGTCGCCCTCAAGCCGCGGGTAAGGCTCGATCACGCCGATGGGCAGGTCATCTGTCAACGTATGATAGACCTTGCCCTCACAGTGGGATTGCAAGGCGGATGAATCCTCACACCCTTGGGGGATGCCGGAGACATCCATAACGTTCAGATGCTCTTCACCTGGCTGGGTCGGCTCGTTGAACTGCAAGGTGACTGTTCGGTCAAGACACTGCCCGACGAGCACGTCGGGTAGGGGGTAGGCTGGATTTGAACCAAAAACAACTTGCCCGCCAATGTTGGGTTCGGTCTGCGGGAAATAGACCCAATCCTGCCCCTCCACACCTTCTGCCCCGATAAAGATCGCACCGCTGGGGAGGGTGTCGGTAATAATGGGGGACAGGTAGTGTACGCTCCCCACTGTGTCGGTGTTACAAACGCTCAGGGTATAGTCTGTGGGGAACCCAACAACAGTCTCCCCTCCCGACTTGATCGCGATGGCCTTGAACTGGCCCTGAGCGGTGGTCTTGGTGGCCGTATCCACAACGGGTTGTAGCCCATCAGCACGAAATTCAACCGTGTTTTCTACGGTCGTATTCGGCGGCGTGCCAGGCTTAAACCGCGCGAAAAAACGGAGGCGGCCCGTGGTGCCTGTTGGCAGCGGGCTGATGAATTCCCATGTGAGCACGCCGTCGCTTTCACTAAAGCTGAGAATATGGCTGTTGCGGGTGGCGCTGTCCGGAACATATTCTAGCTCAGGCGGTAGGGTGTCGATGAGTGCGGCATTGACACACTGTGCGCCAAGCTCTTGCCCAATACAGGCATAATCCAGCGTGAACAGA
>CAZZNG010000126.1:0-15228 GCA_964655505.1 uncultured Litorilinea sp. | reverse complement strand
CAGCACGTACTGGCCCGTCACCTTCCCCTCGCCGCCCTCCCATGGATGAAACGTGGATGTGGGGCGCGTGGCGGCGCATGTGGTGGAGGGTCAGTTCCGCGTCGGCTGGGTGCTGTTCCGCATACAACACGCGCAAGGGACGGTGATAGCGCCCGCGGTTGCGTTTGAAGCGGCGCAAGCTGTGGCGCAGCGCGTTGGGCAGTTGTTCCAGGTAGTCGGTGCGCTTGACAATGTAATCATCCGCGCCCGCTTTGAGCGCGGCAACGGCCATTTCTTCGCTGCCCGCGCCTGTGACCACGACCACCGCGACCGGCAGTGAACGGGCGCGAATATGGGCCAAGATGCTCATGCCATCGCCGTCAGGCAGATGAACGTCCACCAGCACCAGATCGAACCTCGGTTCGTCGGGCGTGCTGTCGTGCAGAAAGGTCAGCGCGGCCCGCTGCGTGTCACAGAGCGCTAGATCGATATCGGCGGCATGGCGTGCAAAGTGGCGTCGCGCCAAGTACGCATCGTCCATGTTATCTTCGACATACAACACTCGCATCATGGTCAGTTTGGACACCAATTGAACGATTGGGTCAGCCGGTCAGAAAAGGCAATCCACAGGAAGGCAAGACAAAGTAGGGTATTGTGAGCGGTGATGTCGAGAGCCGTCGGGGGCTGGCCCTCACTCGGTAGGAGAACGGGAGACGGGAGCGAGAACATTGTCCGTATCCTTGCACAGGCGTGCAAATCCCGATGCCACAATGCTGGGGTGGGTGGATGTTGGGCGCTGGCGCACACGACCGATCCCCTAGCCGGTGCGTGCAGGTGCAACGTTGCAGGACTGTGGCAGACCCCATTATATAGCATCTTTAACACATGACAAGAGGGTTCTGGGCTTTTCTTGGGGCCTGCTCCCCATCACAGCGCCTGCACCGTGTGCCGCGCATATGAACATGAAGAATAAAACGATGGGTGTCCCACACATGGGGGATCTTCCGGGGCGCTAGATGCAAGCGCCATTGTATGCCAGACCACCTGGCGACTGCCCCCCTTGCCGCTACAGTATACGCGTCCAAATCAAACCGACGCCGGTCGCCAAGAAAGCTGTTCAGCGGCTTGCCATGTCAAACTACGGGAAAACTTCTCGCCTTGTGCTGTACGCCACCCAGGGGTGGGCACGCCTGCAAACCTGGTACGTCGATCTCTGGCCGCGGCCAGAGGTGCGGCTTTTGTTATGGGTTCTCGTCGCGCTGTGCGGCATCTGGTTTTTTGCCGCGCTGACGGGCGAGGTACTCGAAGGGGATGTGAAGGCAGCGGACGAGGCGATCCTGCTGGCGATGCGCGACCCCAATGATCTATCCGATCCACTCGGCCCCCTCTGGTTCGAAGAGATGGTGCGCGACTGGACGGCGCTGGGCAGCATAGGCGTGATCTACCTATTCACCGGAGCCGGTGCGCTCTACCTTTTCTTGATTGGGCGGCGCGGCTCTGCCTTGCTGCTGGTCATCACCGTCATCGGCGCGGTGCTGTTGAACGTGGCGCTCAAAATGGGCTTTGATCGGCCACGCCCCGAACTGGTTCCCCATGAATCGAGCGTCTATCAAGCGAGCTTTCCCAGCGGCCACAGCATGACCGCGACTGCCGCGTATTTGGCGCTTGGCATCCTGGCCGCGCGCGGCCAGAGGCGGCGTCGTGTGGCCTTGCTGATCATGAGCTTTGCGCTTCTGATTAGCGTGCTGGTCGGCGTCAGCCGCATCTATCTCGGCGTCCACTGGCCCAGCGATGTCTTGGGCGGCTGGATCGCGGGTGCGGTCTGGGCGCTGATCTGCGCGCTGGTCGCCTGGTGGATGCGCCACAGCCGCATCGAGCGTCAAGCGCCTGACGCGGATCTGCCCGGCGCGCATCCGGCAGACAAAGAGCAGCCCGAACTGGAAAAAGTCTGATCGTGCCTTTGGCTAGGCTGCTTCTTCTACTTGTTCCTGTTGAACCGTCCGCTGTTGGAGGGTCTGGGGCGGCAGTTTGCCGATCTGGACCAGCCATTCAAGCGTATCGCGCACCATCGTGCGCAGGTCGCGCGGCGTATGGTTGAACGCCTGCCAAGTCGCTGCCCCATCCACAAACTGATAACGGTGCGAGTATTCACTGGCTTGGGCGCGCGAAAACATTGGCTTGTTGCCGGTGATGCGCGCGCCCAACTCCATCACCGTCGCCAGTAGATGCGTCACCGCGCGCGGCGCGCTGAGGTGGCGAACCGGCCTGCCCGTCAATGCGGTGACAAGCGCCGCCAACTCCTTGAAGGTCGCACGCTCTGCAACGACGGCATAGCGTTGGTTGGGTGTGCCGTGGGTAAGCGCCTTGGCGTGGATCACCCCCACGTCGTAGGCATGGACAAAACTCAGGCCGCTATCAACGGAGCGCCCGCTGCCGTCTGCCATGCCCAACACAACTTCGGTGCTGGGCGTGATGCGGTAATCGTAGGGGCCAAGCACAGCGCCTGGGCAGAGCGCGATCAACTCGATGCCGTGTTGATCGGCCAATTCCCAGGCGATCCGCTCACTTTGCGTTTTGGCAAGCGCATAGGGCGCGCTTGTCCCGTCGTTCCAATTGTCCACGGTGAGCAGCCCGTTCGGATTGCTGGTCGAGCCAATGGCCGCCGTTGAACTGGTGTAGACGATGCGCCGGATGCCCGCCTGGTGCGCGGCTTCAAAGATGGCGCGCGTGCCGATCAGCGCGGGCTGAATAATCGTGTCCACATCCTTTGCCCACCAGCTATAAACCGCCGCGGTGTGGATCACGCTGTCGCACCCAACCACGGCGCGTTTGAGCGTATCCGCTTGGGTCACATCACCATAGACATAGGAAAGGTCCAATCCATCCAGCCCGCGTAGGTCGGCATTGGGGCGCACAAATGCCACGACTGTATGGCCGTCCGCCAGCAGCGCACGCGCTGTGTTCGCACCCACATGCCCATTCGCACCTGTCAACAAGACTCGCATGGTTGCCTTGCTCCTCGTTGTCCTGCTTCTTGTTCCCTTGCTCCTCTGTACAGCCTGTCGCCAAATGTCGTCTACGCTGTTGATGCTTATTCTGTTGTTTACTGAATGATCGACTTCCATCAAGCGCGAAGGTGGGAGGCCGCAGATCCTGCATTCTGCCCTGCGCAGGAGGATATGGTTACTATAGCAGAAATGCGCCGCATGGCAACGGGCGAATTTTGAACGGGGTTGGGGCGATTCTAGGAGCGCAAAGGAAAAAGCCGGGGGCCGGTTCATGTGAACCAGTCCCCGGCATGAGAGCGGTTTGTGTCCGCACCGGCTCCGCATCGACGGTTACTGTTGATCAAGCGCCACAGGGTTAATCAGCGGTGTTGATCCGCGGTTTTAATCGGCAGTGTTAGCGATAATCAGGCGCAATGTCATATTCGCCCCGCTGACTGAGCAGCGCCACAACGCGCCGGTTTTCCATGTTCGTATTGGTGTCCGCGGTCACTGCTGCCGCGATCTCCGCCATGCCTGCCGGCAGGTCGGCGATCTCTTGCGGCGACATATCGTCAAAGACACGTACCTCTCTGGTCGCCTGGATCTGATCCACATAGCGATCGACTTGCTCAGGCGTTAAAATCTCTGCGATGGCGTTCTCATAGCGTTGAAAGCCGTCCAGGATCTCTTGGTCATGTTTGTGAGAAAGATCGACTAACGTATCATATAGCCTACCCATCGTATCCTCCTTCGCCATCATTGTGATAGCAATGATAGTCTTACAGCGGCTTCACGCTGGGGTGCTGGCCCTATTGCGGTGTATGGCAGGTTCGTTTCGCCCGCGTGCGCCTGCACTCTGCTTGCTTCGGCGAGCTTCTGCTCTGTGCAGAGTATGGATCAGAAGACAGCACAGAGCCATGCGTAAGGAAAGTGAGGGAGGATAGAGCGGGGGATAGAGATTTGCGCCTGCGGCGAGTTGGTCTACGTCGCAGGTCTACCACCTAATCGGGTTTCTCCAGTCCGGCCAAAGCCGGATCAACCACAACATCTTCAACCAGAACATCTTCAAGCGAGGAAAGGAAGCTAGTCGATGGATGCCATGCCCCAACTAGACGATGCCGTGCGCCTGGCGCGCTTGCAGCCGCCGCGCCGCGCAAACGGCAAGCCGCTTCGCCTGGTGATCGATACCGACACCTATAACGAAGTGGATGACCAATTCGCGGTGGTCTATGCGCTGCTATCACCGGATCAACTGTCTGTCGAGGCGCTCTACGCCGCGCCCTTCCATAACAGGCGTTCATCCGGCCCGGCAGACGGCATGGAACGCAGCTATGCTGAGATTTTGCGCCTATTGGAGAAATTGGCCTATCCCGCCGAGGGGTTGGTGCATCGGGGCGCGACCGATTATCTGGGCAAGGCGCTTGACGCGCAGCCCACTCCCGCCACCACGGACTTGATCGAGCGCGCCTTGGCAAGCCCTGCTGACGACCCGCTCTATGTGGTGGCGATTGGCGCGATCACCAACGTGGCGACGGCTATTTTACTGGAGCCGCGCATCATCGAGCATATTGTCGTGGTTTGGCTGGGCGGCCATGCCCTGCACTGGCCCCATACAGTCGAGTTCAACCTCAAGCAAGACGTGCCCGCGGCCCAAGTGCTTTTCAACTCAGGCGTGCCCCTGGTGCAGATTCCGTGCTATGGCGTGACGAGCCACCTGCACACCACGATTGCCGAGTTGGAGGCCTACGTAGCGGGCCGCGGGGCCAGTGGCGATTACCTGGTCGAGATCGTCAAAGGCTATCACGACGACCATGTGGGCTGGTCCAAAGTGATCTGGGATATTTCGACCATTGCCTACCTGATCGAACCGGAATGGGTTCCCACTCACTTGGTCCACAGCCCCATCCTCACCGACCAGGTGACGTGGAGCGTCGACGCGTCGCGCCATCTCATGCGCTACGCCTATCACATCCACCGCGACCCCATCTTCCGCGACCTATTCGCCAAGCTGGCTGCCGCGACGCGCTAGGCGCGTATGGGCTATGATCTTCCCGGACGCTTGGATTTTAATGCTCATCTGTTCGCGAGATGGGCGTTGCGTCCGGGAAGATTGGCTGTATCGATCTAGGCGGGTTGATGCTGGTGCTGCACCAGCGCGTCGGGGGTGTGCCCCTGTTCGATCAACTGCTGTTGCTTTTCGCTCAAACCCATCCACGGGGCCATCGGCCCATCGGGGCGGCGCTGCATCTCGCGGCCATTGACAATGGTCAGCGTGTTGCGGATCAACTGCTTGCCCTCGCGCGGCTCCATAAAGACATCATAGAGCGGGAAGCGGCCTTCCTCCAGGGTGAAAAGGGCAATGTCGGCCAGCGCGCCCGGCTTGAGCGTTCCGATCTCGTCTTGCAGGTTCAACACCTCGGCAGGGCGCACCGTCGCCGCCTTGATCACGTCGGCAAAGCTCATGCCAATCGCCATGAACTTGCTCAAGCAGGTGGGCAGGTCAAAGAGCGGGCCGTTGACGCTGTGCTGGTGGATGTCCGACGAGATCACATCGGGCAAATAGCCCGCTTCGATCAGCTTTTCCGCCACGGGGAAGGCGAAAGAGCCGCCGCCGTGGCCCACATCCATCACAACGCCTGCATCCCAAGCGCGCTTGGCGTCGTCTAAGAGCTTGCCCGTATCATCCACAATACGCATGTTGCCGCCGGTGAAGCAGTGGGTCAGGATGTCGCCGGGGCGCAGCAAGGGCAGCACTTCGCTGACGGTTGGCGGGCCGTAGCCGATGTGTACCATCATGGGCAGGCCCGTCTGTTCTGCCGCCTGACGCCCCAAGCGCAGCGGTTCGATGCCGTTGCTGCCTGTGGTGTTGTGGTCGATGCGTACCTTGATGCCCAAGACCAGGTCGCGGTTTAGATTGGTCATCTTGGTCGCCAAGTCCACATCGCAATAGTTGATGTTCGCCAACTCCCAGGTCGAGGCGGTTAGCCCAATCGACGAGATATTGAGCATTGCGTAGAGCCGCGCCGCCGACGGTTTGGCGACCCACTCGCGGAAGCCAAGCAGGTTATAGCCGCCTGCTGACCCCACGTCGAGCCAAGTGGTGACGCCGCTGCGCGCGGCCACCGGGTCCGCTTCGATGCCCCAATAGGTGACGTTATGATAGACGTGGGTGTGGAGATCGACCAGGCCCGGCGTTACATATTGACCGCTGGCGTCGATCACGCGCACCGCAGACTCGGCGGGAATGTTGGTGTCGACCGCGGCAATGCGGTTGCGCTTGACCGCGACGTCAAAGCGCCCCTGTTTGCCGCTGCCGGGGTCCACCACCTCGCCCCCTTTGATCAGTAGATCGAATTGCATGCGCCTTCACTCTCTCTAGCGTTTGAAAAGGTTTACCTGCTTCATTCCTAGGGGCCAGCCCCAGGAGACTCAATCGTATCCAAACATCACGGCAAATCACCTTGCTGCATCCAACTGCGCGATCTGCGCCGCGGTCAGCCGCACATCGGCTCCGGCCAGCGTATCGGCCAACTGCTGCGGCGTCTGACAGCCGACAATCGGCACAGTGGGGAAGGGTTGGCTCTGCAGATAGCCCAGCGCGATGCCTGTCAACGAAACGCCCAGCGCATCGGCCAGGGCTTGCGCCCGCGCCAGCCGGGCTTGGTTCGGGGACAGCGGATAATGGCTGCGGATGCGGCTGGTCTCGCCGCGTGCCAGTTTCTGAAACAAACCGCCCGCCTGGGCTGAAAAGGGGATCGCGGCCAGGCCGGTGGTCTGGTGGTAGTGGTGCATGGCATCGTCCATCGCCACCAGCGAAGGGTCGGCGAGCGCCGAACGATCCAGCAGAGCCAGATTCCACAACATCTGGTTGGCGATAAAGCCGGGAATGCCCGCTTGCGCGGCGTACGCTTGGGCCGTTGCAATGCGATCCACGCGCCAGTTGGAGCAGCCAATCGCGCGGATCTTGCCTTCTTGGCGCAGCTCGGCCAACGTGGTGAGCATATCGCCCACGGGCCGGTTCAGGTCGTCCCGGTGCAGCCAGTAGAGGTCAATCACATCCGTGCGCAGGTGGCGCAAGCTCTGCTCCACATCGCGGCGCAGGCTGCGCCGGTCCAGCCGGGGGCGATCCATGCGCGCCAGGTCTGGATGGCCGCCTTTGGTCGCCAGCACCACGTGCTCGCGCCCGCCGCGCGCTGCCAGCCACTCGCCGATGAGCTTTTCGCTGCTGCTTTTGGTGCGGGGAACCCAATCGCCATAGACATTGGCTGTATCGATGAAATTGCCGCCTGCTGCGGTGAACTGATCGAGCAGGCGAAAGGCGCTGGCGCGGTCGATTCTACTGCCAAATTCGCTTGTGCCCAATGCCAAGGATGAGACATGTAGATCGCTGTTGGGCAAGTGGATCGATTGCATAGTGGGCACGGGCGATGAGCCTGCGGCGGCATGAGCGGTATCGGAAGATTGGGGAAATGAGTTGTGCGAGATTATAGCCGCGCGGTTTAGCTGGTGTCAAAGCCGGCAGATCGAGTGATTCGCGCATTTTCTGCAAGGTAGGGCGCTAGTCGCCCGCGTCCGACTGCAAGAGCGGCAGGTGCAGGTGGTACGGTTGGGCTGCTGGATCGTCGCTCTCTGCGGGGTCGCCTGCGCCAGTGGTCGTGCCAGCGGGCAGGGCAACGTAGCGCGGGGCGGTCGTATCCGTGCAAAGCTCATACGCGCCAATGTCGCACGCGGCTCGGCGCTCACTCCCGCGCACTGTGGCGTACACGCTGCGCGGCTCGTGCAAAGTCGTGCAGCGCAACCATTTGCACCAGATGATAGAGCGCGTTGCGGTCGAAGCGCGGGTGCAGCACCGGCCCTTTCTGCTGAAGGGCCGCGGCCAGAAAGGAGAGCAAAACGCCCCGGCGGATCGGACGCGAGGCAGGCCCAGGCCGCCACCATTGCAGCATCAAGAGGGCCAGCATGGATGAGCCGTAGTCATAGATGACATAGCGAAAGTCATCACGCCGCCAGGTATTGAGGCCAAAAAACAGACTTTTGACCAGGGCCGCAGCCACCCAAACGCCGCGCCAAGCGCCCCGCACGCTCACCAGCAGCCCGCCCACCAACAGCAGCAGACCTGCCGCGCCCGTAGCCAGGCCGACGATCTTCCAAAGCATCCGGCGCAGCCGCGGCAGCCGGTGTCGCGGCAGGCCATGATGCGCGCCCCCCGCGGCGGCAGCTATCCCTGCCGCGGCGAACGCTGCGCGCCAACATTGCGCCGCGGCGTCGGGGCGTGGAGCCTGCCCCAGCCGCCAGACATAGAACAGACTCTGCGCGGCAAGCAGCACATCGGTGAGCGCGGTCATGGCTTCGCCGTCGCGCGCCGCTGGTGCGGAGGCGTCAGGCTGTAGATGAGCGTCGGGCATGGGGAGATTATAGTGGGGAAGATGCAGGCGTCAAAGCGGCCGCTGCTGGTCCTTTACTGTGCTCGTTTACTGCGCTTCATGCGATTGAATGTGATGTTAGGCGAAGTCCCTACGTTACTTATCCGTTGGGAAATCGTATGCTATAGTAGTCAGCCGACCTTTTTGCTGGCTTACGGAAAATGGGAGGAGGTGCAGAAGAGTCAATTCTTTGGAAGCAGCCACCATATCATTCTGTCGGAGCTTTCGTTGCGCGCTGGCACACCCAATGCATTTATGAATTCAGCCGGCAGGCCACGAACGAAGCCGCCCCTATCTTAACCCAACCATTTTAACCAACCATCTGAATCGAACCAAATACGCAGGAGTTGCTGACAATTATGAATAGGCGTGCTTGTCTTCTCCTTGCCGCCGTGGCAACAGGGCTATGCCTGGCTATGTTCGGGCTGTTCATGCCCTGGTACACGGCAGCGCCCTCTTCTGTCCACGCCCAAACGCCGCCCAGCGATCCGGCGGACACGGTGAGGGAATTGGAGCAGTTTTGGGCCGATGTCTACGCCAACCCGCAGACAGACGCGGGCGCAGTTGGCGCGGCTGGGCATCATCCGCCCCTCTATATGCAGACGCTGTTGGCGAAAGCCACGCCCGATGAGTGTTATCACGGTATCGGCGAGCCATACACCGGCGTAGCCCCCCTCTGCGCCGATGGGGGCGTCTCCAAGGTCAACCAGGCCTATGTCTGGGGGCTGACCGCAGCCGGAGATGACCTCTGGTTTGGCACAGCGCCCAATGTCCACTGTCTTGTCATGGGCGCATTCCTCGGCATCCCCATGGCTACCGAAACAAACTCCTATGTTTGTGAATTCGGCGAGAGCCAAATTGCCCAGTGGCTGCCCCCGGAAGCCGCCATCATCGGCGACTGGCGTCCGCCCAAATTCTACTATTACGATCAGGAGGGCAAGGCACTGCACGATGTCACGCCCACGCCGCAGCAAACCTCGCTGGTCACGGGGACGCTTGGCATCCGCTCCGCCGCGACCTATAACGGGTATGTGTTCCTGGCCGGCCCCGCGCTAGGCGGCATCAACATCTTTGTCTTTGACGCGGCGACCCATGCCTTTGTCGATGCGGCCAACCTCTCCGACTATGATAACGTGCGCCGCTGGCTGGTCCACGACGGCGTGCTCTACGTCGCGGTCGGCATCGAGGGGGGCGGCGCGGTGCTGCGCTATACAGGCGACCCGGCCAACCCGGCCAGCCGCTTTGATTTTGTCACCGTGGGCAACGTCGACAACGACGCGGCCGAGTTGGTCGCGCATGAGGGTCGTCTGTTCGTCAATACGTGGCCCACCGGCCTGACGCTGGAAACGACGCCCACCGTCGCCGCTTTGTGGATGAGTCCCATCGTGCCGGATGGCGGGTTGACTTCCGCGGACGCGGATAATTGGCGGAAGGTCTTTTCCTACGACCAATATGAGCCGGACCCGGTTACCGCGGCCGTCTATGGCGGCGGCGCGATGGCCTCATATGGCGGCTACCTCTACTTCGGGACCATGCATGTGCCTTTCTTGAGCACAATAGCTCATGTCATGGTCAATGGTACTTTTCCCACTTCGTCGGAGGAGGCCGCGGCGCTGGTGTTGGGCGCGCATCGCGCGGTCAGCATTTTCCGCGCCAGCAGCTTTGACGAGATCACGCCGACCGTCGATCTGCTCTATGGCGAGGCGTGGCTGCCCGTCTATGACAACGTTGAAGAGGACTGGTTCCTTACGCCCAATAACATGGGGGGGCAACTGCCCATGTTCGGCGTTTCGGGCATCAACAACTTCTTCAACAACTATACCTGGTCGATGGCAGTCTACGAGGATCAACTCTTCATCGGCACAATGGACTATTCCTATCTCGTTGCCGAACTGCTCAGCGGCCTCTCCGTCGCCCTTGAGGTAGACCGTGGCCTCTCCTTCCAGATGCCCGATTCGATCATGGGCGCGGATCTCTTCCGCTTCATCTCGCCCGATCTGCCCGCCATCCCCGACAGCATCGACGGTGTGGGCAACTTCACCAACTATGGCGTGCGCAACATGGTCTCCGACGAGAAGGGGCTTTACCTGGGCATGGCGAACCCCATGAACTTGCTGACCGACCCGGCGGACGACATGCCCGAAGGCGGTTGTGAACTGATCCGCATCGCGCCGCCTGCGCTGCGCGTCCACAAAGCGGGCGATGGCAGCGGTACCGTCACCAGCACGCCGGACGGGGTGGACTGTGGCATAACCTGTACCGCGCAGTACGGCTACGGCGAAGGGGTCATGCTCCAAGCGACGCCCGCAGTCGGTTCTGAGTTTAGTGGCTGGTCGGGCGACTGTACAGGGACCGACACCTGCCTGCTCTCCATGACTGCCAACCAAGACGTAACCGCCACGTTCAGCATCAGCAACCATTTGTTGCAGGTGAATGTCGTGGGCAGTGGTGTTGTCAGCAGCACGCCCGCGGGCATCGATTGCGGCAGCACCTGTGATGCGCTGTTCGGCCTCAATGAGACGGTCCGCCTGACGCCCGTTCCCGCGGATGGCTATACCTTCAACGGGTGGAGCGGCGCGTGCAGCGGCATGGGTGACTGTGACGTGTTGATGACCGAAGCCAAAGCGGTCACCGCGACCTTTGTTCCCGTGACCTACCCGGTCAGTGTCCACATCGCGGGGACAGGCAGCGGCGCGGTCGCGGGCACGCCCAGCGATATCGATTGCAGCGTAGGCACATGCACCGGCTTCTTCGACCACGGCACATCTGTCCGCTTGGACGCTGTGGCGAGTATCGGCTCTTCGTTCGACGGCTGGAGCGGGGCCTGCACGGGCACAGACACATGCGAATTCACGGTGACAGGCTCGCGCGAGGTGACCGCGACCTTCACGCAGAATCCCCAAGAGACGCTGATCCACGTAGAGGGCGAACTGGCCGCGGGCGAGCCGTTGACCTTTACGGCTAGCTTGGGGTTGGGGCCGGTCGATAGCTGTGAGTGGGACTTTGGCGACGGCACAAGCCAAACCTGTGACCTGCCCGTGAGCGCGACAAGCACCGATGCCGTGCTCGACGTGACCTTGACGGCTGTCCACGTCTACACCACATCGGGCACGTACACCGTCAGCGTCACCGCGGCCAACGCCGCGGGCAGCGTCGCGGCTGTTCGGACCATCGCGGTTGGGGTTCCGACTGGTTCAGACCCTGGCGTTCAGCCGGTCCAGAACAAGGTCTTCTTGCCGCTCTTAGAGCGTGAGTAGACGCCTGGTCGATCCCTTCAAGTAATGCTGTAAAACTTCCGGGAAGCCCCAAAGCTTCCCGGAAGTTCTTTCTCTAAGGCTATGGCGCTGGCTGTGTGTCCGGTTCTGCGTCGTCAGGTGTCGCATCATCGGGCAGCGTGTCATCGGGTAGCGTGTCATCAGGTAGGGTGTCGTCCGATGTTGGGGCCGAGTCTGGTGCCGTGTCCGGTGCTGCTTCGGGCGCACCCTCCAGAACGGTATCGACGCCGGTGCTGGCGACCCCTGCCAAGACGTTGATGCTGAAAGATTGGCCCTCCAACCCCACATCCGCGCAATCTTGGCCCGCCGCCGCGGGGATCAAGATGCAGGCGCGGTAGCTGCCCGGTAGCAGCCCGCTGAAACGGTAGACGCCATCACCGTCTGTGCGAGTTGTCCCCTGGTGGGCAAAGCCTTGTTCATCCACACTGCGGAACAAAACCACCTCCACATCGACCAGCGGCATGCCGTCGCCGCGCTGCGCTGTGCGCGCAATCGAACCGGCCAGGGCGAGCGCAGCATCCACATTGCCGATAACATAGGCCTTGTTGGGCTTGTCCGCTTCCGGCTGGCCGATGGTCAGGGGCTGCGCCTGGGCAAAGACCGGCTGATTCGGATAGTAGACGGTGGCATGGATGCCGTTGGGATCGACAAAGCCGACCAGATAGTCGCCCCGCGGCAGGTAGGCGGCCTGAAAGCGCCCGTTTGCGTTGGTCTGTGCGATGACCGTGGGCGGGGGCACGCGGCTGCGGTCGGGTGAACGGTACAACTCGACGCGGATGCCCGCTTGGGGCGCGCCGTCCAGCGTCACTGTGCCGGAGATCATGCCGAAAGGCAGCGCGTCAAAAGCAGCCGTTGCGTCAAGCACTGTATCGGTGATCTGTTGGCCCGCGGCCAACACATAGGGCGTTGCCTGGGCAGCGTCCGCGCCGCCCACGAAGAAGGAGACGTTGCTTCCTTCTGGCTGCAACTGCACCTGAAGCACATACGTGCCCGCGTCCAGCCCAGCCACACGGAACGCACCCGTAGCCGGATCGATGTTGACCAAGTTCAGCGGCACATACTGATCGCCTTCCTGGCGATAGGGGTAGACCTGGCCGTTGATGCCTGGAATCGTCTCCCCCAGGGTCACATAGCCGCTGATGATGGCCGCGGGCGAGACGATGGCATCGATCACAACATTGCTGCCTGGCGTCAAGCCCAGGACAGCCGGTACAGTTGGGTTTTCGGCCTCGGTATAGGTCAAGGGCAAATAGCGCCGCTCGTCTATGTCGTCTAGCGTCAAGGTATACGCACCGGGGATCAGCCGTGTAAAAGTGTAGACACCGTTGGCGTCGGTCGAGGTCTGTTCGCTGCTCGGCGCAGGCCCAAATTCCTGCGTGCCTTGGGGCACTAGGGTGACTTCAACCCCGGCCGCGGGCGTGCCGTCTTCGGTTCGCACCTGCCCGGTCAAGCGCACAGCATCCGCGCTTTCGCCCAGGTCGATGTCAAGGCCGGTCACCGTGCGCCCGCTCTCCAGCACAATGCCCGACGCCAAACGGCCCAACAGCGCATCCGCGTAACACTCGCTGCGGTTTTCCACGAGGCTGCGGCCCAAGGCGCAAAGGCGGTACAGCCCCGCGGGCAGACCGCGGAAGTTGAAATCAAGCGTGTTGCTTTCCGGCTCGGTCCGATCCTCGATGCTGGCGACCGTATCCCAGTAGATGGCGAGCGCGCTGTTTTCCACCGCGTCCGGTGTGGGGCCGCTTGTCTCACGCCAGCGGTAGAGGATCACCTCCACGTCGAAAGGCGCAGGCCCATCGCGCCAGGAGATTGTGCCGGAGAGCGTGCCGCCCGGCGCGAGCGCCAGATCGACGCCCGTCACCGGCTCGGCCATCAGCACGACATTGGCGGCCAGATCGATCTGGGGCGCGGCTGGATAGTAGATGCGGGCATAGCTGTCGAACGGATCGTCGGCCAAGAGCCGATAGACGCCCGCGCTCATGCGCGGAAAGCGATACACGCCGTTGTCATCGGTGGTGGTGCGCCGCACGGGTCGCCAACTTGCCGCCTCGTGCTGATACGCGGTGATCTCGATACCTGCCAGCGGCGTGGCGCTGCCGGATACGACCACTGTGCCTTCCAAACTGGGCAGCGCAGCGCCTGCTAAGGGCGAAACCGGCAGGAGCAGCGGGCTGATGGGGGGGGCTTGTTGGGCAGGCGCAGCCCCAACGCGCAGCCCCGCCAGCCAGAGGGCCGCGGCCAGCGCAAGCACCAGCGCGCCGGTCTTGCGCAGCGCACCCGCCAGACGCAAGCGGCGCGGCAGGAGATCGCCTGATGAACGTGGGGATGGCGTGCGGTGCAGCGGGTCCAAAGCAGCCATGAGGATCCTTTCCGGCTGAATCGCTAAATAGGGTGGATGAAGAATAGGAAAAATGAAGAAGCCAGCAGTACCTGTTTAACGCCTGGCGAGCATACTTGTACCCCACTCGTCTACCCGCGTCAACTCGCCTGCGCTGCACTGTTGGATGGGGCGCGGCGCGCGTCCGCGCCTTGCACAGCAGGCAGCCACGCCCGCCACCCGTGCGGCCTACAGGTTGATCATAAAGCAAGAATCAGCATACAATATGGGCGCAGTGCAACCTCAGATAAGCTATGAAAGGACCACTTGTGGCAAGTAAATCCGAGCAAAATGCGGCAATCGGCCAAGTCGAGAATGCCGTGAATACTTATTCGCGCCCATCCGACTTAAAAATCACGGATTTGCGCGTGGCGGTTGTCGCCAGCAACTACGACTATCCGATCATCCGCATCGACACCAACCAGGGCGTCTACGGCATTGGCGAAGTGCGCGATGCTGGTCACAAGGAAAACGTGCTGCAGTTCAAGAGCATGTTGTTGGGCCAAAACCCCTGCAACATCGACATGATCTTCCGTGCCATCAAGAAGTTTGGCAACTGGGGACGCGAAGGGGGCGGCGTCTCCGGCCTTGAGATCGCCCTGTGGGATCTGATCGGCAAGGTCTACGGCGTGCCCTGCTATCAGTTCCTGGGCGGCAAGTACCGCGACAAGGTGCGTCTCTACGCAGACACCCCTGCGCCCGAAGACCCGTCGCCCGAAGGCTATGCCAAGCGCGTCAAAGAGCGCAAGGAGATGGGCCTCACCTTCATCAAGTTCGACATCCGCCCGCAGCTTTTTGCGGACGTACCCGGCGGCACGGTCGGTTCCCTGGCGATCGACGAGTACCCGCTGGGCAAGCGCTGGCGTGCACCGGGCACAGGCTCGAACGCGCGCGTCACCGACCGCGGCATCGAACGCGCTGTGGAGGTGGTCAAGGCGATTCGCGATGCCGTCGGCTACGACGTGGAGCTTTGCACCGACCACTTCGGCCACGGCATGATGACGGCCAAGGAAGTGATTCGCCTGGGCCGCGCGCTCGAACCCTATGCGCTGTCCTGGTTCGAAGATCCAATGCCCTGGTGGGACATTGATGGCCACAAGCAGGTCACTGATGCTATTGAAGTGCCGGTGGCCGCGGGGGAAGAGCTTTACCTGTGGGATGGCTTCCGCGAGTGGATCGAGCGCCGC
>CAZZNG010000125.1:0-15292 GCA_964655505.1 uncultured Litorilinea sp. | reverse complement strand
ATCAGCGACGTAAATCAGTTGATGGACGAGGCGCTGACCCAAGCCAATGTATCGTTCTGCACGCGCAAGCACTTTGGGCGGCCTGTGGCGGGCGAAAAGAACCACTATATCCGGCTGGCCTATTCGGGCATCGACGTGCCGTCGATCCAAGAGGGCTTGGCCGCGTTGAAGCAGTATTTCGAAGCGTAAGCTATTGCCCAGCTTCCCGAAAGTTCTCAGCTTTCGGAAAGTTACATCGCGTTTAGCGGTTGCATGGCCTCCGGCACACGGCTATAATAGCCCTAGCCGGAGGCCACTATCTTGATGAATGCGACTCGCATTTCACCCCTAACCCGCACCCTCATCGTCTGTGCATGCCTTGTGATCGTCATCGCGGGGATGCGCGCGGCTTCGCCCATCGTCAGCCCCTTGCTGCTGGCGCTCTTTCTGGCTGCCCTGCTCTATCAACCGTATCAGTGGCTGCTGCGCCGGGGACTGCCGACCTGGCTGGCTGTGTCGATCATGGTGTTGGGGGTGTTGGCTGTGGGGTCTGGGGTGCTTGCGCTGCTCTGGATCTCTTTGGCCCAACTACGCACCAACCTATTCACCTATGCCAACCGGCTCGTCGATCTGCGTACCGATGTGGAAATCCTGCTGGCACGCGTCGGGGTGGATGTGCCCACGCTGTTAACGCGTGAACTGCTCGACCGGCAGATGTTGATCACAACGGGCGCACGCTTGGTGACGAATGCAGGCTCGCTGGTCTTCACCGGCTTTTACGTACTCGTCTCGACGGTCTTTTTCCTGCTCCAAGCGACCCACATGTCCACGCGCCTAAGCAGCGAATGGGGACCCAACAGCCTGCTCGAGATCCAAGCGGTGCAAGTCGCCCAACGTGTGGCGAGTTTCTTTTCCATCCGCGTGCGCGTCAACCTGATCGTCGCCGCGGGCATCACCATTTGGCTCTTTATCCTCGGCGTCGATCTGGCGCTGCTGTGGGGCATCCTCGCCTTTTTCCTGAGTTTTATCATGTATGTGGGGCTTGGGTTGGCGTCTGTACCGCCCGTGCTGTTGGCGCTGGCGGAGTTTGGGCCTTTGGCCGCGGTGCTGGTGGTCGTCGGCGTGGTCGTCATCAACGTCAGTGTGGAGAATGTGCTGGCCCCGGCCATGATGGGGCAAGGGCTGAACCTTGCACCGGCAGTGGCGTTGGCCTCATTGCTCTTTTGGGCGTGGGTGCTGGGGCCGCTGGGCTTTGTGCTTGCCATCCCCTTGACCGTCATCGTGGTGATGATCCTCGCCAGCCACCCTGAAACTCACTGGCTGACGGTGATGCTGACCATGGACACAGTGCCCCTATCGAGTCCGACTCTGGAGACAGACCAAAAGACGGACAGCGATCTTTCCCCTGCCCCGGTTAAGGTATTCAACACCCAACAAGACCTGTCATAACCGCCCGCGCCTTCTGCCTTCTATCTTCTACTTTCTGCCTCCTACTTTCTAAGGGATAGACTGGCCGAGCAGATACGACGCGCCATTGTAGCCGTCGATCTCGACGGGCAGGTCACCGCTGATGTTGAGCCGCCCCACGACGTCGCCGGTAAACATGTCGATCATCACGCCCGACTGCCCATGCTCCAGATGAACTACCTCCTGGATTGGCTCCGGGCTGAAGTTGAGCACTGTCACTTGCTTGTGCAGCGCATCGGGCAGTTCATGCACCATGACCAACAGCCCCGGATGGATGGGATCGGGCACTTGTAGCTGGTGCGCGGCATAGATGCGATAACGCTGGCGAACATCCAATATCTGCCGCAGTTGGCTGGCAAACGAATTGGGGTGGCGCAGTTGTTCATTGATGGGGCCATAGAGGGCGCGGGCGCGCGGCAGGCCCGCCTGCGACCGTTCCGCAGCGGGGTTGACATTGACCAAGTCATAGGCCCCCCGCCCGATCCAGCGTGTGTCGCCGTCGCCCATCATCTCGGCCACCGACGCGGGGTCGAGCGTCAGCGCGCCGACCAGATCCCAGCCGGAGATGGCAAAGACGCCCGGCTGAAAGGCGTTGTACATCACCAAGAGCAGATGCACCTGTTTGATCTGCTCCACCTGGTCAGGCGTGATGCGGTCCAGGTCGCGGATGCCCAGCGCGGCGGCAATGAAGCTGGCCGTGGTACAGGCGACGCCATTGGTGACAAAGGGCAGGTTGTAGGGCGCATTGTCGCCGGTGAGGCTGGTGTACATTTCGTTGCGAATTAGCTCGCGCAGTTCAAGCCCTGTCCACCCCGAATTGCGAAAGCGATAGAGATCATTGGCGTGAAGCTGCCAAAAGTGGACCAGTTCCAGCGTCAATTCGTCATGATTTTGCAGCGCATGGATGAGCGACGCGGGGTCGATCCCGTAGAGATGCATGGTGTTGAGCATCACGCGCAGAAATTCGGTGTCGCCCGTCACCAGCGCGTGATGGTAGGCAGGCCGCGTGATGAAATCATAGGAGAGATCAGCCCCTCCGTTGGACATGGCCGCGATGTCGTCCACGCTCAAGTTTAACTCTTGGAAGGTATAGCCGCCCACCTTGCGCACCATGCCCGCGATCAACTGGTTGGCCGTAATGGAAAGCGGGTGACCTTCGGACCAGGCCGGGCCATCGGGGCGGCGCTCAATGCCGAGGAAGCCGTTGGCATCCAGCCGCAACATGCGCGCGCCCAGCGTGCCCAGGGCATGCAGCGCATCGCCGATGACCAACCGCTGCGCGGCAAAAGAAGGGTCGAGCCAATTGAGCGAGGGCTGGCCCTCTTTGAAATAGTGCAGATAGACCCAGCGCCGCGGCCTGCCGTCCACGCCGACGACGACATCGGTCGCGCTCCAATCGGTCTCCTTGACGCCCGGCTCATAGAAGATCACGCGCGTCAGCCGCCCGACGATATAGCCCTTCTCCGCCAGCGTGTCGACAACCGCCTCGGACAAGTTAACCGAGTCGCGGCCCGGCGGCACATCGGGCAGCAGCGACCAATCCTCCGGCGCGATCTCCACCATATGATAAAGGCCCGGATAGTCCTGGTAGCCCATTTCGGCCAGGCGGAAATCGGCCCCTTTGCCGGTGTGGGCCGGGACGATATCATCAATGATGATCGCGCCGTGGGACGCGGCGCGCGTATACATGGCGATGTACTCGTCCATCGTGCCGAAGCGCTCGTCAATCGCCAGGCCGATGCGGTCGAAGTAGCCGTCAACCGTTGGCGTGAACTCGCGATCGTGCACGCGCAGCCCGCCCGCGACCTTCATCGGCCCTGTGTGAAGCCCGCGGATGCCAATCTCGGCCAAACAGCGCCATAACTCGTCATCGCTCAAGGTCGCCAAGACCGATTCACCCTCGCGCGTGATGATCGAAGCAGGGTACGAAGTGAACCAGGCCGACGCGAGGGCAGAGGCCGCACGCGGTTGACACTCGGCATAGGGATGCCGCCACAGCGCCCCGCTGCCCGAATAGCGCGGGGCAATCTGCTTCACCTGCTCCAGCATCGACTGTTCGACCAGCCAATCGATCGTTTCATCGACGGTTTCACGGTTGGGTGCTGTCACCGCCGGCTCCTTTCTGCTCCTACGAAAAAGGGCGACAACCGCTGCGTGACGGCTGTCACCCCTAACTATCGTGTGACAGGGGCCAACGTCAGTAAGGTTCGCCCCGTCTACAACGAGATCCGGTCGGGTGTGCCCGCGGCCTAGGCCGGGACTTTGGGCACGTCGAGCCAGCGCCGTTCCTCCGCTGCCTGCAAGAGGGTATCGGCCACAGCCTGAGCCAGCACCCCTTGATAGAAAGAAGGCACTGCGGGCCGCCCCTCGCGGATGGCGCTGACAAACTCCCACGCTTGGTCAAAGCGGAAAACCTGGGCAGGGTCGCCCTCGGTGGCGTTGCGCGGCGAGCCGGGCCGCTTGAGGAATTCCTCCGGCACAGGCACGCTGCGATAGGGTTCGCCCCGTTCGCCAAAGAGGATTTGATATGGCTCGTGCAGGCGATAGACTGCCGATGCTTTTGTCCCGTTGAATTCGGCCAGGTCGTGATCGCCTTTGGGGCCATAGCCCTTTGTCAGTTTGCCCATCTCAAAGACGCCGGTCGTGCCGCTGTCGAATTCGGCGATCCACGCGATCCAATCTTCTACATCTTGGCGCGGGACTGTTTGGCCGTCTCGGGTCTGGGTGCGCTCGGCCAGTTGCTTCTTGGCGCTGGCAACGGAAGCGATGGGGCCGAGGATGTCCATGGCAAAGTCGAGACGGTGGATGCCCATGTCGCCCAGTTCGCCCGACCCGGCCATATCCTTGTACTGCCGCCAGCCGATGGCGGTTTCGCCCCAATCTTGCAGACGTTGGAAGCGGGCGTGGCGGATTTCACCCAACTCGCCGCTGTGGACCAGATGGCGAATGTAGTGCAGCGCGGGCACAAAGCGATAGGTGAAGGCCATCATGTGAACCTTGCCCGATGCCTTGGCTCGTTCATAGATCTCGATGGTTTCGGCCAAGTTCATGCCCAGGGGCTTTTCACACAGGACATGACACCCCGCGTCGAGCGCCTGGAAGATGAGCGGCTTGTGAAACTTGTTGGGCGTAGCGATGACCACCGCATCGGGCTGGACTTCAGCCAGGAAGGCTTCACTATCTTGGTAGATATGATCCACTTCCCATTCTCGCTGGCGTTGGGCCAGCAGATCCGCGTCCGGGTCACACAGCCCTGCGATCTCCACGCCGGGAATACGCTCCAGGCCAGGATAGTGGACAAAGGCGCAAACGCCGCCCACCCCCATCAAGCCAACACGTAGATCTTTCATTTGCTTCCTCGAATTCCTCGTTCTGCTCTATTTTGTCCATCTATTTTGGTCATCTTTGCAGGCGAGCGCAAGCGCCATCCGCTAGAGGGCAGCCGGGGTTGTGGATGAGCGTGCCCCTTCGCAGGCCAGGCGCATGCGCTTGATGCTCTCCTCCAGCCGCACCATCTCCCACGCGGCCAGCGTGTCGTCGTCGCCCGTCTCCCACGGCGTTCGCCACTCGACGCCGGTTTCAGCATTGCGCCACAGCCGCAGCACAGCCAGCAGTTCGGTCGCGTCGCGCGGCTCGTGGCCCGCCCACCATGCTTCATCCAAGATGCGGATATGTCGCTCGCCCAGAGCCGCCATTTCAATATGGCGCAGCACCTCCGGCTTGGTGTCAAAGAGGCGGAAGAGGGCGGCAAAATCGACCACACCCGCGCCGATGGGACAGTGGAAAAGCCGGTAGCCCTCGGGTGTTGCCGCCATACGATAATCCTTGAGATGCACATGCACCAAATAGGGCATGATGCGTTCGGCAAAGCGCACCGGGTCTTCGGCCACAGCCAGCGGGTTGCCCGTGTCGAGCGTGACGCCCACCGCGGGGCTGCCCACCGTCTCGCACAGCCAGACCAGATCGGACGAGGTGGCGTCTTGGTGGTTCTCCACGCCAATGCGGATGCCCAGATCCGCGGCCATAGGCGCAATCTCGCTCAGACGATTCGCCATCTCGGCCAGGTGGGCGCGCCAGCCGCGCAGCCCGCCGATTGGCTCCCGGTCACCGCAGAGAATGCCGCTGAGCGTACAGCGCACAACTTTAACGCCGAGCGGCGCGATAAGTTCCAAATGGCGCTTGAACGCATCCACTTCGATGGCTGGCCCGGCACTAACCAGTTGCAAACCCAACCCCGCGGCTTGTTCCGCATACGCGGCCAGTGCGCCTGGGTCTTCGTCGGCTGCGATGTAGGCCAATGGCAGTTCGACCGAACTCAGCCCATAGGCTGCGGCCAATTCGAGGAAGCGCTGGGCGTCAAGCGGTGTCGGGTTGGCACGCGGCGTGCTGCGCCCTACATAGCCCGCGCTGTAGGCGATGCCAAAGATGCAAAGACCAATCGGCAGCCGGGCCGAATGGGGAGGGGTCATGTAGGGAACCTTTCTGTCATGGGAGTGGGTAGGTAAGTTCTGAGTTGATGATCCAAAGATCTTCCCGGAAGCTTGGAGCTTCCGGGAAGATCTTATCTGCCGTTTACTGCCGCGCCAGTTGCCCCTTCACCCACGCATAATCATAGGTGGTGATCTCGAAGCGGTTGCCCCAGGGGTCGCTGAAATAGATCGACCATGAGCCGTCGTGATCCACGATCTGGCTGCGGGTCAGGCGTTCGCCGTGGCGATTGTTCAATTCCAATTCGCCCAGTCGGTCCAAGAAAGCAAGCATACCCGGCCCGTCTACCTGGAAGGCGACGCGCTGAAAGCCGGTGCGCGGGCCGTCGCTGGGCAGTTCCCCCTCGAAGAGCGCCAGTTTGGTCGCGCCGCCGTCACTGCTGATCATCAACGGGCCGCCTGTGGACTCAGCCCAATGCTCGAACCCAGGCACAATCGTCAGGCCAAAGACGCGCTCATACCATGCAGCCGCAGCATAGCGGTCGGGCACGAACAACTCTACATGATCGATTGAACCTACTTTGAAATCAGGCATAAGCCACCTGCATAACCTGTCTCTGGTAACCTATCTAAGTGAGAATTGAACCGCACAGAGGAACGCGCCAGGGCGCACAGGCGCAAGGCTAGTTTACCACAGTTCAATCCCAGGGCAGCGGCACGTCGTAGGTTTGCGAAAGCGTCGTCAGATCCTCGACCACGTTGGGCGCGAGGGGCACGCCGCTCTCTTGGCGCGCACGGCGGGTGGCGTGCTGGGGTTCACCGGGAACGATGACCTTTTCGTCGCCCATGGGTTCGGCCTGATGCAGCGCGTCGATCATCGCGTCCATGCTCTCTTTGAACTCATCCACCGGGCGGAACATATCCACACGGATGGCGGCGAAGAAATGGGCATCCCCCCGTTGGGTATAGCCTTCATCACTTCCTTCTTCACCGGCTTCTTCACTGGGGCCGAAGCCGCCGGATAGCTGCGCGCAGAGAATCTCCACCACCAGCGCCAGGCCATAGCCCTTGTGGCCGCCGGTCAGCAGCGAACCGCCCAACGGAAAGAGCGCGCGCAGTGCCGCCGGGTCGGTCGTCGGCTGGCTGTCCCCGTCCAGCCCCCAGCCCAGCGGCAAGACCTTGCCCAACTCTTTGTAGAGCCACACCCGATTCATGGGCGAGATCGATGTCGCCATGTCCAGCAGGAAGGGGTCTGCAGAGCGGGTCGGCGCGGCAAAGCTGATGGGATTGGTTGAAAGCATGGGCCGCTTGCCGTTGGCGGGCAGCACGCCGGACTCCATCCCCTTGGGCGACATGAAGCCGGTCAGCGCCACGCCGATCATGTCATGCGGGACGGCTTGCATGGCAAAGTAGCCCGCCGCGCCAAAATGGTTGGAGTGGCGGATGGAGATTAGGCCGATGCCGTGGTCTTTGGCCTTGGCAATCGCCTGGCGCATGGCCCAGCAGCCCGCGGCCAAGCCCAACCCGCTGTCGGCATTGGCGCGGCCAGTGAGGGGCGTCTCATACTCCATGTGGAAGTTCGGCTTGGGGTTGACGCGCCCGCTCAAGATGCGATCCACATAGAACGGCTTCAAGTTGCGCACGCCGTGGGTGTCCACTCCGTGCAAATTCGCCCAGAGCAGCACATTGGCAGCGTCGGCGGCCTGATCGGCTGGAACGCCGACCCGCGTCAACACGGTTGTGGCGAAATCGCGCAGACGGTCCGCGTTCACAACGGTCATGGTTAAACCCATCGGTTCAACGCTCAAAACAAACCTCCGTGACTAACTTGAATGTCAAAGTGGAGAGCTTCCAGGGCTGCCAAAGCCAGGGTATCGCCAGCGGGCGGGAAATCGTCCAGCCTGTTCGCATCGGCCCTGTTCGTGCCCTGTTGGCGCGCATGGTCCCAAATCTCTCCTGCTTGGCAGTGGGCGGGCAAGTAAATAGACATGGTATCGGGATCGAGGGAGAAGTGTGCTTGGCCTGGTGGTAATACCAGGCAAATTTACTATGCAGGCTTGCGTCTTGTCAACTGACAGCCGTTGGTTGACAGCGATCAGGCAAGTTGATACCATCCCAGCACCAGCAATCACGCCAGCAGAAAGGGAACTTGTTCATGCAAATGCGCCGCTTGGGTCGCTCGGAGTTGCAAGTCAGCTCAATCGGGCTTGGCTGTGTCACCTTTGGCCGGGAGATCGACGAAGCAGCCTCGTTTGCCGTGATGGATCGGGCGCGCGAACACGGCATCAACCTTTTTGACACAGCAGAAGCCTACGCCGAGGGGAAATCGGAAGAGGTGGTCGGTCGCTGGCTCAAAGATCGCGGCGCGCGCGAGCAAGTCGTGCTGTGCACCAAAGTGAGCGGCCACCTCACACGCGAGCGCATCCTCGCGTCGGCCCAGGCAAGTTTGCGCCGCTTGCAGACCGACCGCGTCGATCTCTTTCAGCTACACCGCTTCGACCCCGACGTGCCGCTGGAAGAGATGCTCGAAGCGCTGGATCAAGTCGTGGCGCGCGGGTGGGCGCGCTATGTCGGGTGCAGCAACTATGCCGCTTGGCAACTGTGCAAGGCGCTGTGGCTGCAAGACAAACAGGGGTGGGCGCGCATGGAGTCTGTGCAGCCCAACTATAACTTGGTTGAGCGCGGCATCGAACAAGAACTGCTGCCGCTTTGCGCCGACCAGCAGATCGGCGTGATCTCCTACAGCCCGCTGGGCGCGGGCTTCTTAACCGGCAAGTATCGCGAGGGGGGCGCTGTGCCCGCAGGCTCGCGCTTTGACGTGAAGCCGGGCCATCAAAACATCTACTTCACCCAACGGGGTTGGCAAGTGGTGGAAGGGGTGCGCGCCAAGGCGGAGGCGCTTGGCATCCCCATGCCCCTGTTGTCGCTGGCGTGGGTCATCGGCCAGCCGGGGATCACCTGTGTGTTGATCGGCGCGCGCACGCCGCAGCAGGTGGATCAGGCTTTTGCAGCAGAACAAATCACGCTTGCGCCCGATGTGCGTGCCGAACTGAACGCGCTGTAGCCGGATGCGCCCTTTCTGCAAGCTGTAGAACAAGATGACAGGGTAAAAGGATCAGGGTAAACATAGGACAAGGTACAGGGCAAGGTACAAAGCAAGATAAAGATACAAGGCGAGACACAGAGTAAGGTACAGACCAACAACACGGCTCGAAGCGCGTTCGAGCCGTGTCCTCCCTAGCAGTTCACCCCCGCACCCCTTGCAATATTTCCTTACACTACATTACACAGCCTACACACAGTCCATGCCTACGCTTGCGCAAACAGCCGCAGCCCGGAGTAATTTTCTCCCCTCTTGTACAGTGAACGTCCTCAAAGGATATAAATAGGATATAGGTCGACCTAGTCGGCTTCCTGGCCGCAGCCTTTCCTCTTGCACGCTCCCCTCTGGATGTGCCACAGACAGTGACAGAAAATGGGCCTTGAAATGCAGGTAGGTAGATGTCACACCTGTACCGTACACCTATATCAGTCATCTATATCTAGATAGATGGCGGGAACGGTATCTCATGCTTAGAGTTACTGGGAGTGGTTATTTTTTTTGATCAGTTCGTAAGTGCTACCCGCGAACGCGATCAAGGTAACCGATGAATCATCAACCCCTCGGATGAACATTTGTACACGCCAAACAAGTAGACAGTGGTAGCCACATCATAGGAGGAGATTTCAAGATGGAGCAGAAGAAACATTCTGTGAAGTTGGGTCTGCGAGCCTTGCTACTCAGCACCAGCCTAAGCGCCATGCTGATTCTGGCGGCCTGTAACACTGGCGGCGCTCCTGGCGACACGCCTCCCGCTGGCGAAACGCCTGCAGCCGAAACCCCGGCTGAAGAGCCAGCGGAAGAAGAACCAGTGGAAGAACCAACGGTAGAGGCCGAAGAGCCTGCGGTTGACGAAACTGAGGGGATGACCGAGACCGAGGATGTCGGTGAGACCGACGAGATGACCGAGACCGAAGATGTCGGTGAGACCGACGAAATGACCGAAACCGAAGATGTCACCGACACCGGCGAGATCACCGGGACCGACGAAATGACTGGAACCGAAGATGTCGGTGGGACCGATGAAATGACCGGAACTGAGGGCGTCGACGATTCGGAAGCGATGACGGATACCGAGGCCATTGACGATACGGAAGCGATCACGGAATAGTTGCCGTTGTGATTTTTCCGGCGGGCAAAGAGGGTAAGGCAAGCAGCCGCGCAGCTGCGGCTGCTGGGTAGCGGGTTGTCGCTGGCCGCGCAAAATTCTCGGCAGAATTCCCTGTGGTAATTCTCCGGAGTGGTTCTCTGCGGTGATTCCGTGGCTCGGCGGCAGCCATCAGGAAGAATAAACAAAGGCGGGATGGATGAGGCTTATCCATCCCGCCTTTGTTTTGGGCCGGGCTGTTTTGCGGCAATTCCTGTATTGACAACCGGCCGTATTGACCAACTAGAAAAATGAGGAATCGCACGCAAGGATGGGGCTGCCGCTCACAATATGCAACCTGAATCCAAATTACAGGAGAAGAGGGTATACCTCACGCTCTACCTGCCCAGTGTACCGCTATGGATGGAGCGGGGTGAGTGGATTTGTTACGCTCTGAACCGTGAGTTTGCGGCGTTTCGCGTTGCCACCCGCGAACACAGCCTCATACAAGATTGCAGTCGGCAGTTCACAGATGATGTGGCGCAGCGCAATCAAGCGCCACGATAGAGCAGACCAGACAGATTATATGAGAGTTCAAGCATGTGTATCGGTGGCTACACAACGAACTAGGAGGAGTTTATGTTGGATCAAGAGACGCGAAAACGCTCGGCACGCATTGGCATGCGTACAGTTCTACTCAGTCTAGGGCTTAGCCTGGCGCTGATACTTAGCGCCTGTGGCGAGAGCAGCCCGACTGTAACCGATGGTACGACAACCGATGGCGGGGCTGTCATCACCGACACGGAAGACACTGGAGAGGAAGTCGTCGAAGAAGCTGAGCCAACAGTGGTTGACGAAGCAGAAGAGGCCGACGAGACCGAAGTCATCACCGATACGGAGGTCATGACCGACACCGAGGTGATTACCGAGACCGAATTGGTGACTGAAACGATTGTCACTGAGGTTATCACTGATACCGATGTCATGACCGACACGGGTGTGATCACCGAAACGGATGACGCCACCGAGACCGAAGGCGTGACCGAGACTGAGGGCGTGACCGAAACCGAAGGCGCAGAAGCGACCCCAACTCCGGCTCCTGAGGAGGAAGGCGCGGGCGCAACAGGTGCAGCAGCCGCAGCCGCTGCCGGCGGTTTGGTGGGCGTGACCAACGCCCCTGATAGCTATGTGCGCGCTTCGACCCTCACCGATTACGATTTTGAGAATGTCGAGGGCGAAGACATCGGCGATATCGAGGATCTGCTGATTGACTTGAACGACGGCGCGGTACTCTTCCTGGCCGTCGAGTATGGCGGATTCTTGGACTTGGGCGACCGTGACATCTACCTGCCCCTCAGCGCCTTTACCATCGGCGAAGATGGCGGTATGTACCTGACCATGGCCGAGGAGGAACTGGACGCCTATCCTGAGGTAGACGACGATTGGCCGAACTTCGACGATCCCAACTGGGGTGTCCAGCTTGACGAGTATTGGACGAGCGTTGGCGCTGACGCACCGGACACGACAACCCGCGAATCTGCGAACACTGTCTGGGCGAGCAACTTGATCGGCTTCCCGATGCTCGGTTGGGGCGACTTGCAGACGAGCGTAACAGACGTGTTGATCAACCTGCAAACCGGTCAAGCAGAATACGCGCTGGTTGCCGATGACGCCATGGGCGTAGAAGGCCCGTTCGTTGTGCCGATTCAAGCGCTGACCTATGACCGCCAGGCCGAACAGATTACGTTCGAGGGCGAAGTTGATCCAGAGGCTCTCAGCAGTGCGCCTCGTTTCGACCCCGCGACCTATCCGGAAGGCGAGCCAATTGGCTCTGACTTTGGCGAAGGGATCCGCGACTTCTGGCGTGACCTTGGCTTCGACTGGGACGGTGACTAAGCGTTGGGCGAGCAACGCACGCTGTTGAGTTGATGCAGCGGAGTTGATACAGAACGGGACGATGTGGGTTCACCACATCGTCCCGTTTTTTGATTGCTGCGCTCTATCAATCGGAAGGCAGAGCTTCCGGGAAGGTGAACCCCTAATGGATAGGGCTAAACGCTTGACTCTAGCCCATTGCGTACATCTCGCACTGCCTCGTGCGAGCGTACGACATGCTCAACGTGCGCAATATCATCTTCGGTCGGCACAGTTCCGGCCAAGAAGACAATGCCGTCACGCACGCTCAAGTAGATATCCTCCAGCGTGCTCGTCTCGCTGTTGATGCGCAGCGCGGTGTACAAATCCTCTTCGATGTCCAGGTCGTTGTCGTCTACCTCGTCAGGCAGGTCATAGGCTTCAATGCCATCATCCTCTACCGTGTTGGCAAAGCCAGCCGCGATCTCAACATTTTGCCCATCGTCCGAGGGGATCACCGGCGGGTCGGTGGGCGGGTTGTAGACCAGTCCTTGCTCCTGCGCCTGGTGTGGGTCGTCGGTGCTGCCGTCGCCGTCTTGCGTGTGGCGCAAATCGCCGTCATAGACGTCAGCGGGCATCCCAAATTCCGCTTCCTCCAACTCTTCAAGGCTCACCTCGTCGTTGGGCAGAATCAACTCCTCGCCTTCTTGCGCGGTTTGCCAATCTTCGTAACGTTCGCGCTCATCGCGTTCGCTCTCATTTGTGTCTTGACTCATCTCAGATTCCTTTCCGCTGCACGCAGCCCTGCCGGTGTGCATCGAGCCGTGCGAGGCCATGCATCCACTTTGCTTGGTTCGCTTGTACAGGTGCTGCGGCTGGGAGAAATGCCCGCCTACAGGCTTCAGGGGTAAGACCATCTGTAGACCAAGGGGAAAAGCCCGCAAACTGGTCTACCTAGCCCTACTATAACAAAGCCGCGCGGGGCAGCCATCTATCACGCCACAAGCGCGCGATGGAGATCAAGATACACACAAAGGCGACCGCAAAAACAACAGCCCGGAAACGTTGCGAGTTTCCGGGCTGTTGTTTTTCACCTGTGCTTGCCTCAAGCATTCACGCTCACTTCAAGTTCACGCTGGGGACCGCGTCCGTCACACCAATGCAGGGTGTTCTTCAGTAGCTGCTGAAAGGTGGGGTGCAGCCAGACTTCCAGGTTGTGCCCCGGCGTCAGCACACCGACGCGCCCCGCGCCTTCATAGCGCAGCCAGCCCCCCGGCTGGCGGCCATGTTCCGAGTGCGTGGTTACAAAGACTTCCGCATCATCGGCCAAAGGCGTCATCATATAGTGTTCGTCGCGGACGGCGAACGGAGCCAGCCCGGTTGTCAGCCGGTTGTGGCGCGCAGGCTCGATCGCGACGGTGCATTGGGGCGGGTGCTTGACAAAGCCGCCGCCCAACATTCCATGAATGAGCGGAATGTCGTTATAGCCGACTGTGCCCGAATGAACCGCCAGCAGCCCCTTGCCCCCCGCGACAAAGTCATAAAGTTCGCGCGCCACGGCGTCAGTCATCCAGGGGTCCGTATCCGTAGCTGAAACATGGTTCGCCTTGGTGAGCAGGATGACATCGATGTTGGCAAGACGCCATGTCGCCCAGTCGCGCCCATTTTCAAGGAAAGTCACGGCGAATTCCCCTTTGGCCAACAGCGCCAGCCCACTGCGGGGAACGGCCGCGGGGTGGTATTTGTCATCACACAGAACCAAGATATTCATCAGCGTTCCTTTCTGCTGCTTGTGCATCCCTGCCGCATGATGTCGGACAACGGGTACTATAATCTTCGGCCTGCGTTGAATAAAATCTTCCCGGAAGCGTAGACACTTCCGGGAAGATCGTACATCAATAGGTGAACTATGTTCTGTTGCGCAACTTCCGAGTAGAGGCAAGAGCGGCCCATGCGCTGCGCAGGGCGCTTGCCGGACGGAATCGGCCTATTCGGGGCCGAACGGGTAGCCGTTGAGATCGTCCTTGATCGCTTCGATCAAGATGCTGATCTCGGCCTTGTCGCCGTCGTCCAGGGCATGAACGCCGCCGGGCGCGCGCTCGACAAGGGAGGTAAAGACCCCGCGGCGCTTGAGGATGTAGCGCATGAAGGGGTGGGTCTCACGGATGATCAGCGGCAGCAGACGGCGATGCAGTTCGCGTGCGGCCTCTTCCTTGCCCTCCCACCAGAGTTCTTGGATCTTCGTCAGCACATCAGCCACTTCACACGCGGGCATGTTGCCATTCGCGCCGCGGCGCAGTTCGTCGGGCAGGAATTTTCCGGCTGCACCGCCGAAGATGCACTTCACCTTATCGCCGACCATCTCATAAACTTCGGCAATATGCTTGGGGCCTGGCTGACGTTCCTCCTTGATGTACTCGATGGAGGGCACGTCTTCGACCAGTTTGGCGATCTGTTCGCCGGTGAGCGGCGCGTACATGTCCGCGTTCTGCACCATGATCGGCCCGTCATAGACCTCGGCCATGCGGTGATACATCTCGATGGCAATGGCCTGGTTGGTGCGCGCCGGGGTCATGGCGATAATGGCATCCGCCCCGGCCTTTTGCGCCGCGCGTGCAAACTTCAACACCTGGGGCACAGAAACGCCGGAGCAGCCAAAGACGACCGGCAGCCGCCCGTTGACCTCTTCCAAGATGGCATCCAGCCCGCGGATGCGCTCTTCTTCCCCCAGGAAATAGAACTCACCCACCATGACGGGCCAGACGATGCCATGTTGTCCGCTCTTGCAGCAGAAATCAGCCACCGCGCGCAGGTCCGGTATGTGGATCTCGTAATCTTCGGTATAGGGTGTGGGCAGAAGGCCGAAGATCCCCTTCATGTGCTCAAATCGAGCCATTCTTTTGCTCCTTGCAGTGTGGATACTTATTTGTCCCAACGACGGTCAGGCTGCCAGAAGCCGAGCTTCGGCGTGTTCCACTCGTCGGTTGGCTCGAAGAGGCCGCTGGGCGGACGCAGGTTCTCTTTGATGCCTTCGAGGTTGAGATCGACGCCCAGGCCCGGCTTGTCGGGCACAGTGACATAGCCGCCCTCCATGTAGTTGTCGGGCAGGCCGGTCACCAGGCCCTCCCAGAAGGGCAGGTCCAGGCCATGATGCTCTAGCGATACAAAGCTGGGGATGGCCGCGGCGCAGTGGACGTTTGCCATAAAGGCAATTGGCGACCCGGCAAAGTGGAGTGCAGTCGGGATGCCATAGCGCTCGGCATAGTCGGCGATGCGCTTGGTTTCCAACATGCCGCCCGAAGTCAGGAGGTCGGGGTGGATGATGTCAATGGCGCGGCGCTCGATCCACTCGCGGAAGCCATCCCACAGGTAAAGCTC